>NZ_POUA01000724.1 GCF_003236385.1 Spongiactinospora gelatinilytica
GCGGGTTCAATTCCCGCCACCTCCACATCTGCGAAACCGCCCCTGACCCACCCGGGTCAGGGGCGGTTTCGCGTTTCCGGACCCCATGGCCGCGTGGCCTGCCGAGGCAGGACGCTTGTCGGGCCCTAGGTTCCCGGAACCTCCCCCGACCGAAGGGACCGATGGTTCCGTGAGCGGCGAGACTTCGTACCGCGTCGCGTGGCGCGAAGGCGGCCGGCGCACAGGCCCCCGCGAGGGTTACACCTTTGACGACGACCTGGACAAGGCGAAGGTGTTCCGCGGCGCGCTGGTCGCCAACGGATACCGCGACCCATACAAGAACCCGGCATTCGCCGAACTGCTGGGCGTGGTACCGAAGCCCACCGACGTCCGGGTCTTCCGAGATGTGGCCGAAGAGTACCTGCGCAAGCGGGTCAACGCCGAGCGCCGGACCCTGGCCGAGTATCGTCGTGACCTCGCCACGCACGTCTACCCCGCCGTCGTCGTGTTGCCCAGCGGGCTGCTTTCGGGCCCCCTGGAGCGGGTGCCGGTCGATGACTTCACCGATGAGGCGATCCAGGGCCGGGTCACCTACATGCAGTCCAAGACGTACGGCAAGAAGACGCAGCGGCTGTACTCGGCGAAGACGATCATGAACATTCACGGCACGGTCATCGCCCCTGTCTTCGAGTACGCGGTGAACAAGAGGTACATCGGGCACAACCCGTGCCGCGAGGTCGTCCTGCCCGAACGTAAGGGCAAGACGGTCACCGCCGACAAGCTGGTCTTCGGCAAGGAGATCGCCGTATGGATCGAGTGCGCCTACGAGGTGGACCAGGACACCGGCGACATCACCCTCATGCTGCTGGCCACCGGCCTGCGCTGGGGGGACTGACCGCGCGGCGGGTGTGCGACATCGACTTCACGGCGGGCACCGTGACGGTGGACCAGGTGGTCCGCGAGGATGAGAACCGGATGCTCTACATCGAAACCGTTGAGGGCAAGAGCCCGCACGCGTCCGCACCATCGTGTTGCCGGCCACAGCCTTACGCATGCTCCGACAGCGTGTGCAAGGGCGGCAGGCGACGGCGCTGGTCTTCCCCGCCCCGGGCACGCGGGGTGGCGTCTTGTGGCGTAACGCGAACTTCAGGGAACACCGCTGGCGGAAGGTCCGCGCCAACGCCGAGGCGCGTGGGCTGGACAAGGAGCCTGGCATCAAGGAGATGCGGCACTCTCACGCCAGCAACGCCATTCCTGAAGTGGGCCTGGAACAGGTGTCCAAGCGGCTCGGGCACGCCAACGCCACCATCACCAGCTCGGTGTACTCCCACCTGACGCCGGACGCCG
>NZ_POUA01000725.1 GCF_003236385.1 Spongiactinospora gelatinilytica
CCGCGCCCCCGCCCGACGCCTCCCCAACCTTCCTCCTGAGATACTTGCTTCGCCCCGAACCGATGCCCGCGTCGGGTGTCCATGGCCTCGCCCCGGGTGCCGCTGGGCTGAGTACGCAGCCAGACCCTAGGATCGCGCCCTGCCGAGCGGTGGAACCTGTCCGCACCGAATTGGCCGGCCTGCGCGATGTCCGATTTGAACGTTCCCGTTGACACCACTCAGTGGGACGCCACTGCCCCCGAGGAAGTTCCGCTTACGCCAAGCCCTCGCCACGCGCCGTAACCCGCACCCCCGAGGGCACGGATTCGCGAGGGCCATCCCGCCGTACCCGGCACCGACCACCAACGCCCCTCTCCAACGCGCCGACGCCCGCCTCCGCCGGTTCTCGCGCTTCGCGCGCAATCGGCCTCGCTTCGCTCGGACGCGCAGGATGCCGCCCTCGTGCAGCAGGTCCACCGCCCAGGCGTTGTGGTGGCCGAAACGCTCGCGCTGGTGCCGGTAGAACGCCTCGGCGACGCGGGCGTAGGCGGGCATGGAGGTGTCGAGCCAGTCGGGCCGCTGCGGGCCGGCGACGTCCATGAACCATTTGCCCTGCGGGACGGTGCGCGCGCCGGGGTTGCGCTCGGCGAAGCCGTCCGGGACCGTGCCGGAAAAGCCGGGCAGGATGGGCCGGATGCCCAGTTCCCGCATCCGGCCGAGGACCCGCACGGCCAGTTCGGCCCGCCGTTCGGCCAGGCCGCGCGTGGTGCCGCCGCCGAAGCTGTGGATGTTGTTCAGCCACTGCCACGCCTGGTGGGACGGCGGTACGATCCACTCCAGCACCGCAAGTCGTCGCGCCCTTCGCGGCCGCCTTCGTGGTGAGCGGCCTCGGCGGCTACCCGGCCCTGTACGCCGTCGGCGGCCTGCTGGCGCTGGCCGGATCGCTACTGATCGTGCCGATCCGGTCGGTCCGCTGAGCCGCGCTCAGGCATCAGGGCCAGGTCGGCCACGAGGGCGGGGTCTCCGTCTCGGCCGCGTAGCGTTCGGCCCGCTGAACACAGCCGGGACAGACCGGCTTCTCGACCGCCCTGGCCACCTCCTCCGCGCTGGGCTCGCGCCGCGTGCCCAGCGCGGAGAAGCCCGGCGGCAGGCCGGTCTGCGGATCGACCGCGAACATGACGACCTCCCCGGGATCGAAGCGGAACGCGCGTCCGCACGCGTAACACGGGCCGATCTGCGGAATCTGCTCCTCTGCCATGACATCCAGACTGGCAGCTCGCACGAATACCGGCGAGGGGGTGCGGTCCCGGACGCCCATGGAGG
>NZ_POUA01000726.1 GCF_003236385.1 Spongiactinospora gelatinilytica
CGTGGCCCGTGACAGGGCGGCCGAGAATCCTCCGGCACTTCGCGCCTCCCGCGCAGCCCTGGCTCGCCGGGCATCGAGGCGTCGATCTCCAGGCCGCTCCGGGCGACATGATCCGGTCCCCCGGACCTGGCACCGTGGGCTTCGCCGGGCCGGTGGGAGGGCGGGGGGTGGTCACCGTCCTCCACGAAGGCGGGCTGCGAAGCACCTACCTGCCGGTCCGGGCGCGAGTGCGGCGCGGCCAGACGGTGACCGCCGGCGACGTGCTCGGCGTCATCGAGGAGTCAGGGGAGTCGTCGACCGGCGGCCCCGCCCACTGCCCGGTCTCCTGCCTGCACTGGGGACTGCGCAGCGGCACCGACTACCTCGACCCGCTGCTGCTCATGGGGCTCGCCCCGGTGCGGCTGCTCCCGCTCTGGCCGCCGCCCTCCTCAAGCTCGTGGATGCGCCTGCCGGTAGGCGCTCCGGAGCCGGTCTATGGACACATGGGTGTAGATCTGAGTGGTGTTGAGTGAGGCGTGTCCCAAGATCTCCTGAACACTGCGGAGGTCCGCCCCGCCCTCGAGCAGGTGGGTGGCCGCCGTGTGCCGCAACCCGTGCGGGCCCATGTCGGGAGCGCCCTCCACCGCGGCCAGCCGGGTGTGCACGACCCGCCGTACCGTCCCCGGGTCGATACGCCCTCCCCTGGTCCCGAGGAACAACGCCGGCCCGCTCCGCTCGCGGAGCCACAGCGGCCTTCCCTGCACGCACCAGGCGTCCAGGGCCTGCATCGCCGGAGCCCCGAAAGGCACCGTACGCTCCCTGCCGCCTTTGCCGAGCACCCGCAACGTCCGGCGGTCGCGATCGACATCGTCCACGTCGAGCGCGCACAGCTCACTGACCCGGATCCCGGTGCCGTAGAGCACTTCCATGATCGCCTGATCGCGCAGCCTCTTCGGCCCCTCCCCTTCAGGCCCGTCAAGTACGGCTCGCGCCTCCTCCTGCCCGAGCACGGCCGGCAGCGTCCGCCCGGCCTTGGCCGTGCCCAGCAACAGCCCGGGGTCATCGGCCAGCCAGCCCCGCCGATGGGCGAACGTGGAGAACACCCGCGCGCACGCCGTCCTGCGTGCCAACGTCGCCCGCGCGAGCCCCGCCCGATGCTGCTCAGCGAGCCAGGCCCGCAGCGCCACGATGTCCAACCCCGCCAGGTTCTCCGCACCGGCCGCCCGCAGATGCCCCATCAACCCCGCAAGATCGGTCATATAGGCCCGCACCGTGTGCTGAGAAAGCCCCCGCTCCAACCGCAGATACCGCTCGAAC
>NZ_POUA01000727.1 GCF_003236385.1 Spongiactinospora gelatinilytica
CCCGTGGTCAGCCCCCTCCCCGCCCCACAGGGGAACGTGCCCGCGCCTGGAGCTTCGGGCGGATGCGGGTGGATGGACGTCGGATGCATGGTCAACCAGGCGGTCAACGGCTGGTTCACCCGGCTGGTGGTCGAGGCGATCAATCCGGCGTTCGTCATGGTGGGCCGGATTCTGCTGTCCTCGCCTCCGCCGTCGATGCTCGCCCGAGTACGCGAGCTGTCCGATCACGTCCGGCTGATGGCCAACGCGCTGCTGGGGTTGTTCGCGCTGGCGGGCGGCGTGATCGTGATGTCCTACGGCAGCGTGCAGACCTCCACCACGGTCCAGGAGATCGCGCCGCGCCTGGTGGTCGCCGCCATCGCCGTCAACTTCTCGCTTACCGTCTGCGAGTACGCGGTCCAACTGGCCAACGACCTGGTGACAGCGTTGCTCGGCCAGGGCGTGGACGGCCGGCGGGCGGGAGATCTGCTCGCGGGCAAGGTCGCGGGCCTCATCACCGACACCGAGAGCACGTTGCTGTTCTTGGTGCTGATGGCCGGCGTGGCGGTGCTGCTGGGGATCGTGCTGGCCTTCATCGCGTTCGTCCGGATCACGCTGCTGCTGTTCCTGATCATCGCGGCCCCGCTCGCGCTGCTGTGCCACGCACTTCCGCAGACCGAGGGCATCGCCCGGCTGTGGTGGCGCGGCTTCACCGGGGTCCTGGCGATCCAGGTGTTGCAGGCACTGGCGCTGATCCTCGCCTTCAAGGTGTACCTGACCCAGGCCACCGACGTCTTCACCCCACCCCGGCCAGACGCCGGTACGGCCGAGACCGTGCTGGCCCAGCCGGTCGCCAGCCAGGCCATCGACGCCCTGATCCTGATCGGCATTCTCTTCGTCCTGATCAAGATCCCCGGCTGGGTGGCGCGCAGTATTTGGCAGCAGACCCAGCCCAATCTCCTCAAACGCCTGATCAAAGCAGTGATCGTCTACAAGGCGCTGGGAGCGATCGGCGGGGCCCGGAGAGCGGCCAGAAGAAGAACCCGGCCCGGCCCTGGCAGGCGCCCAAGGGGAGCAGCAGGGCCACGGTCTGGCAGTGCCGCACGCCAAGGTCCACGACCCGTTTCAGCAAAGCGGCCATCCACCTCCACGGGAGCACATCCAATGAAGCCACCCTCCCGCTCGGGCGGCCCGCCCCGGCAAGGCGCTGCGCCGCAGCAACTCCAACTGCCGCTCGACCTCCCTCCAGCAGCCCGACGAGCACCTATGGCGTCGGTACAGGCACGACAAGGCCGTCAGACGGCGTTGCCGTTC
>NZ_POUA01000728.1 GCF_003236385.1 Spongiactinospora gelatinilytica
GCGCAGGAGCGCCACCAGCAGGACCGCCACCGCCCCGAGCAGGCCGATCCCGGCCACCCCGCCCGGCCACGGCACCGCCCCGTACGGCAGGCGCGCCGCCCAATCGGCCACCGTGATGATCCATCCGACCGCCACCCCGGCGGGTCGCACGACCCAGGTCGCCGCCTCGGCGTGCAACGGGGCCACCAGCGACGCGACGAAGCCGAGCAGTGTGGCGGGCGCGGCGGCGGGGCCCGCCAGCAGATTGGCCGGTACCGCCGCGAGGGAGACCTCGCCCGACATGAGCACCAGGACCGGGGCGACCGCCGCCTGGGCCGCGGCCGGGACGGCAACGGCCTCGCTCAACCACGTCGGCAGCCTTCCCGCCAGCCGATCGCGCCAGCGCGGGGCGAGCACGAGAATGCCCGCCGTGGCGCAGACGGAGAGCGCGAAGCCGTAGGAGCGGGCCAGGGAGGGCTCGAACAGGATGAGCAGCAGCACGGCGGCCGACAGCGCCGCCAGCCCGTCGCGGGAGCGGCCGGTGCCCAGCGCGACGGCCGCGACCAGCCCCATGAGCAGCGCCCGCAGGACGCTCGGGGAGGGCCGTGCCACCACCGCGAACGCGAGCATCGCCACTGCGGCGAGCACCGCGCGTACGGGCAGCGGCATGTAGGTCACCCTGGCGAGGGCCACCGCGGCACCGGCGATGATCGCGAGGTTGGCCCCGCTGACCGCGAGCAGGTGTGCCAGCCCGGCATCCTGGAAGTCGGCCTCGACCTTCTCGTCCATGCGCGAGACGTCGCCCACCACGAGGCCGGGCAGCAGCCCGGCCTGCTCGGCGGGCAGCACGCCGGACGCGGTACGCAGCCCCGCCCGCAGCACACCGGCGATCCGCTGGACGTCGTCCGGCCCGCCGAGGACCACGGGCCGGCCGCGCACCAGGAGCATCCCGGCCACCAGCCCGGAACGGTCGGCGGACGCCAGCCTGCCCCTGACCCGCAACCGCTGGCTGGGCAGCAGGCCCCGCCAGCCGTCGCCGGAACCGAGCACGACGACGGGCACGCTGACGGCGTGCCTCCGCCCTCTTATCTCGATCGCCTCGACGGCGGCGTCCACGATCACCCGCGGCCCGCCGAACCGGGCCTGCGCGCGCAGCGTGCGAGGATCGTCGGTCAGCACGATCTCCGCGCTGACAGTGGCGCCGCTTCGCACACCATCCGCCACCGGCCCACTGCTCACCGCCTGTACGCGGGCCCCGATGCCCACCGCGGTCGCCGCCACACACCCGAGCACCGCGACCGCGGTGGGCAT
>NZ_POUA01000729.1 GCF_003236385.1 Spongiactinospora gelatinilytica
GGGCACGTTCACCGCCGCCTTGGGCGGGGCCTGGACCGCGGGGACTGCGGCGATCTTCGGTTTGGCGGCGATCTCGGGTTTGGCGGCGCTCGGGCGAGACGTCTCCAGGGCCTCGGCGCGGGCGGGCGCGGGCAGGGCCGCCACGGCGCCGGCGGCCAGCGCGATGGCAAGGACACGCGACAAGACGTGTCGCTGGAGACGCGGCATCTGTGGAATTCCCCCCGCGGGTCGGCTGAGCATCGACCGAAGAATCAGGAGTTCTAGAGCCGACCACATCAACCCACTGGCCGTCAATCGGAAGCTGACAACCCGATCGGCCGATCATGAGGTGCAGGACCTGCCCTTTTGGCGGTCACTTGAGGGGTATATCCGTTATATATGGACGGCCAGAACGTCCAGTAAATTATGAAATATGGGACGGGCCCACCGGGCCGCCGGTGGTGGCCCACCTCTCCGAGCAGGCGGTCCACCTCCGTCACGGTGGGTCGCGAAACGCTCACGCATTTGTCACCCCGGCCGTTCGGGCGCGAATTCCCGGCCCTTTCCGGGGGGTCGGACAATCGCCACCCGAGGCGCGGTGGAAGAATTGCCGGCGATATGATTTGTCTCACATGGTGATACAGATCATGATCGCCAGGTGATACCGACAGCGGGCCAGGTACCGTCATACCGACACTGCACCGATGACAGGAGACCCACGATGGTCGAAACCGGACAGGCACTCCGCTGGGTGGAGGAAGGGCAGCGGCTCTTCGAGGAGCAGGTCGCCACCGCCGACCTCACCGCGCCCTCGCTGCTGCCCGGCTGGACCCGCGCCCACGTCGCCGGGCACCTGGCGGGGTCCGCCGACGCGCTCGGCCGGCTGCTGACCGGGGCCCGCACCGGCGTCGAGGCGCCCATGTACACCAGCGACGAGTCCCGCGCCGCCGACATCGAGCGCCGCGCCGCCACGCAGACTCCGAAAGAGCTGTACGACGAGACGGTGGCGTCCGGCAAGCGGTTCGCCGAGGAGTTCGCCGCGCTGCCGGAGTCCGCCTGGTCCACGCGGATCCGGCACCGGACCGGCATCGTGTTCGCCGCGAGCGACATCCCCTGGCTCCGGGCCCGCGAGGCGTGGATCCACAGCGTCGACCTGGACACCGGGATCGGCTTCGACGCCTTCCCCGCCGACTTCGTCGACGCCCTGCTGGATGACGTCAGCCGCGACCTGGCCCGCCACGACGGCTGCCCGGCCGTCACCCTCGCCCCGGACGACCGCCCCCGCACCTGGCAGATCGCCGGTGCCGGCC
>NZ_POUA01000072.1 GCF_003236385.1 Spongiactinospora gelatinilytica
GTGAGTCAGTGGGGGTGGCCGGTGGGCGGTCGAGGGCGGCCAGGGACTGGGCGACCTTGCGGCGGATCAGGGCGTAGTCGGGGTAGGCCGTGTCGATCAACGGCGGGACGAACTGCACGCTGCTCATCGGCGCGTCCTTGACCTTCGCCGACAGATCGATCAGCGCGGGCAGCAGCGACTGCGGGATGTCGGTCCCCACCGCCCGCCTGGCCGCGTGGGCCAGCCCGTCGAAACTGCGCAGCAGCGTGGCCAGGTCGGCCTGCCGGACGACCGCGTTGAGCAGGCACTTCTGCCGCGACATGCGCACATAGTCGCTGCTGTCGGTACGCGAGCGGCCGAACCACAACGCCGCCTCGCCGGACAGGTGGCGGGTGCCCGCAGGGATGTGCCCTTCGTTGCGCCTGCCGTACATGATCGGGTCCTTGACCGTGACGGTCACGCCGCCGATCGCATCGATGAGCTGCGCGAACCCCCGCATGTCGATGATCACGTAATGGTCCACGGGCAGCCCGAGCACGCCGCTCACCGTCTCCTTGAGCAGTGTGGCGCCGTACCGGCCGCGCGGCGCGCCGGGGACGATCTCGGGGTGTTCCTCGGCGTACTGGTAGATCTCGTTGAGCAGCCCGGGGGTGTGCGGCGGCGTGCCGCTGAAGCCCCACGGGAAGCGGGCCCTGGCCGGGCCGGGCGGCATCGGGACGCGTTGCAGGTTACGGGGCAGGCCGAACAGCATGCTACGGCCCGTCACGGTGTCGATGGTCGCGAGCGTGACGCTGTCGGTGCGTACGCCGTACCGGCCGGTGGCGGAATCCGCGCCGAGCAGCAGGATGTTCAGCCGGCGGCGTCCGGCCCACGCGTCCGGGCCGCTGCGCTCGCCCGGGGCGAACACGCTGGTCACCAGGTCGCTGGACACGTACGCGAGCCGGGCCATCAACAGGGTGGGTGTCGCGACGACCAGGCACAGCAGGCCGACCATGGCGGTCATCAGCGGCCCGGCCGGTTCGTCGGCGGGCCGTACCAGCCGCCACGAGCACACGATCACCGACACCCAGGCCAGCGCCACGGCGACCAGCGCGGCGGCCAGGCCGGTCAGCCAGCCGGGCTGCACGGCCAGGGTGAGCAGCCGGGCCCGGTGTCCCGTGACCAGTACGACGGCCGCGATCACCACCGCCGCCTGTGCGGCCACCAGACCCAGCCCGGTACGCCCGCGCCTGGCCACGAGGTGCGCCAGCCCCCAGAGGACGGCGGACCCGGCGGTGAGCGCGAACCCCTTGCCCGCACCGAACCCCTTACTCGCGGCACTGTGCCTGCCGACGCGCCCGTTCCGCATAAGCCGCCGCCCCCTCGCGATCAGCCGCCGCCCTTCGCATCCGACCTCAGAGGAGAAAGCCCATCACAGAACCGATGTTTTCTCCGCTGACGTTGGCATACGCCGGGTAAAGATCGCGCGAGCGTAGATCGTTTGAATAACGGCAGGTCAGCCGGGGAAGCCCGGTCATCCCCCTGTCGTCCGATCCACACAACCGCCTCGGCCCGCCCGATCCGGGCGAACCCCCGGGCCGCCCTGTCCCCCGATGCGGGCGAGCCCTTCGGGCCGCCCGGTCCCACCTTCCGTCCGGGTCGTGCGAGTTGCCTGCCCCCGCTTGATGGGAGCTTCTATGTGGTCCGTGGGAGCCGCTGGATGTTGGCGAGCCCTTCGGGTCGCCGGTCTCACTGTCCCTCCGGGGCGGTGGAAGTCGTCCGACCTACCTGCCTGCGATCCATAGGGGCGGTGCCGGTGAGCTCACTAGGTCGCCCGCCACTGGGTCACGTCCACTGCCGTGCGTCCCGGGCCGACAGGCGATCCGACCTGGCTCATGCCCGCGATCCATGCGGTCGGCGCGAGTCGCCCGATGCGGATGGCCCTCCGGGCTGCTCGGACCTGGTGTCCCCTCCGGGTGCTGCGGGCTGTCCGCCGATCCGATGCGGATGGGCCTTCCGGGCCACCCCGTCCATGCGGCCGACCCCGATCCGGGCGGCCCGCTTCGATGCCCGCGACCTGGGGCGAGCCCTTCCATGCGGACTGGTCGGGTCGTGCGAGGCGTACCATTCGCCCGACCCGGCCGGTCCGTAGGAGCCGACCGGGCTCAGCGACCCGTCCGGCCCGGCCCGATGGGCTGGGCTAGGTCGGAGGGGGCGAGGGATGTTTCACGTGAATCAATTGGTGGGTTCTTCGGTTCGGCCGGACTCCCAGCGGGTGTGGAAGGAGCCTTCGGTGTCCACTCGGCGGTAGGTGTGGGCGCCGAAGAAGTCGCGTTGGGCCTGGGTGAGGGCGGCCGGGAGGCGGTCGGCGCGGAGGGCGTCGTAGTAGGCGAGGGCCGAGGCGAAGCCTGGGGCCGGGATGCCGAGGCGGGCCGAGGTGGCGACCACGCCGCGCCAGGCGTCCTGGGCGTCGCCGAGGGCGTGGGTGAAGTGGTCGTCGGTGAGAAGCGTCGGGCGCGCGGGGTCGGACTCGTAGGCGCCCCGGATGCGGTCCAGGAACTTGGCGCGGATGATGCAGCCGCCCCGCCAGATCGTCGCCATCGCGCCGGGGTCGATATCCCAGCCGTACTCCGCGCCGGCCGCCTGGATCTGGTTGAACCCCTGCGCATAAGCGATGATCTTGGACGCGTACAGCGCCTTCTCGACGTCGTCCGGTGACACGTCCCCCGGTACGGCGCGCGGCCCCGGCAGTCCGTGGCCCGCCTGCCGCAACTCGGCGTGTCCCGACACCGACCGTGCGAAGACCGCCTCGGCGATGCCGCTGACCGGTACGCCCAGGTCGAGCGCGGTCTGTACGGTCCAGCGGCCGGTGCCCTTCTGCTCGGCCTGGTCGAGGATGATGTCCACGAACGGCTTGCCGGTCCTCGCGTCGGTGTGCGCGAGCACTTCCGCAGTGATCTCGATCAGGTAGGAGTCGAGCCGCCCTGAGTTCCACGACCTGAAGACCTCGGCGATCTCCGTCGGCGCCAGCCCGGCCCCCTGCCTGAGCAGGTCGTACGCCTCCGCGATGAGCTGCATGTCGGCGTACTCGATGCCGTTGTGGACCATCTTCACGAAATGGCCCGCGCCGTCCGGGCCCACATGGACGCAGCACGGCGTGCCGTCCACCGTGGCGGCGATGCTCTCCAGCAGCGGGCCAAGCGCCTGGTAGGACTCGGCGGAACCGCCGGGCATGATGCTCGGGCCGTTCAGCGCGCCCTCTTCACCGCCGGAGATGCCCGCCCCGACGAAGTGCAGGCCGCGCTCGCGCAGTGCCGCCTCGCGCCTGCGGGTGTCGGCGAAGTGCGCGTTGCCGCCGTCCACGATCATGTCGCCCGGTTCGAGCAGCGGGGCGAACTCCTCGATCACCGCATCGGTCGGCGCGCCCGCCTTGACCATGATGACCAGCCTGCGCGGGCGTTCCAGGGAGGCGACGAACTCCTCCGCCGTCTCGGCGGGCACGAACTCGCCCTCGTGCCCGAACTCCTCGACCAGCGCCTTCGTCCGGGCCGCGGTCCGGTTGTGCAGCGCCACCACGTGCCCGTGCCTGGCGAGGTTACGGGCCAGGTTGCGGCCCATGACCGCGAGGCCGGTCACTCCGATGACTGCCTTGTCCGCCATATCGGCTCCTTGCCGTTTCGCTCTGTCGCCGTGTCACTCGACCGACTACTCGATCTATTCGCCCGATTGCTGGCTTTACTCGACCAATCCTGCATCCAGGACCGACACGGCGCAGCGCCACCCCCGAACTCACGCGGTCAGATCGATTACCACCTTGACGTCGTCGGGCCTGGGGGCCATCGCCTCCTGAGCCTGCTCCAGCGGAATCCGGCGGGTGATCATCCGCTCCAGCCAGCCGTGGTCGGCTTTGGCGAGCGATTCGGCGGCGAGCCGGTAGTGGTGCAGGTTGGCGTTGACCGAACCGAACACCACGTCGTTCTCCAGCACGATGTCCCGGTTGATCGACCCGGCGTCCACCTGGAGCGGGCGCCCGGTGGCGGACACGCCCGTCAGGCAGACGATCCCGGCCGCCGCCGTGTTCGCCATCGCGTCGAAGACCAGCCGCCCCACGCCGGTGGCCTCGATGATGATGTCCGGCTTGGCCTCGCCGACCGCGTCCGCGATCGTCCCGGTGTGGTAGGTCGCGTCCAGTTCGGCGGTGAGCGCGGGCTTGATCCCTTTCTCGGCCAGGTCGAGCACATGCACTTCGAGCCCGCGCTGCCGGCCCATCATGGCGGCCAGCAGACCGATCGGCCCGGCCCCGGTGACCAGTACGCATCTGGGCCCGTACCAGGCCCGCGCGCCGATCCGCTCGATCTGGTCCCACGCCTTGGCGAGGACGGTGGCGGGCTCCATGAGCACCCCGACCCGCGCCAGCGCCGGGTCCAGCTTGACCGCGTAGTCGGCCTCCACGGTCCACAGTTCGCTGCCGAAGCCGTGGATCTGCTTGATCCCGCGCTCCACGTAACGCCCGTTACGGCACATGTCGAACTCGCCGCGCGCACAGGCGGGGCACGGCACCGGGTCGGGGCGGCGGACCACGCCCACCACCAGGTCGCCCTGCGCGAAATCGGAGCCCTCGGGGGCCTGGATGACCTGGCCGAGGGACTCGTGACCGAGGATGAGCCGGTCCGCGCCCTCCGGCGGCCAGCCGTACTCGCCGTTGACGATCTCCCGGTCGGTGCCGCAGACGCCCAGCGCGAGCCCGCGCACCAGCAGGTCGCCCTCGTGCGGCACCGGGTCGGGAACCTCTTCGACCCGGAGTGACCCGGGCTGGCTGGTTTTTACCGTTATGGCGCGCATACCGTTCCCCTTTTCAGGCCGTGTACCTGCGCATTTACCCCGGCGCCCGGCCCTTAGGCCGACGGTGTGCCGCAGGCGTTTGCGGTGCTTTGAGAGGGGTGTCGCCTGCACAGTCGTCCAACACCTGAGATACTTGAGGTACCCGGCTACCCCGCCATGACGGCCATCCGCGCAGCATATCCCTCAGGAGGGCCATGAATATCGTCCTTGTACGCAGCATTCACCCACATGCACGATCATGAAGGTTCAGCCGAAGAAACGCGCCCGAGACGTCTCTCTCGCCTTGACCTACGCCTGTACCGTCAGCGCCCATGAGATGGTCGTCGGCGGCCGGCCCGACGTGCCGACCGTCGAACGCGGCACGACCTGGGAGCCCCGCCTGATCAGCCGCCACCAGGAGCTCACCGAGATGTTCGCGCGGCTGCTGCTCGTCCGCCTGCGCGCCCGGGTCGACCGGCTGGCCGCGCTGGAGAGCGAGTGCCGTCGGCGGGCCGGGGAGGCGGCGCTGCCCGGCGCGCTGGCAGGCGTGCTGCGGGGCTTGGTGAGCAGGCGTGGTCCGGGCGCCGTGGCCGGTCCGGTGCGCTGGCTGTGCTCCCCGGTACGGCGGCGCGGCTTCCGCCGCGCGCACACCCTCGCCGCCCACCTCGCCGACCTGGCCCGTACCACCGTGATCGAGGCCGGCGCGGCATACGACCCAGTGGTCCGCACCCGGCTCCTCGCGGCCACCCGCTACCAGGCCACCCGAGATGTTCTCGACTTCACCCTTGGCGATCCCTCCCTCGCCGGTCCACCCGACCGCCTGCTCGCCGAACTCGACTGGCTCGACACCCACCTGCCGCCCCGTGAAGGGCGTTCCTGACCCTGCCCGGGCGGGCCGCCATCATGCATGTGACGGGCGCGCCGCCCCGCGCCGCCCGCCGGGTCGTGATCACGCCTGCCCGGGGCAGGCCCGAATCGCCCTCTCGTCGGAGACGCCGGAACCTGTCAGAGTAAGCGCATGCGATGCACCCAGTGCGATGGTGCCGATCTGGAGCCGGGCTTCATCGAGGACAACGGAGAGTCCCAGGGGTACGGGCGGTGGATCGCCGGTCCGCTGGAACGCGGGATCTTCGGCGGGGCGCGGCGGATGGGCAAGCCGCGCTGGATCATCGACGCGTTCCGCTGCACCCGCTGCTCGCATCTGGAGCTGTTCTCGCGCCCGAAGGACTGAAGGACTGAACCCCGGCGTCAGAACGCGCAGACCACGCCGTCGCCGTCGCGATCGACGTACCACTTGTACTCCGGGTGCTCGTCCTTGCGGTAGTTGCCGTACCCGTGGGCGTTGGCCTCCTCGCAGGTGGCGTAACGGGGGTGTGACTCGGTACGCAACCCGACCGGCGCGGACTGCGGCTGCTGATCCGAAGGCTGCTGATCCGAAGGCCGCTGACCCAACGGCTGCGGATTCACAGGCTGCTGGTTCTGGGAAGGATTCTGCGCGGAAGGCTGCTGCTGCTGTTCTTGCGCGGGCGGCTGCTGAGCGTTGCCGGCGAGGATCAGCACGATCGGCGTGTCCGTGGTGGCCTGCTGCCCGGCGGCCGGTGACTGCGCGACCACCCGCCACTGACCCTCCTGGGCGACCTCTTTCCCGTCCGTGCCCCGCGCCGTGACGGACGTGAACCCCAGCCGCGTCACCGTGGCCCGCGCCGTGGCCCCGTCCATCCCGGAAAGATCGGGCACCGCGACCTGTCCCGCCGCAGGCTGCGACGGATCGGACACCTCCGGATCGGACGGCACGAACTCCTGCCCCACATCGGGCTCCGCCGTGGCCACCGGCGTGGGAGTCGTCTGCGTGATGCCGCCGGTGTAGACGATGGCCAGCGCCCCCGCGACCGACAGCACGGCCAGGATGACCCCGATGACCACCAGGGCGATGGCCAGGTGCCTGGGCATCTCGCGGCGCGGCGGCTCCGGCGGCGGCTGCGCCGGGATCCACGGATAGTACCCGGGAGGCGGATGACTCACCGCGACCTCCCGCGTCGTCGTCTGAAGCTTCGCCGACCGTTCTGAAGCTTCACCGACCATGAAGCTTCGCCAACCGTTCTAAAATTCGCTAATCGGAGTCTAAAGGTTCGTTTACCGGATCGCCGGTCTCAGCGGCGGATCGGACGTCCGGGCAGTGCCGACAGTACGAGTTCGCCGTCGCTCACCACGGCCTCGCCCGCGACGAACACGTGTGCGTAACCGGCCGAGGGCCGCGTGCTGTCCTCGTAGGTGGACCGGTCGGTGACCGTGGCCGGGTCGAAGACCACCAGGTCGGCGTCGCAGCCGACCTGGACGCGCCCCTTGCGGCGCAGCGCGGGCACCGACTCGCCGAGCACCCGGGCGGGCAGCGTGCTGGCCCGGGAGACCGCCTCCAGCAGCGAGAGCGTCCCGGTCTCGCGTACGTAGTGGCGCAGCACCTTGGAGAACGTGCCCGCCGTGCGCGGGTGGGTCACCGCGGTCTTGGGCAGCGGCCAGGCATAGGGGTCGGGGACGCCGGAGGTCCAGGTCAGTGGCATCGCGTCGGAGCCGATCACGGTGCTTGCGGCGAGCAGCGCCCGGTCCAGGAAGATTCGGTCGGCGGGCAGCCGTTCGTCCAGGGTGTGGATGATGGCCAGCCCGCCGGGGTCGTCGGCGCGCAGCCTGGCCAGCCGGGCGGCGTCGGCCACGCGTTCCCCGGTCGGCGTGTAGACGATGGAAGCGGGCGTCATGCCCCATTCGGCCAGCCGCTCGGGGGCCAGGAACGACGCGCCGATCCCGGTCATGCCCGCGCCGTACGGGTACGCCTCGGTGGACACCCGCGCGCCCTCCGCCCGGACCCTCTCCACCAGGCCGAGCACCCGGTCGATCTGCCGGGTGGAGGTGCTGTTGACGTGGCAGTAGTGCATGTGCGCGCCGGTCTCGGCGGCCACCCTGGTCAGCTCCTCGGCCCCGTCGATGAGGATGTCGGGCACGCGTTCGACCAGGTCACGGCTGTGCGTGTAGGTCGGTACGCCCGCCGCCGCGGCCAGCCCGGCCACCGCCGCGTACTCCTCGTGCGCCACGCCGGGCGCGTAGCCCATCAGGATGCCGATGCCGAGCGCGCCGTTGGCCAGCTCGCCGCCGAGCAGCGCCAGGATCTCCTCAAGCGCGCGGCCGGTGGCGGGGGCCTGCCAGCGCGGGTCGCCGATGCGGCCGAGCGTCGAGCCGATGCCGCCGCCGGGCGGCATGCCGCCGATGACCGCCATCCTGGCCTGGGTCCAGGAGGCGGCGAAGCCGAAGTTGAGCGGGCGGCCTTCGGCGGTGGCCTCGTTGTAGGCCTCGGCCACCGGTGTGGCGCCGGCCTCCAGCTCAAGGGCGGTGGTGACGCCGTCGAGGGCCTGGAGCCGGTGCCCGGCCAGCGTCTGGGCGTGGCTGTGCATGTCGATCCAGCCGGGCGCCACGGCGAGGCCGGGTACGTCGAGCGTGCGCCGGCCGTGCAGGGGCGTCGTGGAGACGCCGGTGATGACGTCTCCCGTCACGCCGACGTCGGCCACGGCGTCGAAATTCGTCTCCGGATCGAGGACTCGCCCGCCACGGAGCACCAGATCGTGCGTCTCGGCCACCGGCCGATCATATCCGGGGCCGTTCCGAGGTCCAGGGTAAGACCCACGAGGGCTACGACTTGTGCCGGGGGATCCAGCGCTCGCCCAGCTCCCGCGCGGTGGGCGCGCTGCCCGGCAGCGGCGTGGCCGGGGCGGGGCCGGCGCGCAACGCGTCGAGCGTGAGCGTGAGGTAGCGGTGCCGCAGCTCGGAGATCCGCTCGGGTGAGCCGATCTTGATCGCGGTCTGCTGTTCGAGCAGCATGGTCAGGTCGTTCAGCTCGATGTCCGGGCGGATCACCCCGGCCCTTTTGACCGCGTCGAACAGCGCCGTGTTCAGCTCCTCGGCGCGGGCGCTTTCGCGCATGTGGTCGTCAGTGGGCGTGAACGTGCCGGCCAGGTTCTGGGTCAGGGAGTGGGTGTCGGCGTCGGTCAGCCCGCGCAGGAACCCCTCGAACGCGGTCCACGGGTCGCCGCCGCCGGTGAGCGCGGCGAGCGCGGCCTCCGCCTCGGCGTTGTAGCGCTTCAGCCCGTCCAGGCAGAGCCTGCGAAGCAGCTCCTCCTTTGAGGGGTATCGCCGGTAGAGGGCACTGATGCCCACTCCGGCGTGCTCGGCGACCGCCGCGATGGGGGCGCTCGGGTCGGCGACGAAGACGGCCCGGGCGGATTGGAGGATCACCTCGTCGTTGCGCGCCGCCTGCGCCCGGCGCCCGCTCATGGGTGCGTTCATACCTCCCAGAGTAGCAGTAGAACGAATCATTCCGTTCTGTTAGAGTGAGAGTAGAACGTTCCGTTCCGGAAAATTCAAGGAGTTCGTGTGATCAAGCCGTTCCGTCTCGACATCCCGCAGGCCGACCTCGACGACCTCCAGGCGCGGCTGGACCGCACCCGCTTCGCCGAGGAGCTTCCCGGCGCCGGCGGCGACTACGGCGTGCCGGTGAGCCGCGTCCGCGCGCTGGTCGAGCGGTGGCGCGACGGGTTCGACTGGCGGGCGCCGGAGGCCCGGATCAACGCCCACCCGCAATTCATTACTGAGATCGACGGTCACGACGTCCACTTCCTGCACGTACGCTCGCCCGAGCCGGACGCCTTCCCGCTGGTCCTGACGCACGGCTGGCCCGGCACGATCGTGGAGTACCTGGACGTGATCGGCCCGCTCACCGACCCCCGGGCGCACGGCGGCGACCCGGCCACGGCGTTCCACCTGGTCATCCCGTCCATCCCGGGCTTCGGCCCCTCCGGCCCGACCACCGAGCGCGGCTGGAACCGCTACCGCGTCGCCGCCGCCTGGGCGGAGCTGATGGCCAGGCTCGGTTACGAGCGGTACGGCGCGGTCGGCAACGACGGCGGCTCGTTCGTCTCCCCCGAGCTGGGCCGGATCGCCCCCGACCGGGTGGCGGGCGTCCACGTCACGCAGATCTTCTCCTTCCCCTCCGGTGACCCCGCCGAGCTGGCCGACCTGACCGAGGACGAGCAGGCGGCCATCGCGCACCTTCAGTGGTTCTGGGAGAACATGGGGGCCTTCAACCAGCTCCAGGCGCAGCAGCCGCAGACCCTCGCGCACGCCATGGCCGACTCCCCGGCGGGCGTGGCCGGCTGGTTCGGGCAGCTCCTCGGCGAGGACGTGGACCTGGACTTCGCGCTGGCCAACATCGCGATGCACTGGCTGTGCGGCACCACGGCCTCCTCGATGCGCTTCTACTACGAGGACGCCAAGGCCACGCCGCCCACCGGGCCGACGACCGTGCCGATCGGTCTCGCGCAGTTCGGCAACGACTTCAAGTCGATCCGCCGGTTCGCCGAGCGCGACCACGCGCGCATCGCCGCCTGGAACACCTACGACCAGGGCGGCCACTACGCCGCCCACCAGGTCCCTGCGCTACTGATCGGCGACGTCCGTGCCTTCTTCGCCGGTCTGCGCTGACCCGGTCTGCGCTGACCGCTCGCGATCCCCGGGGCCCAGGAGGGCTTCGGCGAGCCGCCGGTAGTACGGCTCGATCTGGTCGTAGGAGGCATCGGCGAGGACGGGGGAGCGGACCACCGACCGGGCCACGCTGATGCCGAGGACGAGGGCCCCGAGCAGCTCCGCGCGCAGCGCGGGGTCGGGGCCCTCGACCAGTTCTTTTAGGCTTTTCATGAAACCGCCGCAGATCTGCTCCTGCATCCGCCGGTGCGCGGGTTCGTGGGCGGAGGAGCGCAGCATCGCCACGAACGGGTGCTCGCCGCCGGTCTGGTGCCATTCCTGGGACACCACCGAGCGCAGCAGCAGGTCGGGCAGGTCGCTCGCCGGGCCCTTCCCCGGGGAGTACGACGCCGAGACCATGGCCGCGATCGAGCGGATGCGCGAGAGCGCCCGGCCGGTGGACGAGGCCGTCCTGCCGATCCTGGCGCTGCTCACCGACCCGCCCGCCGACAAGGTCGGCGCCTATTGCAGGGCGAGCGGATCGCCATGGACGGCCCCGCCTTCGCCCCCGCCGCCGCCGAACGACTGCGCGCGCTCACCGACGACCTGCTCAGCCGGGTGTGACGCGCGGCGCGTCGCACGGCAGCAACTCCTCGGCGCGCAGCGCGAGCAGGATGTCCGGGCGCACCAGCTCGGCGGCCGAACCCGCGCCGAGCAGGGTGAGAATGCGGCGAATGCGGTAGCTGACGGTGTTCTCGTGGATGGACAGCCGCTGCGCGGTGATCCGCGTGGACAACCCGGCCGCCAGGAACACCCGCAGCGTCTCGATCAACGCAGGGCTGGGCCGCAGCGGACGCAGGATGGTGTCGGCCAGCAGCCGGGCGTCCAGCGGGTTGCCGAGCAGCAGCACCTCGGGCACCACCCGCTCGAACGGCACGACCACCCGGTCGGCCCGCATCCGCAGGCCCGCCTCCAGCGCCGACATCGCCTCCCGGCACGACCCGCCCGCCTCGCCCAGCCGGGGACGCGGCTCGCCAAGGCCGATCACCAGGCCCTCCGGCACCCCCGGGCGGGTGGCCGCGCGGGCGAACGCGTCGGCGATGCCCGGCGAGTCGGCCAGTACCAGCAGCAGCGTGGAGCCCCGGGCCCCGACCAGCAACCGGCTGCGCAGCCGTGGCGTCACCGCGTCCAGGATGATCCGCTGGGCGCGGGTGAGGGCCAGCGCCCCGGCGTTCGGGGGCGGCCCGATCGCCGCCGCCCGGTGCGGCACCTGGGCGGGCACCCCGACCAGGCGGGCGCGTTCCTCGACGTCGGCGGGGTCCAGTGGTTCGCCGCCGGCCAGCCGGGAGACCAGGTCGGTGGCGATCTGGTCCAGGTGGCCCGCCGACTCGGTGCGGGTGGTCCGGTAGGCGTCGATGGACGCCTCGGCCAGCGTGTCGGTGGCCGAGGCCAGCCGGTGCGACAGGTCGATCAGGCCCACGGTGTCGAGCGGCGGGCCGGCCGCCGCGAAGCGTTCCAGCAGCTCGCGTTCGGCCGCATGCCAGGAGGCGACCACGCCCTCCACCGGCACGCCCTGGATGGCCCGGCGCTGGCCGAGGGCCGCCGCCGGGGCCAGCTCCTCGCCGCGCGGCAGGCGGCGCGCGGCCACGGCGGTGAGCAGCGCCCGGACGTTGAGCGCGACCACGTTCGACAGGTCCTCGACGTCCATCCGGGCGTCGTCGTAGCCGGGCAGATGGCCCCACACGGCGGACACGAGCGTCGCGGCGATCTCGTCGGCCTGCTGGTGGAGCACCTGGGCCCGTTGTGCCAGATCCACAAACGCCCCCTTACCAGATTCACGTCGGTCCACGTAGTGGGGTCGCCAGGCACTATCTGACTATGGATTATCACAGGCCCCCAGCGAAAGGACCGCCCATGAGCGAAGAGGCGGCGGGCCGCCACCGGCTCGCCACCGACCTCGACGACCACGCCCTGGAACCCGTTCCGCGGGAACGGCGCAAGTCGCTGACCCAGATGATCATCGTGCAGATCGGCTGGAACATCAGCGTCAGCAGCTTCCTGGTGGGCGGCGTCGTCGGCGGAGGTACGAGCTTCGGCGAGGGAATGGCCGCGATCGTGGTCGGCAACCTCGTCCTGGTGGCCGTCTCGGCCCTGGTCGGGCTGGTCGGCTACCGCACCGGCCTGTCCAGCTACCTGGCCGCCCGCGCGGTCTTCGGACGGCACGGCGCGGTGCTGGTCTCGCTGCTGCTCGGGGTCATCGCGATGGGCTTCATCGGCGTGCTGATGGACACCTGTGGCGGCGCGGTCAACAAGCTGATCCCGGCGATCCCCTCGTGGGCGTTCGTGCTGCTGTTCGCGGTCGCCATCACCTCCACGTCGATCTTCGGCATCAAGGGCCTGGCCAGGTTCTCCGCCATCGCGGTGCCGATCGAGATCGCCATCGCGCTGGTCGCGCTGGTCAAGATCGGCGGCGGCGACGGCGGGTTCGGCGACGTGTTCGCGTACGTCCCGGCGGTGCCGATCGGGTTCGCCACCGCCGTGGGCGCGGTCATCGCCACCTGGGTCACCGGCGCGGCCCTGATCGGCGACGTCTCTCGCTACGCCACCCGGCCGCGGGACGTGCTGATCTCCAGCTTCTGCGGGTTCGTGGTCGGCGCGGGGGTGTTCGAGACGATCGCCACCGTCTCCGCGATGAAGGTCGGCAACAGCAACTTCGTGCTGGTCATGCAGGGCCTCGGGCTGCTCGCCCCGGCCGCGGTGATGCTGGTGCTGGCGCTGTGGAACACCGCCGACAACAACCTCTACTCCGCCTCGCTGGCCTTCACCAACGCGTCCAACTCCCTGCGCCTGCCGATCCGCAAGCCGGTGTGGAACGTGGTGGCCATCGTGATCGCGGTGGCCGTGGCGTTCGCCGGGCTGGCCGACTCGTTCCTGACGTTCCTCAACGTCATCGCGCTGGTGGCGCCGCCGTTCGCGGGCGTGATGATCGCGCACTTCTGGGTGCTGGCCCGCCGGGGCACGGGCCGCGAACTGCTGGCCTCCGCGCCCGCCATCCGGGTGGAGGCGCTGGCGGCGTGGCTGATCGCGGCGGTGCTGTCCAAGTTCACGAACGTGCTGCTGGCGGACGCGATCGAGGGGCTGGTGTACGGGTTCGTCTGCTATGCCGTACTCGGCCTGGCGGTGCAGGCCGCCACGCGCGGCCAGGCGGCGCCCGCCGTTCAGAGAGGGAAGTCATGAGATTCGGGCTCGGGGTGCCGACCGGCACCGAGGGGCTGATGTACCCGGTCCCGTACGCCGACGCCGAGCAGGCCGTACGGCTGGCCGTCGAGGCCGAACGGCTCGGCTTCGACTCGGTGTGGGGCAACGACCACGTCACCACCCAGGCGTACGTCCGCGCGGAGTTCACCGAACCGCCGCGCTACTACGACCCGTTCGCCTACCTCAGCTACGTCGCCGCGCTCACCCGGCGGATCAGGCTGGCCACCGCGATCATGGTGCTGCCGTTCCGCAACCCGGTGGTGGCCGCCAAACAGGCCGCCACCCTGGACCGGCTGTCCGGCGGCCGGGCGGTGCTCGGCGTCGGGATCGGCGCGTACCGGGAGGAGTTCACCGCGATGAACCCCGGCGTGCCGATCAACCGGGGCCAGCACGCGGCCGAGGCCCTGCGGGCGCTGACCGCGCTGTTCACCGAACGCCGGGCCAGCTTCCGGGGCCGCTGGGTGAACTTCGAGGACGTCGAGTCCTACCCCAAGCCGGTCGCCCGGCTGCCGATCCTGTCCGGCGGCAACGCGCCCGGCTCCAAGACCCGCGCCGCCCTGTACGCCGACGGCTGGCTGCCCGCCTGCCTGACCCCGCAGGAGGCCGCCAAGGGGCTCGCCGAGATCCGGGCCCAGGCCGAGGCGGCCGGGCGCGGCCCGCTGCCCGCCGACTTCGAGGTGGCCCTCCAGGTCGCGGTGTGCGTCGCGCCCACCCAGGAGGGGGCGTGGCGGAAGTTCCGGGCCTCGCAGCTCCACACGCACATGGTGTCGTTGTCCAAGACGACGCTGAAGGACCAGGGCGTGGCCGACCTCGCCGCGCGCAACCTGATCGGCACGCCGCAGAGCGTGGCCGAGCGGATCGAGGAGTATCGCGCGGCCGGGGTGAACACGCTGGCCGGGCTGCTGTTCGCGGCCAACACGGTGGAAGAGACGCTGGACGCCATGACGGAGTTCAGTGAGGTGATCATGTGAAGGAGGCTCTGATCGACTCCCCCCTGGAGATCCCGGACATCGACGAACGCCGGCTCGCCGCCGAACGGCTGGCCCGGCTGCGCGCCGCGCTGGCCGAGGCCCCGTTCGACGCGGTGGTGCTGACCAGCGCGGAGAGCGTGTTCTACGCCACCGGCTACCGGGCCGTGGCCACGCCGCTGTTCCGGGCACACCGGATGGCCGCCGTGGTCACCGGCGACGACCTGTGGCTGGTCTGCCCGGCCGCCGACACCGCTCCCGCCGCCGATCTCGGAGTCCCCGAGGACAGGCTGATCCCCTACGGCCGGTTCTACTTCGAGTCGGCGGCGGGTTCCCCCCTGGCGCTGGCCGCCGACCGGCACCCGGGGCTCGCGGCGGCGCTCGCCACCGCCGTGGGCGCGGTGGGGCCGCGGCTGAAGTACGCCGTGGAGGGGCCGGAGGAGGGCCTGCTCGACGTCCCGGCCGTGGACGCGACCGCCTGGATCGCCGAGGTGCGCGGCGTGAAACTGCCCGGCGAGGTCGAACTGCTGCGGTACGCCGCCCGGCTGGCCGAGTCCGCCGTGGCGGCGGCGCTGGCCGCCGCCGGGCCCGGCGTCACCGAACGCGACCTCGCGGCGGTCGTCGCGGCCACCATGGTCGCGGGCGGGGCCGAGCCGCGGTTCCTGGTGGCGACCACCGGCCCGCGTACCGCGCTGGCCGACGCGCAACCGACCGGGCGGCGGTGGCGGCCGGGCGAGCTGGCCCGGTTCGACGTCGGATGCGTCTACCAGGGCTACTGGTCGGACATCGGGCGCACCGCCGTACTCGGCGAGCCCGGCGAACGGCAGGCCCGCCGCTACGCCGCGATCCTGGCCGGACTGGACGAGCAGCTCGCCCTGGCCCGTCCCGGCGTGCCCGCCGAGGAGGTCTTCGAGGTGGCCATGCGCGCGGTGCGCCGGGGCGGCGTCGATCCGTACCGCCGCCAGCACTGCGGCCACGGCATCGGCACCGCGGTGTACGAGCCGCCGATCATCGCCCCTGGGGCCGCGACGCCGCTGGTCACCGGCATGACGTTCTGTTTCGAGACGCCGTACTATGAGCTGGGGTGGGGCGGCATGATGGTGGAAGACGCCCTGGTCGTCACCTCGGGCGGGGTCGAGCGGTTCACCCGCTCCCCCCGCGCGCTTCCGGTGGTGGCGGCATGAGCGACGTCCGTTACCTTGGCAAGCTGACGTGCCTGCGCTGCGGCACCGCCTACCCCGACCCGAGCGTCGCGCTGATGGGCCGTGGCTGCCCGGCGTGCGAGCGCGACGGCGTACCGGCCAACGTGCTGCCCGACTACGAGATCCCGGCCATCGGGGCGCTGCCCGTCGATGACGGCCGGCCGGGGCTGTTCCGGTACCGGGCGCTCCTTCCGCTTTCCCAGGAAACCCCCGCGGTGAGTCTGGGGGAGGGCGGCACTCCCCTCGTCGCTCTCCCCCGGACCGCCGAGCGGCTGGGCCTGGCGTCCGTCCACCTCAAGGACGAGACCCGCAATCCGACCTGGTCCTACAAGGACCGGCTGGCCGCGGTCGCGGTGACCAAGGCCGCCGAGCTGGGCGCGCCCGCGGTGGTGGTGGCCAGCACCGGCAACCACGGGGCGGCCGTGGCCGCCTACGCGGCCCGCGCCGGACTGCGTTGCGTGGTGCTGACGGTCGCCTCCGTGCCGGACACGATGAAGACGCTCATGCAGGTCTACGGGGCCGGCGTGGTGGCGCTGGAACGCCACACCGACCGGTGGGTGCTGATGCGCCGCCTGGTCGAAGAACGCGGCTGGCTGCCGCTGTCCGGGCACGCGAGCCCGCCGGTCGGCTCCCTCGGGTACGGCGTGGACGGCTACAAGACCATCGCCTACGAGATCGCCGCGCAGCTCGGCCGGGTGCCGGACTACGTGGTGGTGCCGGTGTCCTACGGTGACGGGCTGGTCGGGATCTGGCGCGGGTTCGCCGACCTGGTCGCCCTGGGGGTGACCGACCGGCTGCCCCGGCTGGTGGCCGCCGAGCCGTTCGGCCCGTACGGCGACGCGCTGGCCAAGGGCTTGGACGTGGCCGGGCCGGTGCCGGTCACGCCGTCGGTGGCGTTCTCGACGGCTTCGCCGTTCGGCACCTACCAGGGCCTCGCGGCGCTGCGCGCCACCGACGGGCTGACCGTCGGCGTGCCGGACAACGACCGCATCATGGACGCCCAGCGCCGGTTCGGCCGGGAGGCCGGGCTGTACCTGGAGGCGTCCTCGATCACCACGTTCGCCGCGCTGGAGGAACTGGCCGGGCGCGTCCCGGCGGGCTCCGACGTGGTGCTGATCGGTTCGTCCACCGGGCTCAAGGACGTCGGGGCCACCGCCGCCGGGCTGCGTCCGGTACAGGTCGTGGAACCGACCCCCGACGCGATGGACCGGGCGCTCGGGTGAGGCTCGCGTTCTCGATCTCCGGTCACCGTACGGCGGGCGACGCCGTACGGGTCGCGCGGGCCGCCGAGCAGGCCGGTTGCGACACCGTGTGGATCACCGAGGACTACTGCGAGCGCGGCGCGTTCGCGCTGGCCGGGGCCATCGCGGCGGTCACGGGGCGGGTGCGGATCGGGATCGGCGTGATCAACCCCTGGACCCGGCACCCCGCGCTGATCGCCATGGAGCTGGCCGCGCTGGACGAGGTGAGCGAGGGCCGGGCGGTGCTCGGGCTCGGCGCGAGCAATCCGCGCTGGATGAGCGACCAGCTCGGCATCCCGTTCGACCGGCCGATCGGGCGGCTGACCGAGTCGGTGGAGCTGGTCCGCGCGCTGATGACCGGCGAGCCGGTGCGCCACCACGGCGAGCACTTCCGGGTGGAGGCCGCGCTGGCCTTCACCCCGCCGCGCACCCGCCCGCCGATCGTCCTCGGCGTCAAGGGGCCGCGGGCGCTCGCCATGGCGGCGGAGCGGGCCGACGGGCTGCTGCTGTCGATCCTGTCGTCGGCGCCGTACGTGGCCTCGGTACGCGAGCGCGTCGGCGCCGAGCTGGAACTTTCGGCATATGTCGGGCTGTCGGTGGACGACGCCGACCCGGCCGCCGCCCGCGCCCGCGCCCGCGCCGGGGTCGCCACCTACCTGGGCGTGCACGGCGACCACGAGATCACCCGGATCGCCGGGCTCGACCCGGAGCGCTGCGCCGCCTTCCGGGCCGGCTGGCGCTCCGGCGCGCCCCGCGCCGACCTGGTGGACGACGCCCTGCTCGACGTCTTCACCGCGGCGGGGACCATCGACGACGCGGCCCGCCACCTGCGCGGACTCGCCGACGCCGGACTCGACGTGGCCGTCATCCGCGACGCCCCGGAAACCGACCCCGCCATTCTCCTGCGTACCGCCTCTGTCGCGCTGGGTCGGCGAGCCTGAGCTGAGAGGGCCGGGACCTGCGGTTACGATCGCCGGGTTCGGCCGTTTCGCGGGGGAGGCGGCTGATCGGTTCTGTTCCGGGCGCGGGGGCGTAGGTGAACTGAGCGGATGCTGCTTGCCGTGGCCGCCTTCTTCGCCGCCGCCGTGCTCGCGCCCACCGCGCTGCGCACACTGGGGCTGCGGGCGTTCTGGCTGGTCGCGCTGGTGCCCGCCGCCGTCACCCTGTGGGCGCTCGCCGTGCCCGTGCCGCACGAGCAGGTCGTGCCGTGGGTGCCCCGGTTGCAAGTCCAGCTCGCCTTCCGGATGGACACCCTCGCCCTGGTGATGACCCTGATCGTCGCGGGCATCGGCGCGCTGATCCTGGTGTACTGCGGGCGCTACTTCACCCCCGGCGGGCCGGGGCTGCCCGCCTTCGCCGGGGAGTTCACCGCGTTCGCCGGGGCGATGCTCGGCCTCGTACTGGCCGACGACCTCATCCTGCTCTACGTCTTCTGGGAACTCACCACCGTCTTCTCCTACCTGCTGATCGGCTACGACGCCGAGGACCGCACCAGCAGGCGGGCCGCGCTCACCGCCATCGTGGTCACCGCGGCGGGCGGGCTCACCATGCTCGGCGGGCTGGTGCTGCTCGGACTGCGCGCGGGCACGTTCCGGATCTCGGAGATCCTGGCCGCGCCGCCCGCGGGCCCGGCCGTGTCGGTCGCCCTGGCGTTGATCCTGGTGGGCGCGCTGAGCAAGTCGGCGCTGGTGCCGTTCCACTTCTGGCTGCCCGGCGCGATGGCCGCGCCCACCCCGGTCAGCGCCTACCTGCACGCGGCGGCCATGGTCAAGGCCGGGGTCTACCTGGTGGCCCGGCTGGCCCCGGCGTTCGCCGCCGATCCGGTCTGGCGGCCGGTCGTACTGGTCTTCGGCGGGGCCACCATGCTGGTGGGCGCGTGGCGGGCGCTGCGCAAGCACGACCTGAAGCTGCTGCTGGCCTTCGGCACGGTCAGCCAGCTCGGGTTCCTGACGGCGCTGCTCGGCGCGGGCGGCCGGGCCGCCGCCCAGGCCGGGGCGTACCTGCTGATCGCGCACGCGGTGTTCAAGGCCGGGCTGTTCATGGTCGTCGGCATCGTGGACCACGCCACCGGCACCCGCGACCTGCGCAAACTCGGCGGCGTGGGGCGGTCCATGCCGATCACCTGCGCGGCGGCGGTGCTGCTGACGGCGTCGATGGCCGGGGTGCCGCCGCTGGCGGGGTTCGTCGGCAAGGAGGCGGCGTTCGCGGCCTTCCCGTCCGATCCGCCGGTGCTCGCGGTACTGGTGGCGGGGTCGGCGCTCACCGTCGCCTACAGCGTGCGGTTCGTGTGGGGCGCGTTCGCGGACAAGGGGATCGAGCCTGTCGCGGTACACCCTCCGGAGGCGGTACTCGCCGGGCCCGTCGTACTGCTCGCGGTGGTGAGCCTGCTGCTCGGGCCGCTCGCGCCGGTCATCGACGGGTGGCTCGCCGGGTACGGCATGGCCTATCCGGCGGGAGCGGCGGACGAGCCGCTGGCGCTGTGGCACGGGTTCACCGTGCCGCTGCTGCTGTCCGCCGTGGTGCTGGCCGTGGGGGTCGCGCTGTTCCCGGCCCGGTTCTTCGTGGCCCGTGTGCAGGACCGGCTGCACCCGCCGATCGACGCCGAGCGCACCTTCCGGCTGATCATGCGCGGCCTGGACTTCGCCGCCGACCAGGCCACCCGGTTCACCCAGCGCGGCTCGCTGCCGGTCTACCTGCGTTACATCCTGTTCGCGCTGCTGGTGCTGCCCGGCGCGGCGCTGATGTCGGGGCTGCCCTGGCCGGGCGCGGCGCGCATCTGGTACGTCCCTGCGGAGATCGTCGTGGCCGGGCTGGTGTGCCTGGCCGCGTTCGCCACCACCCTCCAGTCCTGGCGGATGCCCGCGGTGCTGTGCGCGGCGGTGACCGGCACCGGCACGGCCACCATGTTCGTCCTGCACGGCGCGCCCGACCTGGGGCTCACGCAGTTCCTCACCGAGACGGTGACGCTGGTGGCGTTCGTGCTGGTACTGCGCAGGCTGCCGCCCCGGTTCGTGGAACGCCAGTACGTCGGCATACGCCGGGTCAACGCGGCGCTCGGCGTGGCGGCCGGCCTGCTGGTCGCCGCGATGGGGTACGTCGCCATCAACGCCCGCACCCAGGCCCCGATCTCCGCCGCCTACCCGCAGGCCGCCCGTGAGGCCGGGGGGGCCAACATCGTCAACATCGCCCTGGTGGACCTGCGCGCCTGGGACACCATGGGGGAGAGTTCGGTGCTGCTCATCGCGGCGGCCGGGGTGACCGGGCTGATCTTCGTGCGCCGCCGGCCCAGGCTGCCGAGGACGGTCGAGGCCCCCGGCGGCACCTGGTCGCTGCCCGGCCTGCGCTCCTTCGGCGAGCCACCGGAGGACGCGGCGGCCACGACCTGGCTGCGCGGCAGCGAGACGCTGTCCCCCGAACGCCGGTCGATCATGTTCGAGGTGGTCGCCCGGCTGATCTTCCACCCGATGCTGGTGCTGTCGATCTACCTGCTGTTCAGCGGGCACGGCACGCCCGGCGGAGGGTTCGCCGCCGGGCTGGTGGCCGGGCTCGCGCTGACCGTCCGCTACCTGGCCGGGGACCGCTACGCACTCGCCGAGGCCATGCCGATCGGCCCCGGCGTCTGCCAGGGCGCGGGCCTCGGAGTGATGGCCGTGACCGGGCTGGCCGGGCTCGCGCTCACCGGCAGCGTGCTGCACGAGACGGTGCTGCACTGGCGGGTGCCGGTGCTCGGCGAGATCCACCTGGTCACCTCGCTCGCCTTCGACATCGGGGTCTATCTGGTGGTCATCGGCGTGGTGCTCGACGTACTACGGGCCATGGGCGACGAACTGGACCGGCAGGTCGAGGAGGAGGGCGAGGAGGTGATCACCGCGTGAGCGGCCCGGACCTGCTGGTCCTCGCCACGGTGGCGACGCTGGCCGGCAGCGGGATCTACCTGCTGCTGGAACGCAGCCTGACCAGGATCGTGCTCGGCGTGGTGCTGATCGGCAACGGGGCCAACCTGTTCATCCTGCTGTCCGGCGGGGTCACCGGGCGGCCGCCGATCCGGGGGCTGTTCGGCTCGGAGGGCATCAGCGACCCGCTGCCGCAGGTCATGATCCTGACCGCGATCGTGATCACGCTGGCGCTCACCGCGTTCCTGCTGTCCCTTTCGCACCGGGCCATGCGGCTGACCGGCGATGACGAGGTACGCGACGACGAGGAGGACCGCAGGGTCATCGCCCGGGTGGAACGCGAGCTGGCCAGGCACCGGGTCCGCGAGGAGGTCGAGCGGATGCGCCGCATCCACGCCGAGGAAGGGTTCCGGGCGGGCCTGCGGGCGCGGCTCGGGCTGCGCGGCACGGTACGGCGCGAGCGCAGGGAACTGCGCCGGCGGATGCGCGAAGAGTGGGAACGCCAGATGGCCGCCGACGACCCCGAGGGCGGCATGGACACCACGATGGGCGAGGACTCGCCATGAACCATGTGCCGATGTTCGGCGGTGTGCCGTGAACAACGTGCCGGTGTTCGGGGGGCGGCTGTGAACAGCGTGCAGGTGTTCAGGGGTGTGCCGTGAACAACGTGCTGGTGCCGCTGCCGGTGGTGTTGCCGTTGCTGGCGGCGGGGCTGCGGCTGGCGCTCGCGCAGCGGCTGGTCCGCGTGCAGCGCGGCATCAGCGTCGCCGTGCTCGCGGCCGTCGTGGTGATCGCCGCCGTACTCGTCTACCAGACCGACCACTACGGCCCGCAGACCATGCACCCCGGCGGCTGGCCCGCCCCCATCGCGGTGATGCTGGTCGTGGACCGGCTGGCCGCGCTGATCCTGCTGATCTCCGGCGTGATCACGCTGTGCGTGCTGATCTACGCGATCGGCCAGGGCGCGTCCGACAACGACGAGAGCACCCCGCTAACGATCTTCCACCCGTCGTTCCTGGTCCTGCTGGCCGGGGTCGCCGACGCCTTCATGGCCGGCGACCTGTTCAACCTCTACGTCGCGTTCGAGATGCTGCTGACCGCCAGCTACGTGCTGATCACCCTGGGCGGGACCCCGGCCCGGGTGCGGGCCGGCATGACCTACGTGGTGGTCGGCATCCTGTCCTCGGTGATCCTCCTGATCGGGGTCGCGCTGTGCTACGCGGCGACCGGCACGCTCACCCTGGCCCAGCTCGCCGTACGGCTCGCGGACCTGCCGCCCGACGTCCGGCTGGTGCTCCAACTGACCCTGCTGGTGGCCTTCGGAATCAAGGCGGCGGTCTTCCCGCTGTCGGCCTGGCTGCCGGACAGCTACCCGACCACCCCCGCGCCGATCACCGCCGTGTTCGCCGGCCTGCTCACCAAGGTCGGCGTGTACGCGATCATCCGCGTGCAGACGCTGCTGTTCCCCGGCGAGGCGCTGACCGAACTCCTGCTGGTCGCGGCGGCCTGCACGATGCTGGTCGGCATCCTGGGCGCGGTCTCGCAGACCGACATCAAACGGACGCTGTCCTTCACGCTGGTCAGCCACATCGGCTACATGATGTTCGGCATCGCGCTGGCCTCCCGGGCCGGGATCGCCGGGGCGATCTTCTACGTGGCCCACCACATCACCGTGCAGACCACGCTGTTCCTGGTCGCCGGGCTGGTGGAACGGCGCGGCGGAAGCACCTCGATGGACCGGCTCGGCGGGCTCGCCCGGGTGTCGCCGCTGGTGGCCGTGCTGTTCTTCATCCCGGCGATGAACCTCTCCGGCATACCGCCGCTGTCGGGGTTCCTCGGCAAGCTGTGGCTGTTGCGGGCGGGGGTCCAGGAGGGCACCTGGCCGGCGTACGCGCTGGTCGGGGTCGCGTTGCTGACCAGCCTGCTCACCCTCTACACGATGTGCCACCTGTGGAACCGTGCGTTCTGGGGCGACCGGGGCAAACTCCCGGAACGCGGCCAGATCATCGAGGGCCGGCGCGGGCTCAGCGGCACCGGCATCGTGGCCACCGCCGCCCCCGGCACCATGGTGGGCACGGCGGCGGCGCTGATCGTCTTCGCGACCGCGTTCACGGTCGCGGCCGGCCCGATGGCCGGCTACATCGACCGCGCCGCCACCGAACTCCTCGACCGCCGCGCCTACCTGACGGCGGTACTGCCATGAGGGTCGTCACTGCCATGAGGGTCGTCGCGCCGGTCGTCGGCATGGCCGTCATCTGGATCCTGCTGTGGGGCAACCTCTCGGTCGCCAACGCGCTGTCCGGTCTGGCCGTCGGCCTGCTGGTGGCCGCGCTGTCCCGGCTGCCGCACGTCGGCGCGGGCGCGCGTATCCGGATCGGCGGCTGCCTGCGGCTGCTGGGCTGGTTCGCGCTCGACATGGCCCGGTCCGGCACCCGGGTCGCCTGGCAGGCCCTGCGCCCGGGTCCGCCGCCGGTCAACGCGGTGATCGCGGTGGCGCTGCGCACCCACAGCGACCTGACCATGGTGTTCACCGCGCTGGCGCTGTCCGCGCTGCCCGGCAGCCTGGTCGTGGAGGTCAGGAGGTCAAGGCAGACGCTGTACGTACACGTCCTCGGCGTGGACGAACAGGGCGGCCTGGACAAGGCACGACAGGACGCGCTCGACCTGGAGAAGCGGGTCATCCGGGCGATCGGTACGGCGGACGACAGAAGGGAAGTCCTGTGACGGTGGTCGTGGGGGTGTGCGCCGCCATGCTCGGCCTGGCCGGGCTGCTGGCGATGATCCGGCTGATCACCGGCCCCAGCCGGCTGGACCGGGCGCTGGCGTTGGACGTGCTGATCGCGGTGACCATGGTCGGGATCGGGCTGGAGGCCGCCTACCACCGTTACACCGCCACGCTGCCGATCCTGCTGGTGGTCTCCATCGTGGGTTTCGTCGGGTCGGTGTCGGTGGCCCGCTTCGCGGTGCGCAGGAACAGCGAGTGAGCGTCGCGCTGGACGTACTGGTGGCGGTGGTGCTGCTGCTCGGCGCGCTGTTCTCGCTGACGGCCGGGGTGGGGCTGCTGCGCTTCCCCGACACCCTGGCGCGGCTGCACACCGGGGCAAAACCGCAGGTCATCGGGCTGATGGCGACCCTGCTCGCGATCGGGCTGCGGGCGGAGGCGCCGCTAAACATCGGGATCCTGCTGCTGGTGGCCACCTGCCAGTTGATGACGGCTCCGGTGGCGGCGCACATGGTGGGGCGGGCGGCGTACCGGTCCGGGCGGGTGCGGGCGGACCTGCTGATCATCGACGAACTCAGCCGTGACCTGTCGGAGTCGTGATGGATGTCAGGAGGAAGGGAGCACGTCGGCCCAGGGCGGGTTCGCCCCGGCGACCGAGCAGGTCAGCGCGGCCACCCGGGCCGCGCAGCCGACCGCCTCGCGTACCTGGCCGATGTCCAGGCCGGTCAGCCGGCCGCCGAGCAGCCGCTCCTCGTTCAGCCAGTGCAGCAACCCGGCCGTGAACGCGTCGCCCGCCCCCACCG
>NZ_POUA01000730.1 GCF_003236385.1 Spongiactinospora gelatinilytica
GCGCGACCCCGTGCCCACCCTCGGCGGCGCCCTGTGCTGCAACCCCGTCCACACCCAGGGCGGCGTGTACGACCAGCGCCCGATCGAGGCCCGCTCGGACGTCCTCGTCTACACCTCCGAACCGCTCACCGAACCCCTCGACGTCACCGGCCCGGTCACGGTCGTGCTGCACGCCGCCAGCACCGCACCCGACACCGACTGGACCGTCAAGCTCGTCGATGTCGGTACGTGCGGCTATGCGCGCAACCTCGCCGACGGCATCATCCGGGCACGCTACCGCGACTCGACGAGCGAGCCCCGGCTCCTGACCCCGGGCGAGGTGGTCGAGTACCGGATCGACCTCGGGGCCACCAGCAACGTCTTCCAGCCCGGGCACCGCATCCGGCTGGAGGTGTCGAGCAGCAACTTCCCCCACTTCGACCGCAACCCCAACACCGGCGAACTCCCCGGCACGTCGGCCGAGGTGACCAGCGCCCTGCAGAGCGTCCACCACGCCGGACCGTACCTGTCGCGGCTCATCCTGCCGGTCGTCGCGCCCGACGCGGCCCGGCCCTACAGAAAGGACCCCTGAGTGCGTACGCGCGAGCTGGGCGGCACCGGCATGGCGATCACCACGGTCGGCTTCGGAAGCTGGGCCGCCGGCGGCCCGGGGCTGATGGGCTGGGGCACCCAGTCCGACGACGAGTCGATCGCCGCGATCCACCACGCCGTCGCCCACGGCGTCAACTGGATCGACACCGCCGCCGTCTACGGGTTCGGGCACGCCGAGGAAGTGGTGGGACGGGCCCTGTCCGCCCTGCCGCCCGCCGACCGGCCACTGATCTTCACCAAGTGCGGCCTCGTCTGGGACGAGCACGGCGTCGAGAGCAACGACCTCACACCCGAATCGATCAGGCGCGAATGCGACGACTCACTGCGCCGCCTGGGCGTCGACCGAATCGACCTGTACCAGATCCACGCCCCGGACCCCAACGGGCCGCCGATCGAGGAGTCCTGGGGCACACTGCTCGAACTCGTCGAGGCGGGGAAGGTCCGGCACCCCGGGGTGTCCAACTTCGACGTCGAGCTACTGGAACGCTGCGAGGCCGTCGGGCACGTCGCCTCCCTGCAACCACCCCTGTCGCTCATCCACCGGGACGCCACCGCCGACGTCATCCCCTGGTGCGCCGCGCACGACACCGGCGTCATCGTCTACAGCCCGATGGCGTCCGGCCTGTTGTCCGGCACGTTCACCACCGAACGCGCCGCCGCACTCCCCGCCGACGACTGGCGC
>NZ_POUA01000731.1 GCF_003236385.1 Spongiactinospora gelatinilytica
CCCTGTACCAGGGGCTGCGCGAACTGCGTGCCCGGGGGCTGGTGGAGGGGCGGCTGGCGGCGTGGGCGGAGGACCTGCGGGAGGTCGGCAACGCCGCCGCCCACATCAGCGGGGCCCCGGTGACCAGGCGGGACGCCGAAGACGCGATCATTCTCGCGACGGCTTTAGTGGATCACTTATATGTGGTGAATCGGAGATATGCCGAATTTCGGGCACGCCGTGGGCCGGTCCGCGGCGCTGGGGCGGCCCTTCGCGAGACACCGGCCATGAAACTGCTGCGGAAATCCCGCGTCCCATTTACGCCGCGTCAATATACGCACGATCCGGGCAGGGCGAAATCCCGGCGGCACCTGGCGGCCGAACTCGGAGTGCCCGCCGCCCGGGTGCTCAAGGCGGTGATCGCCCGCGTGGACGACCGGCCGGTCGCGGCCCTCGCCCCGGCCTCGCTGGACATCGACCTGCCCGCGCTCGCCGGAGCGGCGGGCGGGGCCGCGGCGCGGCTGGCCGGGCCCGCCGAGGTGAGCCGGCTGAGCTGGGCGACGGCGAGCGAGGTGGTGAGCCCGCTGGCCCTGCCGTACCTGGCGGTGGTGGCCGACGAGACGGTCGGCGGCCCCGGGGCCGTCTACGTCTCCAGCGGCCGGCACGGCTTGGAACTCGAACTCGACCCCGGCGACCTGATGCGGGTCATCGGCGCCACCCTGGCCCGCATCACCACACGATGACCTTCCGCCCGCGCGGCCGTGTGCGGCGCCCGCGAAATTTTTCGCCCGCGTTCGGGTGGGCGGAGTAGGTGGCGTGAGCATGGGAGATAAGGCGGGTGTCAGGGCGATTCGATCTTGTCTTTCCGCAGCTTAGCGCGGTTTTACAGGTGATTTGTCACTGTTGAGACGTACCGGTCGGCCCGATAGGGCGGTCGCCACGACAGTGGGGGAAACCTGATGAGCACGAACGAACCGAACGAGCAGGGGCAGGAGCGGCCGGACGGCTGGACCCAGTTCGGAAAGGTCCCGCCGCGCGCCGGTGGGTTCCCCGGCAGGGCGACACCCGCGGGACCGCCGCAGGAGCAGGAGCGGGGCGAGGCCGCCCCCGGAGGGGACACGGCGGTGTTCGCGTCGCCGTCCGGGCCGGGTGGTTCCGCAGGCACCCCGGGCCCCGGCCCCGGCCAGGAGACGACGGTGGTGCCGGGCAAGGCCAAGGGCGGCTTCTCCGGGCGGCAGAAGGCGCTGGCGGGCCTGGCGCTGGCGGCGGTGGCCCTCGGGGGCGGGG
>NZ_POUA01000732.1 GCF_003236385.1 Spongiactinospora gelatinilytica
GGCGGGAGGCCAGTTCGCGGGCGGTGCGGATGAGGAGGGAGCGGTCCAGGCGGCCGCCCCATTGGCCGCGGAGGAGTTCGGCGCCCTTGGGGTCGTGGGCGAGGCCGCCGACGAAGGCGACCTCGCGGCCGGTGGCGGTGACGATGCGGCGGACCTCGTCGATGGAGGAGCGGTACTGGCGGGGGTCGGCGATCACGACCACGCCGAGCTGGGGGCCCTTGGGGAGTACGGCCAGGCGTTCGCGCAGGTGGGCGACGTGGTCGAGGCTGGCCCTGGCGAACAGGACGGCCAGCTCCGCCTCGGTGATCAGGTCGTTGATCTCGGGGTGCGCGCCCAGCCGGCCGCAGTCGGCGAGCACGTCGGCCCCCGGGACGGACGCGAAAGTACGGCCGAGCGGGCCCCACAGCCAGGTGAGCCCCGCCGCCTGCTCGCCGTGGGTGAGGCCGGTCAGTACGTCGAGACCGCCGACGATCTTCTGGGAGTGCTCCTGGACCTGCTGGACGGTCAACCCCCTGCGGGCGGTGGCCCCCAGCGAGAGCAGTCCCCTGGCCGGGTTGAGCACCCCGCCGTCGGCGGCCGGAAGCCGGTAGGCGAGGTCGCCGCCCGCCGGGTCGCACTCGGCGAGCAGCACCGAACGGGGCCAGACCGCGCCCAGCGCCGTGGCGGCCGTGGTGACGCCGGGCGCCCCCTTGTCGGCGGCGAGCACGATGAGCGCCATGTCAGTGGGCTCCCGGCAGCTCGGCGACGGCGATCTCGCCGATGGTCGCGTACCCGGCCACGGTCGGCGACAGCTCGCTGTTCACGATCACCGTGATCTGCCCGCTCGACCCGCTCCTGCCCGCGGCGCCGACGCTGTCCACCAGCGCGCTCTGCGCGAGCACCTCGGGCTCGGCGTCGCCCGCCCGCCCCGGCACGTGGATGACCTGGACCCGGTCTCCGGCCTTGATCCCCGAGGGGATCTGCCCGGATTTCAGGGACAGGCCGACCCTGGCCTTGCCGGGGCCGAGTTCCTGGCTGGCGGTGACGACCATCTGCTCGGTGAGCAGGGTGCCGGGCAGCAGGGTGACCTTGGCGAAGGTCTTGGTGACCTGCTGGCGGTGCACCCAGGCGACGTAGCCGATGCCGGTGTTGGCGATCTGTACCTCTTCCATGGCGGTCGCCGGGATCGCCTGCCCGGCGCCGACCTGCTGGGAGATCCGGATGGCCGAGACCCGGTCGCCGCTGCGCATCACCAGCAGCGTGGTGGCGAGCGCCCCGCCCAGGAT
>NZ_POUA01000733.1 GCF_003236385.1 Spongiactinospora gelatinilytica
GGCCTGACCGACCGCCCTGCCGTACGCCCGCACCAAGCCGCCCGCCCCCAAAAGGACGCCACCGAAATAGCGGGTCACCACCGCCACAGTGTCACTGAACCCCCGCCGCAACAGCGTGTCCAGCATCGGCGCACCCGCCGTACCGCCCGGCTCACCGTCATCATCGCCCCGCGCCGGCGAACGATCCCCGCCGATCGCGAACGCCGTACACGTATGAGCGGCCCCGGGATGCGCCCGCCGGCGCCCGGCCGCGAACGCCCGCGCCTCCTCCTGCGCGCCCACCCGCGCCACCGCGCAGATGAACCGGGACCTGCGCACCTCGATCTCACGCTCGACCGTCTCCCCGACGGTCAGGTACGGCCCGGCCACCGGCCCAGGCTACCGGCCCACCGCGCCGGCCCCGGCTCACCGGGCACGCGCCACCACCTCGCCCAGCACCGACCCGGCCAGATCGAACCCGCCGACATGAGCCAGATACCCGCCGACCTCCAGCACCGACCCGTCCAACGGGATGTAAACCCCACCCGCCTGCCGCACCAGCAGCGACCCCGCCGCCACATCCCACGGACTGGCCCGCAACCCGAACGCCGCATCCGACCACCCCGCCGCCACATGCGCCAGCTTCAACGCCGCACTGCCCGGCCGGCGCACCGCCGCGAACGAGGCCACCATCCGCCCGAACCGATCCAGCGCCTCGGTCCCCTCCGCCTCCAGATCCCGCGGACTGGGGTAACTGGTCAGCAACATCGCCTCCCGGTCACGCACCGCCCCCGCACTGGCCAGCCGCCGCCCCGCCAGGAACGTCCCCGCCAAACTCGCTGTGAACACCTCCTCACGCACCGGGTCGTACACCACACCGGCCACCACCTCCCCATCGACCGCCGCGGCCACCGACACGCAGAAGAACGGCACCCCCGCCGCGAAGTTCGCCGTCCCGTCGATCGGGTCCACGAACCACCGCACCCCATCACCGGCACCACCAGGCGCACCCACACCGGCCGGCGACGTGCCGCCCTCCTCCCCAACGATCACACTGCCCGGACACTCACGGGCGATCACCTCACGGATGACCTCCTCCGCCGCCCGATCATGCTCGGTCACCGGATCATGAAAGTCACGCTTCGTCCGCACCTGCGGCCGGGAGCGGAACGCCTCCCGCAACAGCCCGCCCACCGACCTGGCGGCCAACGCCGCGATCTCGGCCAACTCCCGCGAGGCGTTCACATCCATGCTTCAC
>NZ_POUA01000734.1 GCF_003236385.1 Spongiactinospora gelatinilytica
GATGTATTGGGCCTCCCCAGCCTCGGCGTCGGCCGCGCCCTTACCTACCGGTCCCTGGCCCCAGAAGAGCAATCCCCACCGCCCTCTACCGGCCGTCCCGCCCCTTCCGTCCTGTGCGCCAAAGGGCTCGGCCCTCGCTGACGCTCGGACGCTCTTCCTCGTATCGGGCTCCGCCCGACGCCGGGGCTCGTCGTGTGCCGTACGTACCGGTCCGAATCGGTTGTCGGGCTTGCCTCGACGCCGACATCGGTCGTGCCCTTGGACGGCAAGCCCTCTACTGCCGCTCTCGGCGGCCACCTCCTGCCCCTCACGACCGAGAATCACAAGCGCGCGCCCCTGCCCACCGTTCCCACCGCTTTTGGGTAGCCTGTCAGGCCGCCCGGTCCTCCTGCATCGGCACTTCGTGCCCTCGCTACGGACCGGAGCCCTTCTTCCACTCGCCCGCCGGGACCGTCGCGTGGCCCCGGCGGCGTGTACTCCATCTGACTGGGCGGGCATGCGCGCCCTGACTCCAGACCACACTCTCTGGCCTGGTCAGCACCCTTGATCGAAACTGTGTTCGCAGGGACTTGACATCAATACCGATCGAATTTATGTTCGATGGTGAGAACGGGACTCGCGGCCCGTTCCATGGGCGGTGGGTGGCGTCCTCGTCGTCGGCGGAGACGAGTGGGCGTCGCCCGGCCGGACGGGGAGTGGGGAAGCTCCTCGTCCGGCCGCCCGGCAAGATTGTCGGTGCTGTCTGCGAATGTGGCATCACCGGCAGTGAGCCGGAGCCGCCACGAGCGAGGGAGGCTGCAGCATGACCCCACGGCTCAGCGATGACAGCGGGCCCCGATTGTCGCCCACGGTCAGAGCACACCTGGCCGATGCGCGTGACTGCCTGACGCAGGCCGCGTCGGCGACCACCCCGGCGACGCGTTATGTCTCCGCCCACCTGGCCGCGCTGCGCGCGGCGGCGGCGGTGCTGGCCGCCCGGCCCCGGCCGATGGACGGCAGGCGCCGGCGACTGCGCAGCGCCTGGGAACTGCTCCCGGAGGCCGAGCCACGGCTGGCCGAATGGGCGGCCTACTTCGCGGTGAGCGCGGGCAAGCGCGCCGCCGCCGAGGCGGGCATGGTGCGAGTGGTCAGCGCACGCGACGCGGAAGAGCTGATCGCGGAGGCGGAGACGTTCGTCACCACCGTGGAGGCCATCCTCGGCGTGCCCGGCCAGCCCGCCCTGCCCGTCACCGTCCCC
>NZ_POUA01000735.1 GCF_003236385.1 Spongiactinospora gelatinilytica
GCCTGGCGGTTCGTCTGGCGCGGGCCGGACGACGCGGGGATGGCGGCCGGGGGCGTCTACCGGGAGATCGAGCCGGAGGTCCGGCTCGTCTACACCGAGTCGTTCGACGATCACTGGTATCACGGGGAGTGCCTGGTCAGCCACGACTTCACCGAAACGGCCGGGCGTACGACGCTGACCAGCACCATGCTGTACGAGTCGCGGGCCGTACGTGATCTCGTGCTGGCCTCGCCGATGGCGAGGGGCATGGAGGAGGGCTACGTCCGCCTGGACGCGGTTCTAGTCGGTGGGCTGGAGGGCGGTACGCAGTGAGGAGCGCAGGCCGGCCAGTTCCTCGCCGGACAGGTTGGCCAGTGGCCCGGTGTCGCCGTGGATCTGCCGCCAGAAGGCGAGCCGCAAGCGTTCGCCCTGCTGCGTGGTGGTCAGCACCGTGACCCGCCGATCGACGGCGTCCGGTCTGCGCGACACCAGTTCCCGGGCCACCAGCCGATCGACCAGGCCGGTGAGGTTCGACGGGTCATAGCCGGTGCGCTCGGCCAGCACCCGCATCGGCACCGACTCCTCCGGCCGGAGCGCCATCAGCACCTTGGCCTGCCCGGCGGTCAGCCCCAGCCGCGCGGCGTGCCTGGCGTAGTCGTCCTGTAGCCGCTCGGTGAGCCGCAGGATCAGGTGAGTGATCTCCTGCACCACCCGCGGCTCCTGCCCGGTCTCGACCGGCAGCGGTGACGGTGAATCCACGGGTCCGAGGATAGACCGGTCGACCACCGTTATTCATGACCCACCTCGTGGCTTCTTTTCGTTATGGGGTGAAGGTGAGGGTGAAGTACTCGTATTCGCCGGGGCCCGCCCTCTTGAAGACGCCGTCGCCGTCGAGATCGGTGAAGGCGGTCAAGTACAGCGTCCCGTTGAATTGCGCGAGCGAGGTGGCGGTGCCGTCGCGGTGGATCCGGGAGAAGAGGACTTTGTCCTGGCTGTCGGTCTGGTGGGCGACCCGGGGTCCGGCCAGGTAGTTGTGGCCTTCCCGGTTCAGGTAGAGCGTGCCCGAGCCGTGCTCGGAGTCCGCGATTCCGGTGTACGGCTTGAGGCACGGATGATCCGCGACCTTGCCGCCTCTTGAAGACGCCGTCGCCGTCGAGATCGGTGAAGGCGGTCAAGTACAGCGTCCCGTTGAATTGCGCGAGCGAGGTGGCGGTGCCGTCGCGGTGGATCCGGGAGAAGAGGACTTTGTCCTGGCTG
>NZ_POUA01000736.1 GCF_003236385.1 Spongiactinospora gelatinilytica
GAGGCGGGTTCAGCGGCCCGGGGTGGGGCCAACAGTTCGGCGCCGTCATTGGCGAACAGTCGCCCGTCCGGGTGCAGGGCCATCCGATAGACCGGGCGGTCGGTGATGACGGTCATCTTCCAGGTGCGCGGGTCGAGACGGTACAGGCCGACGCCGGGCATCGAGCCGTACAGGTGGCCGCCCCGCTTGCGGAACGCCAGGTCGGCCAGTGCGTAACCGCCGTCCTGGGGCCAGTTGTACGGGGTGTACCGCCTGATGGCGAACCGGCAATGGTCATAGCGGAACACCACTCCCGCCGTTGCTCCCCACAGCCCGCCCTGCCGGTAGAAGGAAAGCGACGGGACCGTGCGCTCGCCCGGGACCGGCGTCTTCTCCCACAGCTTGCGGCCCTTCTCGACGTCCCAGGCGATCAGCCTGGCGTCGGTCTGGGTCTCCGCCGCGCCGTACCCGCCGTAGACGGACGTGCCCGCGTACAGGACAGCGTTGCGATAGGCCGGCGACATGATGCTCTGGTCCTTGATCAGCTTGTCATGAATCTCCGTACGCCCGGTCCGCGGATTGTGGAAGAGCAGTTGCCCGCCGAGGTAGCCGCTCTTGTTCACCGTGCCGATGGCCGGCCGGTCGCCGAGCACCGCGTCCCCGTTTCGAACCTCCTTGGGATTGACGCCGAGACGCCATTCGCGGGATGGGTCGTATTCGTAAATACGGGCACGGGGATACCGGCGCGCGCCGAGATAGATCTTCCCGCGGAACGACACCGCCCCCATCAACTCCGATATCCGATGCGAACGCGCCTCGCTCGTGTTCGGATCGGCGAGGGCGGCCGCACCCGTGCCGGTGCCGCCGGTGATCACCCGCCCGTCCGGGGCGTGCCGATGGACCGCATCCGGATCGGGTTGGGCTCGATCCCGGTCTCGACGATCTTCGACTGGCCGGTCTGAGAGTTGTACCAGAACATCTGCCCGGTGTTCAGCCCGCCGATCACGGACTGCCCGGGGTGGGCGGGATCGTCCAGATTCCCGAACCCCACGCCGCGCAACTGCGGATGGAACTCCGGCAGCTTCAGCCCGGTCGGCGTGAGCCGACGCGCCGCGAGGTCCTAGGCGGTCAGCTCGCCGTCCTTGGAGAAGCAGACCCGCCGCCCGGCCCGGCCGCGCCACCGGCGTGGGCGGACGGGAGACCATGGGTGTGCCGAGCGAGGCGACCACTCCGGCGGGGGGCTCGTGGGCGTGGGC
>NZ_POUA01000737.1 GCF_003236385.1 Spongiactinospora gelatinilytica
CCCGCCACACCCCCGATCCTGAAACCGGCCAAGGCTCAGACTCCGACAGCCGGGACACCGATGGGGTAAACCCGAATGGAACCGCCCGATGAGCCTGACCGTCTCCCAGTCCATCGCCTCCACCGGCGGCCACTCGGCCTCCTCCATCGATCAGTCCGGTCTCGTCTACGACATGAACACCGACCCTGACCCGCTGCGGGTCTCCCCCGCACAAGGGGCCCTGGAACGCGGCGACATCGTCATCGTGGCCAGCGCCATGAACTACAACTCCATCGACGTCCGCCGCATCACCGTGGGCTTCCCCGTCGGACCACACGCCCACTCCCTCACCGAGCACCTGGAGCAGATCGAAGCCACCGTCAACCACCAAGGCACCACCTGGACACCCGCGCACGACCCTCAGGAACAGCAGATCGTCTTCACACCCCCCGGCGGCAGCGCGGTCATCGCCCCCGGCAGCGGCGCGACCATCCAGATGCGCGACATCCCCGTCAACCACGCCGTCGGTACCGTCCCCCTCGGCATCACCGTCTCCTGGCGGCGCACCGGCGGCAGCACCTGGCAGGACGACAGCGACCTGATCCTCGTCGGCAAGTTCCCGCCCGACTTCCGCCTGTCCAACCTCAAAGCCTCGCCCCTCACCCTCGAACACTCCGGCAGCGTCACCCTCACCTGGGATGCGTCCGAAGGCGCGTCATACCGGCTGCTGTACGGCACCGCCGAAATCGACGTCACCAACGTGCGCAGGTACACCGTCAACAACCTGCGCCAGACCACTCCGTTCTACCTGCGCGGCATCGCCCAATCCGGCAACACCACCGTGGAGCGCACCCTGACCGCGATGGTCACCGTCACCGTCCCCGACCTGGAGGTCACCAACCTCTACGTACGCGGCAACCTCAACGCGCGCATGATGTCCAACATGATGCGCACCAGCTACACCACCGCCGACGGCTGGGGCCCGCCCGTACCGGTCAACCTCCACTCCGGCATCACCATCCCGGGCATCGCCGTGCACAACGATCGCCTGTACTGCGTCCACACCCCCTTGATCGGCGACCGCCTGCAATGGTCGGTCTCCATCGACGGCATCGACTGGCGCCCCGGGCAGCCCTTCGACGCCCGCAGCTACGACGCCCCCGCCCTCGCCTCCGCCGGCGGCCTGCTGCACTGCGTCTACCGCGACGCCGACGGCACCCTGCGGCACACCACCTTCAAGGACGAGGTGTGGAC
>NZ_POUA01000738.1 GCF_003236385.1 Spongiactinospora gelatinilytica
CAACACCCCCGGCCGATCAGACCGGCCCACGCCCCACACGGTGAACGCGATCTCGCCAAACCCGTCACCAAGCGATCAACGAGTACAGCGTTCGCCCCGGCAGCCGCAAGCCGGACACCCCAGACGACTATCCCGCCGTACGTCCAACCGCGACCGGCCAAGCCCACGCGTGACCCGCCCGGCGGGCCCATCACGGCCGCACCGATCAGGCCCGCCCACGCCTCACGCCGTGAAGCCTCACACGGTGAACACGATCTTGCCGAACAGGTCACCCGCCGCCATGGCCGCGAACCCGTCGCGGGCGTCGGCGAGCGGCATCGTCCGGTCGATCACCGGCCGTACTCCGGTCTGCTCCAGGAACGTGGCCAGCCGGGCGAGCTGGTCGCGGTCGCCCATGGTGGACCCGACCACGGAAAGCTGCAGGAAGAACACCCGGTTCAGCTCGGCGGACGGGGCATGGCCGCTGGTCGCGCCAGAGACGACGATCCGGCCCCCCGGCCGCAGCGACTTCAGCGAGTGCGACCAGGTGGCCTGGCCGACGGTCTCCATGACCGCGTCCACGCGTTCCGGAAGCCTGGCCCCGGTCTCGAACGCCTGCTCCGCGCCGACTTGGAGAGCGCGCTCCCGCTTCTCCGGCGACCGGCTGGTGGCCCACACCCGGTAGCCGCCCGCCCGGCCGAGCGCGATCAGCGCCGTGGCGACGCCCCCGCCCGCGCCCTGCACCAGCACGGTCGCACCCGGTTCGAGGCCCGACCTGGAGAACAGCATCCGGTAGGCGGTCAGCCAGGCGGTGGGCAGGCACGCCGCCTCGGCAAAGGAAAGGGCGGCAGGCTTGGGCACGAGGTTTCGCCGGGGTACCGCGACCCGCTCGGCGAACGTCCCATCGTGTACTTCGGAGAGCAGGGACCGCTTCGGGTCGAGCGTTTCGTCCGCCCCCGAGCCGATCACCGCGTGCACGATGACCTCATTGCCGTCCTCGTCCAGGCCGGCCGCGTCGCAGCCGAGCACGATCGGCAGGCGGTCCTGGCTGATCCCCACTCCCTTCAGCGTCCAGAGGTCGTGGTGGTTCAGTGAGGCCGCCTTGACGGTGACCGTCGTCCACCCGTCCGGGGCCTTGGGGTCGGGATGCTCGCCGAGCGTCAGCCCAGCGAGCGGATTGTCGGGATCGGTCTGCGTGGCTGTAACGGCGAACATGGCCGCACCCTACCCAGGATACCCCCCGTCGTTCGGTCC
>NZ_POUA01000739.1 GCF_003236385.1 Spongiactinospora gelatinilytica
CCAGTCGATGACGTTGCCCTGAAATCCCATCGATCCCGCGATGGCCAGCGCCGTGCGCAGCCATGGCAGGGCGGTGAAGGAACCGTGGGTGAGCAGCCGGTGGAACCCCACCGTCACCCCCAGCCCGGTCACCACGTAGAGACCGCTGCCAGCAGCAGGTCGGTGAGCACGACGCCCTGCCCCCACGCCAGGACGACCGCGACGCCGAGCGCGAACAACGGCAGGATCACGATCGCCGCCGTCAGCCCGATCTGACCCCTGCCGACCGCATGGTGCTCCGTCGCCCCGGGAAATGGGGATACGCCGTCATAGTCCAGCCGATCTCTCACCGGCCGTTGGTCAATGGTCATGATGTCTCTTTTGTCTTGTCTATACGGTTCGCCGATGCACATAGCACCAGCGCCAGGTCGAGCCCGCATCCAGGGCGGCGACCACCGGATGGTCGGTTTCCTGGTAGTGGGCCCTGGCATGGCCGGGGCGCCCATCGTCGCTGCAGGCCACCCACCCGCAGCTCAGGCACACCAGCAACCGCGTCCAGGTCCGGCCGAGGGCCAGACATTCCTTGCATTCGGGCGACCCGGGCTCCACATCCGGGAGCAGGTCGATGTGAGTGCAACGCGGCGTCTGACCGTTCAGACCGGCGCGCGCGGTCGCGTTCGTCCCTCCCGCATCCAGGCTCATCACGACCCCCCACGCCGACAGCGACGCAGGCTGCGCCGGCTGATCACTCCTCAGTCAATGCGATCCGCGAGCCCGTGGAAACGTCGATTCCGAGCAAGTCTCATCACTCGCGGCGATAGCCGACGCGCCGTATCCGGCACGCATCCGGCCTGATCCCGCGTCTCGACGCGCCGCCACAAGCGATCGACCAGGATCCCGGTGCACTTCACGGACTTTTCGCTCATCGATCAGCGGGTGATCCCGCCGACCGGGCGGCGGCCACCTCCAGGAGTCGCGGAGGCGGTCATCGCCTCCAGGCAGGCGACCGGTCGCTGCCGGTCACCGCGGCAGGCCATGTTCGCCGCGTTCTGCAGGGCGAGCGTGCGCGAGGCTGCGGCGATCGCTTTTCAAGACACCGGCCAGGGCCTCAGCGCAAGGGAGCGCTCTCCGTTACCGGTTGTGACGCCGGCGCGGACGGGCCAGGCGGCGGAGTTGAGTGATACGGGCGGTACCGAGCACCAAGGTGAGCAAGATCCCACTGACCATGGCGATCAGCAT
>NZ_POUA01000073.1 GCF_003236385.1 Spongiactinospora gelatinilytica
GCCCAGCCCCGCTCCCCCATCCCGACTTCAGGGCGGCTGGAGCCGCAGCTAAGCTTCAGGCTGCCTGAAGCTTGAAGGAGGAAATCCGTGAATCATGCCCGATCAGCCGTGCGGGCGGGAGCGTGCGTGCGCCCCTTCGGACGGCCGCCACCGTCAAGGCCGTCTCACTGACGATCCTGCTCGCCAACCTGCTCACGTTCCACCTCAAGATCGTCGCGAACGTGGCGGTGCCCGTGCACGGCATGGCCTATGTGACCGAATCGTCGCCGCTTCGATGGCGCAGGCCACCGGCGTGCGCCGGCGTGCCCTCGTTCCTGGCGCGGGCGGCCTGCTCGCCCTCCGGCATTTCCGCACCACACAGAACGGATGACCCAATGGACCACGACTCCCTGTCGTTCCCCCGCACCGACCTCGCCCTGAGCGCGATGCGGCACGCCCGCGACATCGAGCATCCGGCCATCTTCGACCACAGCGTGCGCAGCTACCTGTACGGCCGCTTCATCGGCGAGGAGCAGGGGCTGCGCCCCGACCTCGACTACGACGACGAGCTGCTGTTCCTGGGCTGTGTGCTGCACGACACGGGACTCAGCGACGAGGGCGACAACGAGCACACCTTCGACATCGACGGCGCCGACCTCGCCGCCCGCTTCCTCGCCGACCGGGGAGTTCCGGACCAGCGCGTCGAGATCGTCTGGGACGCCGTCGCCCTGCACCTGCATCCCGACATCGCCCTGCGCAAGCGGCCGGAGATCGCGCTCGTCTCGGCGGGCGCGGGCTTCGATCTCGGCCCGCACGGGCCTACATCCTTCCCGCCGGCCACGCCGAACGCATCCACGCGGCGTTCCCCCGCCTGCACGCGGCGGCCGCGCTGTACGACGCGATCGTCGGCCAGGCGCTCGCCAAGCCGCACAAGGCACCGCCGTTCACCCTGCCCGGCGAGCTGATGCGCCAGTACAGCGGCCAGGACTGGCCCCGGTGGGAGCAACTGATGACCCGGCCGCCGAGCTGGGGCGACTACGACGGCTACCAGCCGAGCACCTGACCAGCCACTCGCGAAGGACTCGTCACATGCTCAGCCCAACGCCAGACCGACCGGACACCTCGCCCGAGGGTCGCGGAAGACCCGCCCTGTCCCGGCGGGCCCTCATCGCCTCGCTCGTGGTGACCGCAGGAGCAGGAGCGGGTACGGCGCTCGCCACCCGTGAGCCGGGCGTCCCGGTCGCGAGTACGGCGGCGACCTCGAGCGGGCCGCCCACGACCGCGTAGTAGCGGTAGAGGGACCGGTTGACCGCGGTGTAGGCCTCCGCGTCGTAGCGCATCTTGACAGGCCATTCCATGGCGTGGGCGAAGGCCAGGCCCAGCGTCGGCGCGACGAGGATGGCCGCCGTCACACCGACCGCCCGCCCCGGTGCAGCCGTACGTGTTGGGGTCATAAACCTGCGCCCTGCCCTCATGCCCGACCGGTAACGCGGTCGCCGACGGCCGCCTTGTCATGGCCGCGGGCCACGAGAAGATCCGCCGCCACGGTCCATGACGCATTCGGGCACCTCAACCCGAGGGGAGCCAGGTACGGATCTCGTCCATGAGCGGGACGGGCGCGTCATGGTGGACCAGGTGGCCGGCGTCGTCGATCAACGAGAGCTCAGCGGCGGGGATCAGGCTCTGCAGGCGCCGGGCGACATCGGGGGAGATCCAAGCGTCGCGCGCCCCCCACACAATCCGCACCGGGATGTCCAGGCGGCCCAGCTGTTGCTCGTTCTCTTGGAGGAAGCGCTCGTCATAGTCGGCGATCTGCCGGTAGAAGGCCGACTGGCCGTCCTGCCCGGTCCACGGCTGCACCAAGGCGTCAAGATCTTCATCGCGCAGCCCGCGGTGACTCGCGCCCTGAATATAGGCGCGCACGATGGCGGTATGGATATAGCCCGGCAGTTTCCCCAGGACATTGGGATGGTCCTGTACGAACCTGAAGAAGGGTGAGCCGCTGGGCGGGATGGCGACGACATCGACGAGCATGAGCGAGGCGTAATCGACGCCCAGGTTCAGATGCGTGCGCAGGGACACGGCACCGCCGAAGTCGTGGGCGATCACGTGCGGCCGCTCCAGGCCCCAGTGCGCAAGCAGCGCCGCGAACGCATCGGCCTGCACGCCGAAATCGACGGGATGCCCTTCCTGCTTGGAGGAGCGTCCGTATCCGGGCATGTCCCAAAGATGAACGGTGAAGTCGCGGCTCAAGGCCTGGGCGAACGGCCGCCACAGCAACGATGAGAACGGCGTGCCATGACAGAACACCACGGCTGGACCCGCACCTGCGCGCCCCCATGCGATCTGCCTTCCCCGCCACTCCAAACGCTTCGTCAACTCCATGACGTGCAATCTAGTAGGGGCTTGCGCGGTTCCAGCGGTGCGCCCCCGCCTGAAACCGCCTACTGCGCACATCTGAACCGGCCCGGATTTCGCGGAGGCGCCGAAGCCGGCATGATCATGCCGCCGGAAGAGAGAATCACACACGATGCCAGCCCCGAGGAAGTACCCGCAGGAACTGCGTGAGCGCGCGGTACGGATGGCGTTGTGAGCAGAACAGCAACGCGCCCGGCGCGATCGCCCGGGTGGCCCAGCAGCTCGGCATCCATCGCAAGGGCTGCGCAGCCGGGTCCGCCGGGCCGAGGTCGACGGCGGTCAGCGGCCGCGCACCTCAACAGCTCATGCGCAGCGAATCGCCGAGCTGGAGCGGGAGGTCCGAGAGCTGCGCCGCGCCAACGAGATCCTCAAGTCCGCTGCTGCTTTTCCCGTCCGGGAACCCGACCCATGACCGCCCAGATGGTCGCCTTGATCGACGCCCATCCGACCGGTTCGGCATCGAGCTGATCTGCCAGGTCCTACAGGCAACGCCGTCGACCTGCCATGCCGCCAGGAGCCGACCGCCGTCGGCCCGGCAGCGGCGCGATGAGCAGCGGAAGGCCGAGAGCCTGCGGCTGTCGCACCAACTTCGAGGTGTATGGCGTGCGCAAGATGCGGAAGGCGCTCAACCGGCAGGGCGTGGCCGTGACCCGCTGCACGGTCGCCCGGTTGGTGCGCATGCGCCGATCAGCGCGCCCATGCCCTCGAAGTCGCAGAACGCCGGCCGGGACAGATCCACCACCACCGCGGCGGGCCGGGGCGTCAGCGCGTGATCCACCTCGCGGGCGAACTCGGCGGCCGTCGTGGTCCGCAGTTCGCCCCGCAGGCCGATCACCGGGCACACCGCCGAATGCCACACCGTGATCGCCAGACCATCCCTCCGCCCCCGGTCGTGGTCCTGGCCGTGGTCCTGGCCGTGGTCCTGGCCGTGGTCGCCCATCGCCATCACCTCACCCCAGGCTCTGCCCGCCGCTGCGCCGATCAAGTGGTGCACGGGCGACTCTTTCCTTGATCGCGAAAGAAAATCTGTAGTGGTTGCGGTAGACATTCGCGTGGGATGGGGATAACGTTTCTGGCAGAGCAAGGGACGGATCCACGAGGGCAGCGCAGCACGAGCACCACGATGAACTGCCCGGACGGACGTGGACAGCAGTGCAGAACACAGCAGTACAGAGGTGAGGAAGGCAGAAGGTCGGACTGCCGCGGCCAGTGCGGTTGGAGAAGGGCCGGGGCGGTGGACGCGCTGCCATTTGCACGACGTCGACGCAGGTCGTCGACGCAGGGAAGAAACCGGAAGGGAGTGTTGAACGCCATCTGGATCGCCCGTTCTCGGCTGGATGTCATCGCCGCACGGGTACCGCAGCTCCACGAACAGGACGGTGGTCTACGGTCACGCTTACGCGATCCCCGCACCCCGCCCCAGCGGGCGGGCATCTGCGGAAGAAGTGAACCGGCCCGATGGCCGGTCGATGGTGTTGAACCTCATTCGGGCCCCGGCGCATCCAGGCGCCGGGGCCCTGTTCGCGTTCGGGAAGGTTGAATGGATCAAACCCACCAGGTGTCGCATCCCAGGGGAGAAGGACACCGCCGCACATCCGACACGCCGGCCGGCGGCAGGACCGGCCCAAGGGCTGACACAGGGACCGGCACAGGGACCGGCACAGGGACCGGCAAGCCGGCCGCCGTCTCCGCCAGCTCCGAGCAGCGGCTCGACGATGAGGACTACCCGGCCTACAGCATGGGCAGAGCCGCCGAGATCCTCGGCGTCAGCCCGGCGTTCCTGCGCAGTCTCGGCGCCGCCAAGCTGATCGAGCCGCTGCGCTCGGAGGGCGGCCACCGCCGCTTCTCCCGCTACCAGCTCCGCCTGGCCGCCCGCGCCCGCGAACTCGTCGACGCCGGCAACCCGCTGGAGGCGGCCTGCCGCATCATCATCTTGGAAGACCAGCTCGCCGAGGCGCTGCGCATCAACGAAGAACTGCGTCGTCAACGCGACTGATCGCCTGTGTTCCGGCCCCGGCGGAGCTGGGGTCACCGGGACCCGCCGCACAGCACGGGCCTCAGGAAACGCCGCGCCCGTACACACCCGGGGCCGAGTTACTTCGCCCCTCGCCGGAGGTTCGGGAGTTCCGGGCCCATGCCGCCGCGTTGCGGCGCCCGGGAAGGGCGGCCATACGTGGCACCCGGCCCGTACTCCGGCGACGGCCGGTGGTCATCATCCGGGGCCCATCGGCACTTCAGCCGGCGCCAGGAAGGCCGGTAGGTCGGCGAGGCTCACGCCGGTCGCGTCCTGGCCGCAGCCTGCGCCGCAGGTCGATGGCGTAGCGGACGCGCCGGCCGTGCGGACGCGGGCGATTCGTTTTTGATCTGTTTGTAGCCCTGCTCGATCCAGTGTCGCAGGCCGTACAGGCCGCACCCCTGCGCGGTGGGGTGGGCAGGCGAGGGCGGGACAGGATGGCGCAAGCTGTGACCGGGATGTCGGCGAAGAACTTCGTCGCCCTGATCGCTGGACTGGTCGCCCTCTGCAACGATCGGCTGGACCGTCAGCCCTCCAACCGCGCGCTGGCCAAGGCCGCCACGGTGTGGCCGACGATCGGCGACTGGCTGCGTGGCGAGCAGTTCCCTCAGTGGATCGATCCCCTGCTGAAGTTGGTGCGGGCCGTGCGGGCGCACGCCGCCCAGGGCGGGCTCCCGCCGCTGGCACACCTGGCCGATGAGCAGCGGTGGCGGCGGCGCTGCCAGGACGAGGCCCGCCGCCACATAGAAGAAACCCGCACCATGGTGCAGGCCGAGCAGGGACGGGCTGTTACTCGCACCAACGGGAGCCGTTTTGCTGAGTACGTCGCCGGTTTCACGCGTATCCACGATGACGGCGTGGCCGACGGCTGATCGTCGATGCTGCCGCGACGCGCCCGTAGGGCTTTGAACAGCGAAAACCGTGACCTGACCGATCTTGCGGGCTAGATTCGGCTATGGACCACCGGGGGGAGGGGGCTGTGTCATGCTGCCGATGAGTCTGGGCAGAGTCGCGGAGATCGTCGCGGGGAAGCTCCATGAGATCCCTGATCCTTCCATGCTGGTGGCCGGGCCCGTGATCGTGGATTCCCGCCGTGTGGTTCCCGGCAGCCTGTTCGCCGCCTTCCGCGGAGAGCGTGCCGATGGCCACGACCATGCCGTGGCGGCGGTTGGATCGGGCGCGGCGGCGGTACTCGCCTCCCGGCCCGTGCCCGCTCCCGCGATCGTCGTCGACGACGTGCAGGCGGCTTTGAACGCACTGACCCACTGGACGGCGCGTGCCATACCGGCGGTCACCCGGATCGGGATCACCGGCTCCTGCGGAAAGACCTCCACCAAGGATCTTCTCGGGCAGATCCTGGACCGCTTGGGACCCACCGTGGCCACGCAGGGCTCGCAGAACAACGAGATCGGCGTACCGCTGACGGTGTTGAGCGCGACAACGGCCACCCGCTATCTGGTGCTGGAGATGGGCGCTCGCGGCATCGGGCATCTGAGGCACCTGACCGGGATGGTGCCCTTGGACGTCGCCGTCGTGTTGAACGTCGGCACCGCGCATGCCGGGGAGTTCGGCAGCCGGCAGGCCACCGCCCAGGCCAAAGGCGAACTTGTCGAAGCCCTCGACACCGACGGTGCCGCCGTACTGAACGCTGATGATCCGCTGGTCGCGGCGATGGAGGCGCGCAGCGCCGCCCCGGTGGTGTGGTACGGCCGCGGCTCGTCCGCACAGGTCCGCGCGATCGATGTCCGAATAACGGGCGGTCGGCCGCGGTTCGAGCTGCACACCCCTGAAGGCAGGGCGACGGTGGAGCTTCCGCTGGTGGGTGAACATCACGTCTCCAATGCGCTGGCCGCCGCCGCAGCCGCATTCCGGCTGGGCATGCCCACCGGGCAGATCGCGGAAGCGTTGAGCACCGCGGCGGCCACCAGCGGAAGCCGGATGCAGGTGCATGAACGCCCCGATGGGGTGACCATCGTCGATGACGCCTACAACGCCAACCCCGACTCCATGGCCGCGGCGCTCCAGGCTCTTGTGTCCATGGCCGCGGGCCGCCGTACCATCGGGGTGCTCGGCGACATGCGGGAACTCGGTGCCGAGTCGGCCGGACAGCATCGAGCCGTGGGAGAGCTGGCCGCCCGGCTGGGGGTGGACATCGTGGTGGGCGTCGGAGCCTGGGAGGCCGCCGCGATCGTCGCCGGTGCCGCAGACGGAGGTACGACGGCCCACCTGGTCGATGGGCAGCAGGCCGCGTTGCGGCTACTGTCGCAGGTCGTACGGGAGGGTGATGTGGTGCTGGTGAAGGCCTCTCACGGGGCCGCGCTGGATGCCCTGGCCCGGGATCTGACGGCGATGCCACCGACCGGCGGGGCGGTCAGCCGGTAACCGGTCATGCGATCACGACGGACCACGGTTCGCGGGGGTTCACGGGAACGGCGCCGGAATCGTCGCTGCGGGTGCCGGGGAAGGGCAAGCGCCCATGCCCGAATCGATTGTTGTCAAGATGGCGATCTCCCGGGCCGCAGCCGGTAGGTGTACCGGACCTCAGTGTGGTCGGCGGCCTGCGTGAGGCGGGTGAGCGCAGTGCTGCGGCACCGCGACAACGGCCAGGAATACGGTGTGCGCGCGCGATACATGGTGGCGGCCGACGGCGCGGCCAGCGGGATTCGCACGGCTTTGGGCATCGGCCGTACCGGCGAGGGGCTGCTCTCGACACAGCGCAGCATCCTGTTCCGCGCCCCTTTCGATGAGCATCTGGAGCACGGCGTCGTCCAGTTCGAGATCGAGCAGCCGGACTTCCGGGCGTTCCTCACCACCTACTCCGACGGCCGCTGGGTCCTCATGCTCAGCGACGACGTCGGCCGCGAGGAGGACGAGCAGCGGGGCCTGGTACGCAAGGCGATCGGACGCACCGACATCCCCATCGAACCGATCACCACCGGCCGCTGGGAACTGGCGGCCCTGATCGCCGACCGCTTCTCCTCCGGCCGGGTGTTCCTGACCGGCGACGCCGCCCACCAGTTGCCGCCCAACCGCGGCGGGTTCGGCGCCGACACCGGCATCGACGACGCGCACAACCTGGCCTGGAAACTCGCCGCGGTCCTGTCCGGGCAGGCGGCGCCCGCACTGCTGGACACCTATGACGCCGAACGCCGCCCGATCGCGACACTGCGGCACGAGCAGCTCTTCGCCCGCGCCGACTACAAGGCCCATCTGAAGACGCCGAAGCCGGACGTACCGGTCCTCGACGACATCGCCCTCGAACTCGGGCAGCTCTACCGCTCGGCCGCGGTCCTCGGCGCCGGGCCGGATCTGCCGCCGGCACGGCGTCCCGACGAGTGGGCCGGGCAGCCCGGCACCCGGGCACCGCACCTGCCCGTCCTCGCCGACGGCGCAGAGCGGTCCATCCTGGACCTGTTCCAGCGCGACTGGGTGCTGCTGTCGGAGGACGACCTCTGGGCCGCCGCCGCCGGCGACACCGGGCGACGCCTGGGCGTCCCGATCACCTTCGTGGGCATCGGCACCGACGCGAAGCCGATGAAACCGGACGCCTTCCCGGCCGCCTACGGCATCACCGCCACCGGCGCCACGCTGGTCCGCCCTGACGGATACATCGCCTGGCGCACCACGCACGCCCCCGCCGACCGCGCCCACGCATTGACAGCGGCGCTCGGCCACCCGACCGGGGCCGGACAAAGCCCGGGAGAGGGCTGATCGAAAAGCTGATGACGAACCCGTTCGTTACGCTCTGATCCATGCCGCCACGCTCCAAAACCCCGATCAGCCGCCGCGAGCGGCCCGCCAAACCGGCCCTGACCCGCCAGGGAATCGTGGCCACGGCCGTGTCCATCCTGCGCGCCGAAGGGCCGGCCCGGGCGCGCGCCCTCACTTCCGCCTGCGCGGCCGGGTCATCCGGGGGATGCCGGAGACCAGGAGCTTGCCGTGCGCCGCGCGTATGCCCGCGGCGAACGCCTCGAACAGCTCTCCGGTGTCCGGCACGACGATCACGCAGGTCCCGTAGGAGTCCTCAGGCTTGAACGCCTCCGGCATGCCGAAGAAGCCCAGTTGGAGATCCTCGCGTTTGAGCAACACGTACGGGTTCGGCCGGACCTGGTAGTAAGCCCGGCGGAAGCCGAGCATTGTGTAGAAGTCGGCCATCTCGTCGATGGAGCGGCAGGGGAGCAGCGGTATGGCGATCTCGTTGGCCATCGGGGGAACTCCTATTCGTCGGCCATGGTGAACGCGCCCTCTTCCAGGCGGCGGATCATCCGGTCGGTCCACTGGGCGCCGGCGTCGGCGGTGCTCAGCCACAGGGACAGCACCTCGCCGACCGGACCCCAGGTCGCCAGATCCGTGCCCTCGGGCAGGTACGCGGTGATGCTCGCGCGCCACTCGCGCATGGCGCGGGCCCGCCGGCGCAGCAACTCCAGGGCCCGTTCCCGGGGAAGGTCCTCGATGAGGCCGATCGCGGCGCCCAGCACGTCCAGGCTCGGCTCGCGGTCGGCCAGCGCCTGGCCCAGCAGGGCGAGGTACTCCCGCTCGCCCCGCGGGGTCAGCTCGTACTCGATCCGCGGCGGTCCCCCGGCCTCGGAGGCGACCGTCTCGTGCGTCACCAGCAGGCCCTGACCGGCCATGCTCTTGAGGGCGTGATAGACCGAGCCCGAGGTGGCGGTTGACCACTCGTGCGCGCCCCAGGACTCCAGATCCGAGCGGACCTGGTAGCCGTGGGCGCGCCCGCGCCTGCGCAGCGCGCCCAGGACCAGCAGCCGTACCGGCTTCATCGAACCCTCCCGATCTTCGCTAGCCAAATTTGGCTAGCTACACCGGGAGCCTACCGCACCAACGTGGAGAAAATCGGCGTAGCGGCCCGCTCGCGGCGTACCGGCTCCTCGTGATCGCCCTCCTTGACGACCCCCGCCGTCCAGAAAGGCAGTCATCGCGATGTGCTCACATCACGGCTCTGCCACGACCCAGCGGTCCTCTCTCGTGTGCGTCATGTGGTGGATTCCTGGGCGAGCGGCGACGATCGCATCCTTTCTCAACTCGATCTCGAAGGCCGAGCGGGGCCATGGCAGCAAGCGGCCGCAGTGGGAGCAGGCCCCCTCGAGGATGGCCTCCACGTACACCCGTCCGGCCTCCGGAACACCTTCGTCGTCAGGCGGGCCGAACTCCCAGACGATGGTGTCACCGATCTCGTAGTCGATCTGGCGGACGTATCCGTACGTGAACTGGATGACCTGCCCGTAGTGCTGGTGGCAGTTCGGGCAGGTGAACGGCTCGGAGAGCGTCAACCCGTTGAATGCCGGCATGATTCTCGTGGCCTGCCTTCGTCTCGCCCTGCTCGTCTCCGGCTTGGTCACCCAGCCCGGGACTGAGGACGACCCCACCGGCGGTGTCGTTTCACGCCGTACCCGGGCCCGTTGCCGACGCTGCGCGGCCGGCACACCCGGCTGCCGGTTGTTCGCGTTGCGCCACCGCAGACACGCTTGCAGTTCCCCAGCGGCCGAACTATGACCCGGCCTCGGGCCTCCAAGATCCGTGGAGAAAACGCATGAGTGATGTGGGTTTCGGCACCGGCAAAGTGGTCGTGAACCGGGCGATGTCGCTGGACGGCTTCATCGCCGGCCCTGGCCACGCGATGGACTGGATCGCCGAGTACCTGACCGCGGCCGAGGTCCCGGAGGTCATGGCGGCCACGGGCGCGATGCTCATCGGCCGGGGCACGTACGAGGTCGCCAAGCGTATGGCCGCCCAGGACACCGCCTACGACGGGGGAGCACAGTTCGTCCTCACGCACAAGCCTCCCGACCAGCCGGACCCTACCGTCACATTCCTCACCTGTGGACTTGAGGAAGCCGTTGCCACGGCACGCGGCGCCGCGGGCGGCAAGAACCTGGAGATCCTCGGTGCCGGCGTTGCCGCCCAGTGCCTGCGGCGCGGGCTCGTCGACGAGATCCTGGTGTATGTCATACCGGTGCTACTGGGCGACGGCGTCCGCTTCTCGCCCCCAAGACTCGGCAGGATCGACCTGGAACCTTTCAGCAACACCCAGTCGGGCGCCATCACGACGCTCCGCTTCCGTGTGCGAAAGCAGGCGCGGCCCTCCAACAGGCGGTGCGGTGACCACGAACGTTCGCAGAGTCTGATCATGCCGCCTTGGCGCGGGGGCGGCCCCAGCGCTGTTGGCCGCGGATGCGGCTGCGGGCGCGTTCGCGGCATCCGCGGCGACCAGCCGGGCGATGGTCGGCACCGGCGTCCCGGACGCCGACGCCATGATCATCATCGCCCCGTTGGTGGTCACCGCACTGGCCACAACAGGCTCACCTGACAAAGCACTACTAGAGCGTGGCGGAGTCGCCGTTTCCTCTCTGTTGTCACTTCTGCGGGCAGAAGACCGCTTCGGCGGCCTTGACCAGGAGCGGATGCACCGATTCGTCGAGGTTGGAGACGGCCAGGGTGGCCGACAGGGCGAACTGCATCCGGCCGTCGGGCGAGGTGAAGGTGACCGCGTTGAAGCCGGGGGCGCTGCCCTTGAGCGGCATGATCAGCGGCTCGCCCCCGCACGGCAGCGCGGGCTGCCGCTGGCCGTCCCCGCCCTCGGGCGGCTGCCCGGAGGGCTGTGGCGCGCTTCTCGGCGGTCCCATGAGCACCTTCTTCAGATCTTCGGGCAGCATCCGGTTCTGGGCGAAGGCCCGCTGGAAGGCGCTGATGTCGTGCGCGGTGGAGATGACGCCGCCGGCGGCGTAGCCGTAGCTCATGTTGAGCCGGTCCACATCGCGCGGCTTGCCCGTGCTGTCGGGGAAGTAGCCGTGGCCGTGCGGGCCCTTGATGCCGCCGGGGAACTTGGTGGGCAGGTAGGAGTCGTCCATGCCGACGGGATCGAAGACGCGCCGCTCGAACTCGGCGGCCAGGGTGTGCTTGGTGTACTTCTCGATGATCAGGCCCAGCAGCATGTAGTTGGTGTTGGAGTAGGAGAACTTCTCTCCCGGCTCCTGGGTCCGAGGCAGGGTGCGGGACTTCTTCACCAGTTCGATCGGCGGGTAGTAGGTGGTGAAGTCGAAGGTGCCGACCAGCTTCTCGTCGAAGAAGTTGGGGATGCCGGAGGTGTGCTGGACGAGCTGCTGCAGAGTGATCTCGCCGGCCCGTTCCACCAGGTCCTTCCCGGCCACCTCCGGGAGCAGATCGCTGAGCTTGTCGTCGAGCTTGAGCTTGCCCTCCTTGACCAGTTGCAGCACCACGACGCCGGTCATCTGCTTGGTCTGGGAGCCGACCCGGAAGCGTGACCCGGTCGGGATCTTGCCGCCCTTGCCGTTCAGCAGGCGGGTGCCGGCCGAGCCCTTGCCGACGCGCTTGCCGTCGACGTATACCTCGCCGATGGCGCCCACCACCTCAGGGGACTTGGCCAGGGCCTCCAGCGCCTGCTGTACGTCGCCCAGCCGAGCCCGGTTCGCAGCAGGTTCCGCCGCGGCGGGCAGAGTGCTCAGCGTGAGCATGGCGCAGGCCAGTCCGGCGAGGCCGGCCGCTGTCGCACGATTCACGAGAGTGTTCCTTCCGTCGGGGTACCGCGGTCCAGCGGTGGCGCCGGCCGCGACGTTCGGGTTCATGCCTAGACCAGGCGGGGTTTCCGCACGGTTTCCGCCCTCGATCGGCGTGGCGGCGGAAACCGTGCGGAAACCGTGCGGAAACAGGCGCTGCTGTAGCGATGACTGCCATGACACTCTTCGCGGCACCCGTACGCCGGCTGACGGCCCTCGCGTGCCTGACGCTTGTGGGAACGGCGGTGCCGACGGCACCCAGATCGCCCGCCCGACGTCGTTCACGAGCAGGACGCGGCGGTGGTTCAGGCGGTCGACCCACGCTCCGGCCGGAAGCCCGCCCGGCTTCGTCGCGATCGTCGGCTAGGGGCACGCCTTTCTATACGGCAGCGTGGGTACTATCGCCCGCCACTGGGCCGCGCTCAGCCCGCCCGCCTTCGCGCACACCGCCGCCGCCAACGCCTTCCCGCCCACGGCGTGCCGCCTGACGACGCCGTTGCCGTCCACGGTCAGCACCGCCGATCCGTCGCCGGTGAACGCCACGTCGAGCGGCTGCCCGATCTCCGGGTCCTGCCCGCCGCCCTGGTCGAGCAGCGCGCCCAGGTCCGTGCCCGACATCACGTCGGCGAGCCGCACCCTGCCCCCCACCTGAAGGGTGGCGAGCAGGTCCTCGCGCGGCGAGTAGGCCGCGGGGTCGCCGAACCCGCGCGCGGTGGCGAGCCGGCGGCGCGTGGCCAGGTCCCAGACCGTCATCCGTCGCCGCGCGTCGAGCACCACGACCGCCTTGCCGGAGCGGGTGAAATACGCGCGCACCCCCTCGGCGTTCCTGCCGCCGCCGCCGAACGCCGGCCCCAACGCCTTGCCGCCGGCCGTCTCCAGCAGGTGCAGGCGGTCGCCCGCCACCACCAGCGTCCGCCCGTCGGAGGAGAAGGCCGCGTATTTCGCCGCGCCCGCATCGGCCGACCACACGCGCCGCCTGGTCTGCCGGTCCCACAGCTCGACCCCGCCCTTCTCGGTGACCACGGCCAGCCTGGCGCCGTCGGGAGAGAAGGCCGCCTGGACGGCGGACGTGCGCAGCGTGCCCTGGACGGCGGCCGAGGCGGTGTCCACGATCCGCACCCCGGGCCCGAAGGTGGCGACGAAACGGGAGTCCGGGCTGAATACCGCGTACTCCGCCTCTGGCAACGCGGCGACGTTCCTCCCGCCGACGTTCCTCCCGCCGACGGCCGACAGCTCGCCGTCGCGGACCACGAGCCGCCCGTCGCCGCTCAGCGCGGCCGTGCCCACATGGCGATCGTCGTCCTCAGTGGCCAGGTCGGCCACGTCCACCGAGAAGACCTGGTCCCCCAGCAGGTAGCGGAACGTGCTTCCGTCGAAGGCCCCCTGCGCCGCCTCACCGTCCCCCCGTACCTGGACCGTGGTGAGCAGTTGCGTGTCCGACCTGCGCCAGAACTGGATGGACCGCGATGTCACCGTCGCGACGAGGCCGGCGCCGAACACGGCCGCGCCACCGTTCCAGGTGCCCTGGGTGCCGGCGCCGTCCTTCTCGCCGATGAAGCTCTTCGCCCCGGTCCTCAGGTTGGTCAGCTCCAGCTGGCGACCGCGCCGTGCGGCCCGCCAGCCCCCGTCCCGGCTGAATGTGCCCGCAGGGCCGGGCCCGAGCGCCTTGGCGGCGCCGGTTCGCAGGTCCCAGCGGGTACGCCGGTCAGCCTCGTGGAGCAGGACGGAATCGTCCCGCTCGAACGCCACGTCGACCCACTCGGTCGTGAAATCCTTGGCAGTGGGGAAGGCGTGGTCGCTGATCAGCCCGCCGCTGACGAGGTCCACCGCGGCGGCGCGCCTGGTCGTCACGGCCACCAGCACCTTGCCCGACGGGCTCAGCGTCACGCTGTCCATCGACTCGGCCCGCCGCGCGCCGAGTGTCCGCAGGAGCCGGCCGTTCCGCACGTCCCACGCGCGCGTCGCAGTGGAATCGGCACTGATCAGCGTCCGGCCGTCGGCGCCGAGCGTCCGTACCGTGTCGCCCGCGGTCGACGGGTCGCGGAACATCGCCGTCTCGCGCTGCGCCAGCGAGGCGACCAGGGCCGCCCTGGTGGCCGGTGTGCCGTCCAGCCGCCAGGCCGCCAGACTCGCCAGCATCGCCTGGTGCGGGTCGCTCCCGCGGATCGTGGTCGCCACCGCCGCCAGCCTGGCCGCCTCCGACCTGGTCAGTTGCCCGGCGATCTGCTCGGCCCGGTCATCGGCCACCGCGCCCTGCTGTACGGCCAGCCCGCCGGCCACCAGCGCGATCACCAGCAGCCCGCCCAGGCTCAGCGAGGCCAGCCGGGTGCGCCTGACCCTTCGCCTGGCCAGGACGGCCGCCGCGGACAGGAAATCGCGTTCGATGGGCGACAGGGTGATGTCGCGGCGGGCGGTGGCCGCCCACTGCAACGCGTTCTCCAGGCTGCTGCCCTGGAACAGGTCGCCGTCCCGGCGTCCCGCCGCCTCCCAGCGTCGCGCCGCGGCGAGGATCTGCCGGTGTACGGCCAGGCCGTCGCGGTTGGTCTCGATCCACCGGCGGTAACGCGGCCAGGCCTGGGGCAGCGCCGGCCTGGCCAGCCGTACGCCGCTGTCCTGCCTGGCCAGGAGGTAGCCGAACACGGCAAGGATCCTCCGCACGGCGGCCACCTCGTGCGGCGCCCGCCCCTCGACGAGCTCGGCCAGCTCGGCGTGCCGGGGCGACAGCTCGCCCGCCTCGTCCACGGTCACCAGGCGCAGGAACACCTCGGGGATCAGCTCGCGCTCGGCCGGATCGAGCATCGTGTACGCCTGCTCGGCCAGCGTGCCGAGCGCGGGATCGTGCCCCTGCGCGCCGATCCCGGCGGCCCGGTGGCCGCCCTGGGCGAGCAGGCGGGAGGTGTCGAGGTCGCCGTCGCCGCTGACCAGCGCCAGCAGCAGCTCGCGGGCGGTCGGCCGCTGGGCCGGGTCCTTGGCCAGTGCCGAGGAAACCAACCGGCGCAGCGTCCCGGGCAGCGCGGACAGGTCGGGAGCGGCGGACAACACCTGGTGCATGACGCTTCCCAGGCTCTCGGCGTGGAACGGATCACGGCCGGTGGCGGCGAAGACGACGACGGCTCCCCAGGCGAACACGTCCGCCGAGGCGCCCGCCCGCTGGCCGATGAACACCTCGGGGGCCATGTAGGTGGGCGTGCCGCTCACCACGCCGGTCGCGGTGAGCGACATCTCGGCGGTCCTGGCGATGCCGAAGTCGATCACGCGGGGACCGTCCGGGCCCAGCAGCACGTTGTCGGGCTTGAGGTCGCGGTGGATCACCCCGGCGTCGTGGATGGCGGTCAGCGCCGTCGCGATGGCGGTGGCCAGGCGGTGCAGGTCGTCGCCCGCGAAGGTCCTGCCCGCCGTGCGCAGGCTAGGGCCTTCCACGTACTCGCTGACGATGTAGGGGCGCGGGCCCTCCAGCTTGGCCTCAATGATCGGCGCGGTGCAGAACGAGGCCACCCGCTGGGCGGCCGCCGCCTCCCGGCCGAGCTGGGCCACCTGATCGCCGTGCAGCACCTTGATCGCCACCCGGCGGCCGTCCTCGGCGTAGGCCTCGTACACCACGCCCTGGCCGCCCGCGCCGAGCCGCCCGGCCAGCCAGTAGCGACCGAGCCGCTGAGGGTCTCCTTCTATCAACACGCTTGGTTTGATGCGCTGATCACGGACGAAGTTCCGCCCAAAATGCCCATTTGTGCCTCACTGTTTTCGAGCGCCCCCATCCCTGAGACGCACTGGAGTGGGCCGTCTGGGGCCTGCGCTCCGGCGGGCGGAACTCGAAAAAGTGCCGAACCTTTCTCGATCCGGATGCATCCAACCTGACATGAACAAGGTTCAGAAACTTGCCGCCCTGGCCGTGCTCCCCGTTGCCGCAGCTCTCGTGGCCGTCCCCGCGCAGGCGGCGGGGCAGGCGGCGGAGCGTCCGAGTTGTCCCGCCCCCTCCAAGGCAGAGATGCTGCGCTCGTCAGCCGCCAAGGTCGACAGGCCCGCGAGGGGCGCGGCGGCGATCAAGGGGGTTCGCGTCGACCACATCCCGAAGGGCTTCACGCACGGGCAGGTCATCGTCAACAAGCACGACGGCATGGTCGAGTACGGCTACCAGTGGTCGGACGACCGCGACGACGTGAGCCGCCGGCACCGGGCGCTGTGGGTCAGGGTGGTGTGCTGGCCGAAGGCGACCTCGTTGGCGCAGCTCAAAAACGCGCCGTTCAGCATCGGGTCCTTCTCCGGTGACGCGACCACCACGAAGATCGGCGATCGCCAGGTGCTTCGCCAGAAGGGTGACGGCGCGCTGGGGGCCGGTGTGTACACGGGCTGGGTCGAGCGCGCGGGAGTCGTCGTCACCGTGATGGCGAGCCCGCCTCTCGTGCCAGGGTCGGCGGAGATCATCAAGGGCATCCGGCTCTGATCCTGCTCCTCGAAGTATCCGTATGTCGGCTCAAGTGTGGTGGCGAATCCAGCGGGGCGCGAGGGCGGTGCCGATGACGCCGGCGATGAGCCAGGGGAATCCGATCGCCCCAGCGAGCCCGAGGCCGGCCGAGCTGATGATGGTCACGAAAATGCCCTCGATCGACATGGGCACCGTGAAACGGGTGGCCGCCGACGCCGAGGAGCGGTGGGCGAAGTCCATGGAGACGGTGGAGATCCAGGTGAGCTTGGCCCCGTACACCGCGGACAGGACGACCAGGACGATCCCGGTCGGTGCCGTACCGGCCTGGCCTGCCGCCAGAGGCAGGAGACCGGCCACGGCCGCGAGGCCCAGCACGCCGATCGCCAGTGCGGGCCGCCGCAGGCCGTAGCGGGAGATGGCGGCGCCGGTGCCGAGCGCGGTGAAGACCTGGACGGTGGTCGCCACGAACTGGACGAGGGCGATGCGGTCCAGCGGCGGCCAGCCTGCGGCCAGGAGCATGGCGGACTGCGGCGCGCTCGCCAGCCACTCGCTCATGGCGTACACCGGGATCACGATCAGTGCCCACATGGCCATCCGGCGTTCGCGGAAGAAGCCGGCCAGTTCCCGCCACGGAGCGCGTCGCGTCCGGGGGGCCGGTGGTTCGGCCAGGCGAGCAGTTGGGGACGGCCCGCGCGTACCTGGAACACCTGCTGTGGTGTCACGGGGATGACATCGCCATGGAGTGCATGCACCGCGTTCGACAAGGAACTGGCCAGGCACACGCCACGGGGGCGCATCGACGATCCCGACATCGTTTCCGCCTTCCGTACTGCCGCTACCCATCGGCGATGGCCCTCCGGCCCGGCCCCGCGTGACAAAACAACCGCCGGGGGCGATCACGGTGACGAAATAGAGGTGGCCGCCCATCCGAGATGCCCGGAATGTGGTCAGCGTGTAGCGCAGCCCGCGCGCGGACGCCGCCGCGCGTACTGCTCACAGGCTTGCAGGCAGCGTGCCTACCGCAAGCGCTCAGGTGATCCCCGGCGCCCCTGACCGGTTACGTGACCAGTGGAGACCACCCGGGATCGGCTGACGCCGGCCGCTGATCCTTTACACCTCTCTTCGCGCCCCGGCGCGCAGTGGCGCTCATCACCTACACGTCGGGCGCGGACCTGGACGTGTCCATCACCGACTCGCCCGCCCCGGTCAGCCTGGGCACCACCGTCGCCTACAACGCCACGGTGACCAGCAGCGGCCCGGAGGACGCCACGGGCACCACGCCGGCGTTCGGCATGGCAGCCGGTTCCCCGACGACATCCTGTCCGCCACACCCCACCTGGAGCTGTGTTCCTGATCCCCGAAGGGATCCCACGATGTACGGGATTCATGCCTCGGCCGTCGGTCTGGCGTGACTTCGTCGGTGAGGACCGAACCCGCCGCCGAGGCCGCCATCGACCAGGCCTGCCGCATACTGCGCCTGCCCACCTTGCGCCAGCAATTCGCGGCAGGTCAACCCGGTCTTACGGGGCTGGGCGGCCTACTCTCGCTACGGCGTATCCAAGCGAACCTTCGCCTACCTTGGCTGGTATGCCTGGTGGCGGCTGCTCCACTGGATCCGCCGCAAGCACCCGCACCTGACCTGGAAACAGTTGCGGCGGCGCTACTACGGGGCCGACCGCATCACCGCAGGGAACTTGGTCCTCTACAACCCGGCGAAGATGAAGGTCGAACGCTACCGCTTCCGCGGAGCGCAGATCAGCACGCCCTACAACATCGACGAGGTGGACCCCGACGGAGCGCGCTTCCGCCGCACCCACCATGACGATATGGCGTTCGTCGGCCAGGTCAGCGAATACCTCGCCTGACTCATCGGATCATGTGGAGAGCCGGATGCTCGGCTAACGGGCACGTCCGGTTCGGCGGGCGGGGACGGGAAAACCGACACCCGAAACGGTGCACGGCGTCCCGTCTCCGACCCGACACATGAAACTCGACGAACGCGGCGCCAATCTGCTGTTTCAGGTCCTCACCGAACGAGAAGAACGCGCCAGCGTCGCCATCGCCTCCAACGAGTCCTTCGCCGGCTGGACCAAGACCTTCACCGAGCCGCGGCTCTGCGCCGCGATCGTCGACCGCCTCACCTTCAACGCCGCCATCATCGACACCGGCACCCGCTCCTACCGGCTCGCTCAGGCTGAAGCCCAACACTCCATTTCCGGCTGAGGACGGTCACCTCTTCGTTCGGTGCGTGTGCATCGCCTGCCTTGCAGGACATCAGCTCGCGCACCCGCTGGGCAGGCGATGCACACGCCATGCCGGGGTTCGGGGACGGCAGTCCCCGAGTACACAGACGGGAGTGTCACTTAACGGCTGATCAGCCGTTAAGTGACACTCCCGTTGTGGCCAGGGACGTGGGCCAGAGCCAGGTCGGCCGTCCGCGGCCCAACCGAGCACAGCGGCTCACCGTGATGACACCGACAACGCTGCCCTACGATGACAGGTTGCTTGCACTCGCACTTTCCGCTCTCGCAAGCTGCAACACGTCGCTAACAACGACACGATGAGGAGACAGAACACCTGTGGCCGAAAACGCCGAAAGCCTTGGGAACCTCGAGCTTCTCGAAATCGAGATGAAAGTTCTGTGGCACCACGATGACCATGGCCGTCTTCACGGCCCTGAAGAACTGGTTCTCGCCGTGGCCAGTGAGGGCATCACCGCAGCAGTGGCCCACACCGTGCCGGACGACCTGGCCGGCCACCTGCTCGACCTCGTCACACAGAACACGCCATCGAGCCCCGACCGACCCCCGCATGTGCTGAAGGAATGCCAAACGCTCCTGGATCAGTCCATGCGGGGCCCCTCGACGGTGTCTGCGGGACCCAGCTATCTGGCGTCTCCACCCGTGCGGTTCGACCTTTCCACGGCAGTCCTTCGATCGGACAATCTGAATGACGCCCAACGTGTCGGCCAGATGCGGCCCAGCAACTGGCAACCGGAGGAATGGGAGGAACTCATGGGCGGCGGCGCGGGAGCGCCCTGGTCGATGATTGTCGACAACGATCAGGTGGTCTCCATATGCCACACCCCGAGGAGAACGCCGGCCGGCGCCGAGGCGGGAACATGGACCGCCCGGCCGTTCCGTGGTCGTGGCTATGCCGCCGCCACCACCGCAGCCTGGGTGGACCTGCTGTCTCCGCGTTGCCGCTTTCTCTTTTACAGCACCAGCGCCGACAACCGCTCCTCCCGGCGTGTGGCCGAACGACTCGGGCTTCGCAACATCGGATGGCTCTGGAAACTCACCCGTACCCCAGTCGCCGGCTGACCACAGCACCATTTCTTTCCGGGAAACGATCAACACGTCGTCGCGAAGGGATCTTTCGGCCCTTGTCTCAATCCCAGGCCACACGTACTCGTGAACACCCCTACCTGACCGCAGGTGGGGCCAAAACTCATGCGTGATCAAGGCGTGCACGATCGCTAAGTGGGGCCACTTCTCACACGAACTGGCACCGTTGAAGATCACCAAGTGGAGCCAAGAAAGACGGGAAATTGGGTCCGTCTTTCACGCGCGAAATCAGCCCAGGCCGGGCAGGAGGCGGCCGCACGGCTTGGCCAGACCCGATCTCGCGGCAGCATGCTCGCCGCGGCACGTGCCTTCTCCCTGATCTTCCTGGGCCGATGGAATGAGGCCCTGGTGATCGTCCAGGACGCCTTGGCCGAAGGCCCGCCGCCGCTGTACGCCGCGTACCTGCGACTGGCGGCGGCCGACATCGCACGCTGCCGCGGCGAGACCAGCCACTTCGAATCTCTGATGCGTCGGTTGACCGAGTTCGCCCGGCACACGCTCCGAGCGACCGAGGCCAACGCCGGGCTGGCTCTGCAACGGATCGCCTGGGCGCTCGATCAGGGTGACGCGGACTCGGCGGATCGCATCCTCGGCGAGCACCTGACACCGCCGACGGCCTGGCCGGCGCACCACCTGCTGCGGCTCGCCGTCCTCGGTGCCCGCGTTCAGCGGGTACGGCGGGCCGGAGCCCCGCGCAATCGCCAGGTCGCTCGCGAAGTCACCGACCGGATCGCCCAGCTCTGCCGCATCGTCGACACCGTGCACACCGCCACCCCGACGCTCGACGCCCACCGGCTCACCTTCCACACGACGGCCACCCCCGACAGCCTGCCCGCCTGGGACCAGGCCGCCACCGCCTGGCGCGACCTCGGCAACCGCCATGAGACCGCGGTCGTCCTGACCGACGCGGCGGCTACAGCCCTGGCGACCAACAACCGCCCCGGCGCCCGCTCCCGCCTCCGCGAGGCCCGCACCATCGCCACCGACCTGAGCGCGATCCCACTCCTGACCCGCATCGACGATCTCACCGCCCGCGGCCGCCTCGACAAGGCGACCACCACCCCCGCGAGCAACCCCTTCAACCTCACCAACCGCGAACTGGACGTCCTACGCCTGCTCACTCTCGGCCGCTCCAACCCCCAAATCGCCGAGGACCTCTTCATCGCCCCCACCACCGTCGCCACCCACGTGGCCAGAATCCTCACCAAACTCAACGTCACCACCAGAACAGAGGCCGCCGCCCAAGCCCACCAGGCCAACCTGTTCACTACCCCACAGTGACGATCGAATGGACAGCCTGGATGGGGTGCCTGGATGAACCCTCCAGGCCGGTGGCGCGTTCCCTTTGCTATGAAGAGATCGCGTTTGACCGTCATCGCGCTGCTCGCGTTGTTATGCGCCTGCGGCCATTCTGGTGCTGGTGCTGGTGCTGGGGCCGGCCCGGTGCCCGCTGTGGCCGGGACCGAGACGATCGTGTTACCGCGGGCCGATCAGCCCAGAGCGCATCGGCCCACCCTGGAGCGGCTCAAGCGAGAGGCGGCATCGTCGGGCCGGTCCCTGGAGGAGGTCGTCAAGCGGTACGCGGCCCGGGTGGCCGCTACCTCGTCGCCCAAGCCGACGGACTTCGAGGGGTACGACCCTGCGGTGACCGACCCGGACGTGGTGATCGACGGCATTCCCTACGCCGAGCTGGTCGACCTCGGGGCCATCGCCAAATCGGAGGGCATCGCCTACGAGGAGGCCATCGACCGCTTCGGCTCACAGTCGTCCAACAGCCGGGTGATCGACAAGCTCAATGCGGAGTTCCCCGACGAGATCTCCGGCGTCAGATACGTCGATGACCAGCGGGGGCTGCGCGTCAGCTTCAAGGGTCCCATCCCGGCTCGCGCGATCGAGCTGGCCAGGACCCTCCCCTTGGAGGTCACCCTGATCGGCGGCAAGGGGTTCTCGGCCTCGGAGCTCCGGCGGGCCCAGGACACGGTCGTCTCCTGGCTCCGATCCCGTCCTGAGGTGGTCACGATGATGGCGCACTCGGATGAGGAGACCGGCCAGGTCAAGGTCACAGTTCAGCCGAAGGTGATGCCGGACGATGCCGGGGAGTTCAAGCGTGGGCTTCAGCTCCCGCTGCTGGACAATTCGCACATCACCGTCGATGTCACGCTCTCCGCCGAATCGGTCGCCGTTCGGCCGTAGGAAGGCCCGGGCGAGCTGCCGGCCAGGGCGGTGCAGGAGTCGCCGCCCGGCGCCGCCCCGAGGTGTCCCGCGACGTAGGAGCCGATCGGCCCGGTGTGGATCTTGTGCGACTCCACGGCGGCTCTGGTCGCTCAGGCACCGGTCAGTCGGCATGCGTCCTGAGCAGGCGAAGTGGCACCAGCGCGGCCCAGATCCAGCCGAGCGGGATGACCATGCGGCCCGCGATCCCGTCGAGGACCGCGTACCACTCGCCGGAGATGGCCAGCGGCTGGAGAATGACGCTGCCGCCGTACATGATCAACGGCGCCAGGACGCCGGTGGCGGCGAGGAAGACCGCCCAGGCCCGCCCGCCGGGCTCGGCGGCGAAGCGTCGGGCGAAGGTCAAGCAGGCCAAGGTCGTGGCGGCGTAGACGACGAACGCCGTCATCCAGTGCAGGTGTCCGTGCCAGCTCGCCTGAGCGTTCACGCCGGGCAGGAGGTCTGACGGGGTTCCCGGTGGATAGCCCAGTTGCGGATCGGTGACGAACACCCCTGTGGCGATCATGGCTGCGCCGTACACCGCCACCAGCCGGGGACCCCATCGAGCACCGCGCCCGGCAGGCAGCGCACGCCGTATCCCGACGGCGCACGCGATCATCAACGTTCCGGTGATCACGAAGTTGGCGATCTGCAGCGGGCCGCGGTCACCGGTCATCAGCAAGCTCGGCGCGTGGCGCAGCGGGTCGTATCCGGCGCGGAACACCATGTCGAGATGGAACACCAGCAGCGAAGCGAGCGGTGCGACGGCCCCGCAGATCAGCAGGGCCCGTGTTGTTGGGTAGGACATGCCCTGATTCGACCGTGGGGTGAAGGTGCGGGGGGAGCTGCGATGGTGGTGTTCGCGGCGCTGCAAGACCGCACTTTCGTAGGGTCCGCGTAGGCGGGCCGCCGCCTAGGGTGAGGGTGCGCATGCCCGGCTGATCCACGAGGCGGTCGTCGATGCCCTTCCAGCGGATCTTGAGGGTCGGCGTCGGGTCGGGCGGGAGAGGCGCGCCTGGTCGGCGGCGGACCGGGCGGTCGCCGCTGAAGGAGTAGGTCGACCGGCTTGTGGTCGAACCTCTCGGCTGTCACACTCCCTCGGAGGAGCGGGCGAGGTGATCGTGCAGGTCGGCGTGCCGAGCCCCAGCACCAGACCGGAGCCGAGCCCTACCGCCATGCCGCCCAGCGCCCAGTACGCTGCGCAGATCGCCAGTCCGGGCAGCAGCACGTACACGACCAGGTGCATGAGGGTCAGTGTGCGGTCATCGCGCCAGGTGGACGGCGGCGACAGGGCGGCCGCCGTCGGCGCGGGCCGGGAGGCCCAGCGTACGAAGCCCAGGAGCAGGCCCACCACCAGTCCGGCCACCCCGCCGACAGGGCCGCGGAAGAGCGACAGGTCCCACTGCCCCGAAGCGCTGACGAGCGGACCCCCTATGGCTCCCACGGCGCCTCCCCCCAGGCCCCAGGAGGCCAGCAGTCGCAGCAACGGGCGGACCCGGCCGCGCAGGCCGAGGGCGACGGTGCCAGCGCTGATAACCGTTCCTCGCAGCGCGTGGCCGAACGGCTTGGGCTTCGTCGTATCGGGTGGCTCTGGAAGCTCACCCGAGCCCCGGGGAGGGCTTCCAGTCCTGGGCGAGGAGGCCGAGTATGACCTGGTCCATGAACTCGCCCAGCACCCAGGCGGAGGAGCGCAGCAGGCCCTCGCGGGCGAAGCCGTTGCGTTCGGCGGAGCGCAGCATCGCGGCGTTGTCGGACAGCGTCTCGATCTGCAGCCGGTGCAGGCCGCGTACGACGAAACCGTAGTGGCACAGGACCGCGACGACGTCGGTGCCGTAGCCCTTGCCGCGGGCCGATGGCAGCAGGCCCAGGCCGATGTGGGCGGACCGGTTGTGGGTGTCGATGCCCCACAGTGTCGCGGTGCCGACCAGCGTGCCGCCGTTCAGTTCCACGACGGAGAAGGGGACGTGCCCTTGCTCGTCGTCGTTCACCACGAGCCGCGAATCCTTCGAGCCCGGCGTGATCGGCCGCCACGGCCGGCCTTCGGCCCGCGCGGAGTTGACCACGTCGTCGTAGAGCTCGGTCCGCAGGATCGGGATGTCGTCCTCGTACCGGGCCCTGAGCCCTACTTTGTCGCCTCTCAGCACGCAAGCTTCTTATCCGACCGGGGTGTCCATCGGCAAACCCAACAGTCGGGCGAATCCGGCGCAGAAGCGGCTCATCGATGAGGTGGAACCCCCGCCCCGGCCGGGTCACCGGCGGGGGCGGGGGCGTCGAGAGGTCGGGGTCAAGGGGTCC
>NZ_POUA01000740.1 GCF_003236385.1 Spongiactinospora gelatinilytica
GACGGGGGTGAGGCGGCGATCGGGTTCGCCGGACAGCAGGTCGCCGAGCATGCCGTCGGCGTCGACCTCAAGGAGGGGGAGTCCTTCGTCTTCGCCCTCGACCACCTCGTTGAGCACGTCGGAGACGGTCATCTCGCCGCTGCGGCGGCGTTCGACGACCTTGAGGGCGGCCTTGAGCTGCTGGTCGTCCAGCTCCACCCATTGGCCGCGGATGCGGACGAGAGGGACTTTCAGCCGGGCCAGCTCGGCCAGTTCCTCCTCGCTGATGGTGTGGTCGCCGACGGCGAGGTCGATCTTGAAGTCGACCAGTTCCTTGAGGCCGAAGCCCTGCGCGGCGGCGGCCTTGGGGCCGGTGCGGGAGCGGGTGGTGAGCTTCAGGCCCAGGCCCTTGCGGCCGGCCCAGGCGGGCAGTTGCACGCCGTACCCGGCGGCCTGGAGGAGCGGGGCGGCGTGGCGCAGGAAGGTGAAGGCCCAGGCGGTGTCGACGATCATGCCGGTCGGGCGGGGGGAGCGCAGCGCGGAGTACAGCTCCGGGCACAGGCGTGCGGCGCGGCCGAGACCGGCGAGCAGCGTCTCGTCGGGGCGTCTGGGCAGGCCGGGGAGGCGTTCGCCGTCCCAGACCCGCTCGGCGGGGATGTAGAGGCTCGGGTCGTCGGTGGACTGCAGGGCGAACTCGATCTCCCAGGACTCCTCCTCGCCCACCGGCTCCATGAGCCGGAAGCAGACCCGGACCGGGCCCTCCAGCTCGCGGGCGGACTCGAACCAGGCGCGCAGTTCGCCGTCCAGCTCTGCGGCGGCGGCCGGAGCCGCGCCGGGAAGGGCCGCGTCGTCGCCGGTCAGGGCGTGCAGCCAGCGGTCGGGCAGGGCGCTCCTGCGGCCCGGCCGTGTCCCGGCGAGCAGCCGGTCGGGCAGCAGGGTGCGGGTCGCCGCGTCGGCGAGCCCGCCGAGCGCGTCGCGCAGCACCCGCGCCGCCGTGCCGTCGCCCTCCGCGGTGGCGGCGCGGCAGACGGGGGGCATGGCGTGGGCCAGGTCGCGGAAGGCGGTGGCGTCGCGGCCGGTGAGGACCGGACGCCAGCGGCCCGCGCGCTCGCCGTCCTCGGTCACCAGCTGGGGCAGCACCCGGCCTCGGCGTACCAGGTCGCGGGCGGTCTCGGCGAGTACGGCCAGGTAGCGCAGGGAGGGGCCGGGGCCCCAGTCGGGGGAGTCGCCGAGAC
>NZ_POUA01000741.1 GCF_003236385.1 Spongiactinospora gelatinilytica
GAAAGGGTGGTCGTCGCGCTGGTGTGTTCGGTGGTGTGAGGCTGCTTGCGGCCGCGGTGGGCGAATGAATAAGTGGCTGCGAGAAGCTTCTTTCTCGGGAAGTGCGGCGAAGCCATGGCCGGTGCCGGAATTTGCTATTCCGTGGGCACTGGCGGTGGGCGTCTGCTGTTCAGTTCCGCCGCCGTCACCGGGTGATCATGGCGGCGGTCCAGTTGATGTAGGCGGCCGGGAGGGCGGCGAGGGAGTCGGCGATCGCGCCGCGCGGGAGGTCGGGGATCACGGTCTCGGCGGCGATCTGGCGGCATCGTTCGATCGTCTGGTCGATCATGCCGCTGCGTCGGAGTGCCTGTAGTGCGCGGTCGGCCTCGGCGTCGGTGAGGCGGCGGCCGAGCAGGTCGCGTACGTCGCCGAGGCTCGGGTCGCGCAGGGACCACAGCAGCGGAAGGCTGTAGACGCCGTGCCTCAGGTCGCTGCCCGCGGGCTTGCCCAGGATGGCGGGATCGCCGGCCAGGTCGAGCAGGTCGTCCAGGATTTGGAAGATCACGCCGAACCGCTCGCCGTACATCGCGAGCCGTACGCGCTGTTCGGGGGACGCGTGCGCGCACTGGGCGGCGACCAGGCAGCTCGTGCGGAACAGCGAGGCGGTCTTGCCGGTGATGGACCGCATCGCGTCCTCGACCGAACGTGCGGGGTCGAACAGGCTCGCGGTCTCCTGGTACTGGCCCTCAGCCAGTTCCACGACGGTGGCCGCGAGGGTCTCCGCGACCGGGCGGGACACCGCGGTGAGCGCGGCCAGCCCGGCTCTGGCCAGCATGAAGTCGCCGATCACGAGTGCCCGGGGGTCGCCCAGTTCGGCGTTGAGGGTGCGGGTTCCGCGGCGTTCGGCGGCTTGGTCCATGAGGTCGTCGTGGACCAGTGAACCGGCATGGATCATCTCGACGCAGGCCGCTCCGGTCACCAGGCGCCGGGTCATGGAGCCGCCGAGCGCGAGCCCGGTCGCCAGGGTGAGTGCAGGCCGCAGCCGCTTGCCGCCCGCAGAGGTGATCCTGTCCGCGGCCTTGTTGATCGCGGGGATTCTGGAGGAGTTGCTGAGGCGCCGGATGGTCGCTTCGACCCGGCGGAGTCCGTCGCTGATGGCGGGGTGCGCGGCGAGGGTTCCGGCGGGGGCGTCGGCCGGCGGGCCGTTGGACGGGCGCCGGTTCGGGTTCGGAGG
>NZ_POUA01000742.1 GCF_003236385.1 Spongiactinospora gelatinilytica
GGGCGACCCACGGCGGCCGGTGGACCCCTACGCAGCGGCGGCGCTGCACGTCCTGCGCCGCCACGGTGGCAAGAGGTTGATCGTGGCCTCCAACACCCGCACTGGCGTCGATCGCCGTCCGGCGCTGTATCTGGGCGGCGTGGACGAGCTGTTCGACGCGGTGTTCCAATCGTCGCAGATGGGCGGCGTCGCCAAGCCCGGTGCGGCCTTCTATCGAACTGTTCTGGACGCGGCCGGGTGCCCCCCAGACCAGGTGCTATGGGTCGGCGACAATCTTGACAAGGACGTCCATGGCCCGGCGCGGCACGGCATGCGAGCGGTGCTGGTCCGGCGGGGCGGCCTGGCGCCCGGTGAACGGCTGCCCGCCGGGACGATCACGATCAGCCACATCAGCGATCTTGTGCCGCTGCTGGTCCCTGCGGCATCGGTTCGTGCCGGTTCAGGTAGCAACCCGGCGTCAGAGCGCAAGACGGAGGCACCCATTGGACGGGCGTACAGCACATCGACTGCTGACCGACCCGGAGGTCAGGGAGATACGCGCCTACGCGCAAGGCCGCACAGGCGCGGCGAAAGAGCTGGCCGGCCGCTACCCGGCGCCGCCCGCTTCAAGCAGCCGCAGCCGCGTTCCTCCAGCACCCGGAATGGGACGACCTGCCCCCCGACATCCTGATCAAGGAACTGCAAGTGGAAGGAGATCCTTCAGCAGGCCGGTGTGCGGGATGCCCGTGTTCATGACGGGCGGCACACGGCGGCGAGTCTGCTGATCGAGCAGGGCGTGCATGTGAGGGCGGTGCAGGCGATCCTCGGGCACGCCGACATCCGGACGACTCAGCGGTACACCCATGTCGCCGAGGCGACGACGCGGGACGCGGCCGAGCGGATGGGGGAAGCGCTGTGGGGGCAGCAGGCCTGATCACCCGGTGGAGTTCGGTGGGGTTCGCAGCAGAGAACTGCAACCCGAACTGCAACCCGAACTGATCAAGGGCGCTCCCTGGAAAGGGAAACGCCCTGGTCAAAGCCCTCTTTTCGAGAGCCGCCTAAGGGAATCGAACCCTTGACCTACGCATTACGAGTGCGTCGCTCTGGCCGACTGAGCTAAGGCGGCATTGCCACATGCGCGAGCGCGTGGCATGGAAGAGTCTACAGGCATCGGGGCGGTTCGTGTGCCTTCAGGAGGGGCAATGGGTGCCCTTGGGTGG
>NZ_POUA01000743.1 GCF_003236385.1 Spongiactinospora gelatinilytica
GCTGGGGCCGGGGGAGGGGACCTCGATCAGGTTTCCCGGATGGATGTGCGAGGAGCGTGCCCCGGGCAATTCGCTGGTGGCGACGGCGAGGGATGGCAGGACCTACACGTACGGGCCGCCGCTGTGCAACGGCCGGGCGTGGGAAATAGGGTCATAAGCCGTTATGTCGGGTTTCACGGAGTTGTCGAGCTAAGCTCGATAAGCTCCGCTGGTGTCCCATTTCTCCCCAGGCACATCCCTCCCCGCCCGGGCGGTCCGCGGGTGAGCGCCGGGCCGGCGTTGACGCGGCGGCCCGCCGTATCCCGCCGCTCGCGGGCGGCCGGCCTGGCCCGGGCCCTGCGGCCACGGCAGTGGGTGAAGAACGGGCTGGTGCTCGCCGCCCCCCTGGCCGCCGGAGAACTGTCCACCCCCACGGGCGCGCGGGCCGCGCTGATCGCCTTCGCGGCGTTCTGCCTGGCCGCCTCCGGGGCGTACCTGATCAACGACGCCGCCGACGCCGCCGCCGACCGGCTGCACCCGAGGAAGCGGCACCGCCCCGTCGCCTCTGGCCTGATCCCCGTCCCGCTGGCCAGGGCGGCCGGGGCGGTGCTGGCCGCGAGCGCCCCCGCCGTCGCCGCGCTGACCGGCGGCTGGCGGCTCCCCGCCGTGGTGGCCGGGTACCTGGCCCTCACCCTCGGCTACACGTTCTGGCTGAAGCGGCAGCCGGTCGTGGACCTGGTCGCGGTCGCCGGATGCCACGTCGTCCGGGCCCTCGCCGGAGCCGTCGCGGTGGAGGTCCCGGTGACGAGCTGGTTCCTGGTGGTGATCTCGCTCGGCTCGCTCCAGCTCGTGGCCGGCAAGCGCGAGGCCGAACGACGGGCGCAAGCCGGCTCGGCCACCCGGGCGACCTTGGCCGCCTACACCCCCGGCTACCTCGCGCAGGTCCGCACCATGTGCTCCGGCGCGATGATCGTCACCTACTGCCTGTGGGCACTTAACGATCACCCCGGGCCCTTCCACGCGCTCAGCATCGTGCCGTTCGTGCTGGTCGTACTCCGGCACAACCTCCTGGTCGACCAGGGCGCGGGGGAGGAGCCGGAGGAACTGGCCCTGCGTGACCGGCCGTTGCAGATCTTCATCGCCGTCCAGCTCGCCCTCCTCGTGCTCGGGATTCATCTGACATGACCCCCTCGCCCC
>NZ_POUA01000744.1 GCF_003236385.1 Spongiactinospora gelatinilytica
GCCGAGGGGTTCGGCCAGGTGGAGTTCGATCACGACCTGCTGGTTCGCCCGGCCGAGTCCGCGACGCAGTCCGCGGCAGCGCCGGAGATCTCGTCAGTTCCCCTGCCGCTCGCCCCGGAGGACGACGGCCATGCCACCGCCCGGGTCTTCGAGCGCGCGGCCTGGCGGGCGGAGATCCACCGGGCCTGCGAGCGGATCAGGGGCGACCGGCGCGCGCGTTCGGCCATCACCCCGGCGGGTGTCACGACCACGCAGCTCAACGCGCTGCGCGAGGTGGTCTCCGACCTGCCGTACGACTCGTCGGACGACCGGGCGGCGAACCGGCTGGCCTGGCTGACCAGGAAGGAGGAGAGCTGGCCGCCGGAAGCGGTGCAACCGCTGCACGCGCTGATCACTGATCCGGACCGTGTCTGGGAACTGCTGGCCCTGGACCACGACCGGCTGGTGGTGACCACGGACGGAGCCACCGCGTTGCGCGCGGAATTGCGCGGCGAGGCGATCTGGGTGCTGGTCACCGCCTGCCTGGCCGGACACGCCCGCGACGAGGCGGTACAAGCGGAGGAAGGGGAGCGAATGTGAACGCCGGAACGGGCAGGGTCGGACGCCACGTCACCAGCAGGATCCGGGTGCGAGGCTGGCTGCGGACCAGGTCGCCGCTGCATGTCGGCGGCGTGGGCGACGACCCGTCCGACCCGTTGCCGATCGCCAGGGACGGCCTCGGCCGTCTCTACGTCCCCGGCACCTCGCTGGCCGGGGTGCTGCGGAACTGGTCGCGTGGCCGGGACGACACCGGCGACGGCCTCGCCGAGCTGTGGGGGGACGCCGTCACCGGTCACGCGGCCCGGGTCTTCGTGGCGGACGCGCTGATAGCCAATGACACCCGGCAGGACGACCGGACGCCGCTGCTCGGCCTGAGCGACCTGGAATACCGGCCCTCGGTGGGCATCGACCGGGTCACCGGCACGGCGGCGCAGGAGTTCCTGTACGGCAGGGCCGTCGTGCCCGCCGGGCACTACCTGCGACTGGAGATCGACATCGAGTCGCGCGACGAGGCCGCCCGCGACGAGGCGCGGATGGGCGCGATGCTGGCCGCCCTCGCCGCCGGGGAGATCCGGCTGGGGGCGGCGACCGGGAGGGGCTACGGGGCCGTC
>NZ_POUA01000745.1 GCF_003236385.1 Spongiactinospora gelatinilytica
CCGGCCGGAACAAGCATCGTGACCAGCGGGCGTGGTCGAAGTTCGCGGTGCGGGTGATCCTCACCAACCCGCGCTACACCGGTCATCAGGTGTGGAACAAGCAGCGCAAAGACGAGGTCCTGCTGGACGTGGGCAACGTCGCCCTGGGGACGACGACCAAGCAGCGGTGGAACGGTAAGGACGAGTGGATCTGGTCCGATCGGCCCGTTCATGACGCGATCATCGGCGTCGAGGAGTACCAGCGGGTCCAGGAGATCCTGGCCAAGCGCGCGCACGGCAGCTACAGCCAGCGCCCGCATCCGACCCGCCGCCCCTACGCCTTCCGCGGGGTGTTGTTCTGCGGGTACTGCGAGCGGCGGATGCATGGCAACTGGAACAACGACCAGGCCTACTACCGGTGCCGCTTCCCCACTCAGTATGCGCGGGTCAACGATCTCGGCCACCCGAAGGTGGTGTATCTGCGGGAGGCGGAGATCCTGGACGAGGTGGACGCCTGGCTGGGGACCGCGTTCGGGCCGACCGCGCTGGAGCGCACGATCACGGTGATGGCCGAGCAGGCCGTCGATCCCAACGAGGCTACGTTGCACGCGGTGCGGAAGCGGCTGTCGGAGTGCGACCGCAAACTCGGTCGCTACCGGGCCGCGCTGGATGCGGGCGGCGATCCTGTGGAGATCTCCTCGTGGATCAACGAGACGAAAAGCGAACGCGCCCGCCTGGAAGGTGAGCTGAAGGCCGTTCCTGCCGCGCAGCGGATCACCAGCGAAGAGATCAGGGCGATGATGGAAGAGGTCGGCGATCTCGTGCGGCTGATCGCGGACGCCGATCCGGATGACAAGGCCGAGCTCTACACCAAGCTGGGGTTGAGGCTGATCTACTACCCGGAAAAGAAGTATGTGGAGGCTCGGGTTGAACCGGAACCCCCACATGTGCAAGCGGTGTGTGTCCGAGGGGGGACTTGAACCCCCATGCCCGTTACCGGGCACTAGCACCTCAAGCTAGCGCGTCTGCCTATTCCGCCACCCGGACAAGGGTGCCTGGTGGGGGCGTCCCCACTGCGGCGGAATCAGGTTAGCAAACTCTGAGGGCTGCGTCATACCGCCTGTCGCTTATACACATCTGACGCTGCCGACGACTAGTCGAGTGT
>NZ_POUA01000746.1 GCF_003236385.1 Spongiactinospora gelatinilytica
GTCTTCCTAAGGCCGGGCTCCGCCCGGCGTTACCGCCACCAGCACACCTATACCCACCACAACAGCCACCCGCCACGACCAAGCCCCAGAGACCCCATCCCCCACGGCCTTGGACGTGAACCTTCGCCAACTACGGCAAGCCGCTCGGCCTGTACACCCCTCGCGAGATATCGTTCCCGTGTTTCCGACCCGCATCCCCGCAGTCGTAGAGGGAAACGTCTTGGCCGAATCGCGATGCTCTGAAACCAGCCGGTGAAGTCATCGTTTTCGAACTGAATGAAATCGCCGCCAGCGCTCCGAGAACCCGCAGGTCAATAAGTGTGTTCCCCGCGCGCGGGGGTGGTCCGCTCCATGATGATCTGCTCGTACTCCTTCTGAGGTGTTCCCCGCGCGCGGGGGTGATCCTGTGACCTGGTCGAGGTCGAGTTCCACCAGCAAGTGTTCCCCGCATGCGCGGGTTGGTCCATGGCGGGGCTGAGCATTCCTGGATCACCCGGCGGGTTCGGTGAAGGGATGCGGTTTGCTCTCGATGGCGCTGGGATGCCATGTCAGGTGGGAGAGCTCTTTGGGGAGGTACGTGGTCACTCCCCCTGAGCGCGAGTCGGCTACATCGTGTCCCGCATGAAGAGCCAGGTCAGCGACTTCGCCGATACGGAGAGCGACTTCGAGTGACCGCCTGCACTGAGGCCATGAGCATCATGCGTGCGGAACTGCATCATCTCGTGGACCAGTTGCCGGAGGCGGAGCTGCGTCCCGCTCTCGAGTTGATTCGTGGGCGTTTGGGCGAGCCTGAGGAAGGTGGCAGAGACCTTCCATTCTTCGGTTCATTCGAGGGCTGAGCCTGATCTCGCGGAGCGGCATGAAGAAATTCTGCGCGCCGAGTGGGGGCACTGACGTGCTGCTGTGCGACACAGGAGTGCTACTTGCGGCGGGTATCGTCAAGGACCAGCACCACCATGTGTGTCTGGGCTTGCTCCGGCAGGCTGGAGGCCCTCTCTTGGTGCCGTCAGGCCACGTCATGTGACCGCCTTCACACTGCTTCCTGGTTGAATGACGATGCCCTGGGATCGCCGGCCACATCGTGCTCTCCGTGGCTACGGGGATAGAGCTTAGGCTGCCGGTGTCTGGGGTCAGGGTGGGG
>NZ_POUA01000747.1 GCF_003236385.1 Spongiactinospora gelatinilytica
CCCCCTGCCTGAGGAGAACGGCGGCGACCGCGGCCCTGGCCTGAAGGAGCGGCGCGAGACGGCCACGGATCCGCCCGGCGCCACGACCTCCAAGGAGGGCTGAAGCCCCACCCGGGCCGCCGTGGTAGGCCCAGGCGGCCCATCAGGCCCGGCGACCGCCTCCCGAGCAGGGCGGTCGCCGGGCCTGCGCCCACATCGTGGGGTGGGCAGGGAGTGGAGGTCAGGCGTTGGACACGGCGTTGTGGACGTTGATCGCGGCGTCTCCGTGGTTGGGCGAGTACATGTAGATGTCGATCGGGTTGCCGTTGCCGTCGACGTAGCGGTGGCTGTTGATGCCGACGATGTAGCCCCAGCCCCGGGAGAGCTGGAGGTCTTCCAGCCAGGGCCCGCCGCTGGAGCCGTGGAACATGTCGCACTCCATCCGCATCCGGTCGTCGGTGTCGCTCACCCGGTGGGTGTTGCCGAAGCAGTACCAGAGGTCGTTACCGGTGAAGTCGGTGCGCTGGTAGCCGTCCTGCGGGTAGCCGAACGCATGGACATTCTGAAATTCCTGCCCGAATCCGAACTTGTAGCCCTGCGAGCCGACATAATCGGAAAGGTTGCCGTTGGCCGGCTGCGGGCTGAATGCGACGGCGGCGAGGTCGTAGGAGAAATTGGCGCTGTCCGCCCAGCCGTTGGTGGTGGTCATGTAACGCCACACCCACCGGCCGTGCGGCTCAAGGCCATTGTCGGCGTCAGGGATGAAAATGACATCGTGGAAGTAATTCGCCGCTCCGCCGCCGCCCTGGTGAATGCAGTGGCCGGCGGTCCAGACCGTGTTGCGGTTGGCGCTCGCGATGACGCTGCCCGAGCAGTAGCCGGTCGCGCCGTCCGGGCGCACGAAGTAGAGCTTGCCGATGCTGGTCGCCGGCATGGTGCCCTGCCGGTGCCAGCGCTCGGCACGCGGCCCGGCAAGAGCGGGCAAGGGCACCGCCTCGGGCGCGACCTCGGGGGCAGCCTCAGGTGCAGTCTTGGGAGCGGTCTCCGGCGCCGTCTCGGGGGCAGCCTCAGGTGCAGTCTCGGGCGCGGTCTCCGGCGCGGTCTCCGGCGCGGTCTCGGGGGCAGCCTCCGGCGCAGTCTCCGGGGCGGGCTCGGGG
>NZ_POUA01000748.1 GCF_003236385.1 Spongiactinospora gelatinilytica
GCCGTACATCACGAGCGCGGACCCCGCCTGCACGAACGCCAGCAGGAACGCGCCGGTGGTCAGCCACGCCTTCATCGCCAGCGGGCCGGAGAACCCGGCGGGGCCCACCGCGAACCCGGTCGGTGTGTGGACCCGCCCGTAGACCCCCAGCGCGACCGCCATCAGGGCCCCGGCCAGCAACGGGCCCACCAGCTTGGTCGCGCTCGATGACGGACGGGTGAGGGGGACGGTGTGGGGGCTGGTCAACTCTCCGATGTGGTCGTCGCCGGTCATGGCATCTCTCCGATGAACTCGTCCACGTCCTTGGCGTCCACCCGCGCGCCGTCGATGGTGGGGTCGGTGCCCGGGGTGAGGGCCGGCACGGCGACCGGCTGTTCGCCGCGCTTGGCGAAGCCGGTCTGTGTGCCGTCGGCGAGTACGATCCAGCCGGCCTTGAGCCGCGCGCCCCGCACGATCGCGCTCGCCCGGTAGAGGCCGGAGGGCTTCTTGGCGGTCGGCGCGGTGAAGTCCCAGCTCTTGCGGCCGATGCGCAGCCCGCCCACCGCGCGATCTCCGTCCAGCCGGGCCGACACCGAGGAGCCGCCGAAGCCCTTCAGCGTCACTTCGCCGTCCTTGGCCCTGCCCGCGAACCACGCCTCCGTCCTGCCGTCGCAGAAGTAGGCGATCACCTTGTCGTTCCGGACGGAGATGGCGATCAGCCCTCCTTGCTCCTTGACCCGCCCGGCGTAGTCCGCGCGCACCGGCGCCGGCCTGCCGGTTTTGACCGCCGTGGGCGGGGGAGGGCTCACCTGAGTGGTGGCCTCCGCGCCGGCCTGCGCCGCGCCTCCGGCATCGGTCACGTTCGCCGGGGACGCGGCGGAGACGCTGAGGACGCCTAGTGCGACGGCGACGATCCCCCCGGCCGCCAGCGTCAACGCTGGTCCCAGCCTTGCCATGACTCTTCTCCCCGAGGAGTTGCGGATGTTCCGGTTACGAGGGTCGGCGTTATCCACAGGCGCGTCTGTGAAGAAATGCGCACAGCGACCGGCGAGGAAGAATGGAAGACATGCGCGAAGAAGATCGTCCCGACGCTCGCCACCTGTCTCTTATACCCATCTCCGAGCCCACGAGACTAGCGCTCATCCCGTATGCCG
>NZ_POUA01000749.1 GCF_003236385.1 Spongiactinospora gelatinilytica
GTGGGCGGGCACATGGGTCGTACGGCCGTCCGCGCCGACGAGTGCGCCGTCGGCGCCCATCTTGAGCACGACCACGCCGCGGCACCGGGCCGCGAACGCCCCGAGCACCGCCTCCGGATCGTGCTCCCCGGTCAGCAGCCGGCCCTCCTCCAGGTTGGGCAGCGCGATGTCGGCGAGTTCGACGCTGCGGGTCACGATGGCCCGCGCCCGTTCCTCGGGCCACAGCGCCGGACGGTGGTTGGGGTCGTAGGACACCAGCGTGCCGTGCGCCCTGGCCACCGTCATGGCGTGGAACGCCGCGTCGCACGCGCTCGCCGAGATGGCCTGGGTGATGCCGCTGACGTGCAGCACTCCCGCGCCGGCCACGGCCTCCTCAGGCACGTCCGCGGGTGACAACCGGCTGGCGGGGGAACCGGCCCGGTAGTAGGTGAAGGCGTGCGCGCCGCCACCGTGCCTGGCCACGAAGTAGATCCCGGTACGGCCGTCCGGCTCGACCACCACATGGCCGGTGTCCACCCCCTCGGCCCGCCAGAGGTCCAGCAGCCTCCTGCCGAACGCGTCGTCGCCGACCCGCGTCACATACCCCGCTCGCGCCCCGGTGCGCCGTGCGGCGATCACCATGTTGGAGGTGTCGCCGCCGTACCCGACCGCGAAGGACTCCGCCTGTTCCAGCGTTCCCTCCGTGGCCGCGTTGAACTCGACGAGCGGTTCCCCGAGCGCCAGCACCCCGCCCGTTTCGCCGGTCATATGCGGTTGTACTTCGCCAGGCCGTCGCGCAGCGAGCCGGTGTCGAGGATGAGGCGGGTCTGCTCGCGCTCGCGCCGTTCGATCTCGGTGGCCGCGTCGAGCACGGCGGTGATCAGGCGGGCGGGCACCCGTACCACGCCGTCCCGGTCGGCCACGATGAGGTCGCCCGGGTGGACCGACACGCCGCCCAGCACGACGGGCTCGTTCAGCGACACGGTGCGGTAGCGGCCGACCGTGGTGGCGGGCACGCTCCACCGGGAGTAGACGGGGAACTGGGGGTAGTCGCGCTGGATCTCGGTCACGTCGCGTACGCCCGCGTCCAGCACGGCCCCCGCGATCCCCCTGGCCACGGCTCCCGCCGTCATCAGCCCGCC
>NZ_POUA01000074.1 GCF_003236385.1 Spongiactinospora gelatinilytica
CCTCGCTGGGCGAGGCGTGGGCGGGCGGGCTGCCCGTGGACTGGGCGGCGGCGAGCGGGCCGGGCCGCCGGGTGGAGCTGCCGACGTACGCGTTCCAGCGCGAACGGTACTGGCTGGAACCGGCCGCCGAGGCCGGCGACATGTCCGCGGCCGGGCTCACCGCGGCCGATCACCCGCTGCTCGGCGCGGTGATCGCGCTGCCCGGTTCCGTGGTGCTGACCGGCCGGCTGTCGGTCAGGACGCAGCCGTGGCTGGCCGACCACGCCCTGCTCGGCCAGGTGATCCTGCCGGGCACCGGGTTCGTGGAGCTGGCGATCCGCGCCGGCGACGAGGTGGGCTGCGGCGTCGTGGAGGAACTGGCGCTGCACGCGCCGCTGGTGATCCCGGAGGACGGCGGGGTCGCCGTCCAGGTGATCGTGGAGGCGGCCGACGAGGCCGGGCGGCGCTCGCTGAGCGTACGCGGCCCGGGTGACACCCTGCACGCCTCCGGCGTTCTCGCACCCGGCGGCGGTACCGGAGCCCGCTGGGCGGCCTGGCCGCCCCCGGACGCCGAACCGATCGACCTGACCGGGTTCTACGACGACCTGGCCGACCGCGGCTACGGCTACGGGCCGACCTTCCAGGGCGTACAGGCCGCGTGGCGCAACCCCGAGGGCGTGTTCGCGGAGGTCGCCCTCCCCGAGGACACGCCGGTGGCGGGCGGGCTGCACCCCGCGCTGCTCGACGCGGTACTCCACGGCGCCGCGCTGCTGGACGGCGGCGAGCGGCAGGAGGAAGGGCCGCTGATCCCGTTCGTGTGGAGCGGGGTGACGCTGCACGCGGCGGGGGCTTCCAGCGTCCGGGCCAGGATCGTGGCCGCGCCGGACGCGCCGGACGTGCTGTCCATCGACCTCGTGGACACGGCGGGGGAGCCGGTGGCCACGATCGACTCGCTGACCATGCGGGCGGTCTCCCCGCAGCAACTCGGCGCTGCCCAGACCGGCGGCGGGTCCTCGCTGTACCGGATCGACTGGGTCAAGGGCGGCGCGGGGACGGCTTTGGACGAACCGGAGGCGGTGGTGTTGCGGTGTCCGGCCGGTGATGGGCCGGAGGGGGTGCGGGCGGCGGTCCAGGAAGTGCTGACCGTCCTTCAGGAGTGGGTGAGCGAGGAGCGGTCCGCCGAGTCGCGGCTGGTGGTGGTGACCCAAGGCGCGGTGGCGGTTTCTGCCACCGAAGTCGTGACCGATTTGGCGGGTGCGGCGGTGTGGGGTCTGGTGCGGTCGGCGCAGGCGGAGTATCCGGGGCGGTTCGTGCTGGTGGACACCGACGGACCGGTACTGCTGGCGGGGGATGAGCCGCAGATCGCCGTCCGTGACGGGCAGGTGTTGATCCCGCGCCTGGCCCGAACCGAGAACATCGACACCGCTCCTGTGCTGGAGGGGCCGGTGTTGATCACCGGCGGTACGGGCGGGTTGGGTGCGCTGGTGGCCCGGCACCTGGTGACCACGCACAACGTGCGTGAGCTGGTGCTGGTCAGCCGCCGTGGCCTGGACGCCCCCGGCGCGGTGGAGTTGCGGGATGAGCTGGGCGCGGAGGTGGTGGCGTGTGATGTGACCGATCGGCAGGCGGTGGCCGACCTGCTGGCGGGCCGCACGGTTGGCGCGGTGGTACACGCGGCCGGGATCGGCTCGAACGCGGTGCTGGCCGAGTTGACCGCCGAGCAGGTGGAGGGGGTGTTGCGGCCCAAGGTGGACGCGGCCTGGCATCTGCACGACCTGCTGCCCAAGGAAACAGCCTTGGTGTTGTTCTCCTCGATCGCGTCTCTGGTGGACAACCCGGGTCAGGCGAACTATGCGGCGGGCAACGCGTTCTTGGACGGTCTGGCCCAGCAGGCGCGGACCCAAGGGCGCCCGGTGGTGTCCCTGGCCTGGGGCCTGTGGGGCGGTGAACATGGTCTGGGCGGCCAGCTCGGCGAATCAGAGGTCCAGCGGATCCGCCGGTGGGGGATGGTGCCCTTCGAGGTCGAAGAGGCCCTGACGCTGTTCGATCACGCACTGGCGGCCGATGCGCCCGCGTTGGTGCCGGTGCGGTACGACCTGACGGCGCTGCGCGCCCGGGGCGACACCCTGCCGCACCTGCTGCGCGGCCTGGTACCCGCAGCCCGCAGAAGCGCCGCGGGCGGGCAGCAGCTCTCCGCGGAGGCCCTGGCCCGCATCCCCGAAGCCGAGCGCGACGCCGCCGTGCTCGACCTCGTGCGCGCCCACGTCGCGACCGTGCTCGGACACCGCTCCGCCGACGTCATCGACGCGGACCGCAACTTCCTGGAGCTGGGCTTCGACTCTCTCGGCGCGGTGGAGTTGCGCAACCGGCTGGGCGCCGCCATCGGCATACGCCTGCCGACCATGCTCATCTTCGACCACCCCACAGCTCGCCAGGTCGCCGGTCAACTGCACGCCCGGCTGGCCGCGCAGGCCACCGACGCGCCCGCCGACAGCCCCGACACGGTCAGCGCCCTGTTCCGCGCCGCCGTACGCGCGGGCAAGGGCGCGGAGGGCCTGGCGTTCCTGCGGGCGGCGGGCGCGCTCCGGCCGACGTTCGACGCGACTGGGGATCTGCCGCCCGCCGTACGGCTGGCCGAAGGGCCCGCGCGGCCACGGCTGTTCTGCGTGGGCTCGCACATCGCCGCGGGCAGCAGCCACCAGTTCTCCCGGATGGCCGCCGGTCTGCGCGGCGCACGGGACGTGTACGCGCTGCCGATGCCCGGTTTCGCCACCGAGGAGAAGCTGCCCGCGACGACCGATGTCCTGCTGGAGAGCTACGCCGACGCGGTCGTGGAGTACTCCCAAGGCGAGCCCGCCGTCCTGGTCGGCTACTCCGCCGGCGGTGTCTTCGCCCACGCCACCGCCCGCCTGCTGGAGGAACGCGGCGTCGCCCCGGCCGGGCTCGTGCTGCTGGACACGTACTCGCCGGACAGTTCCGCCATGGGCGAGCTGTGGACGTCCCTGCTTGCGGGGCTGCTGGACCGGGAGGCGATGTTCGGCCCGTTCAACAGCGCCCGGCTGGCCGGCATGGGCTGGTACTCCGGGCTGCTGGAAACCTGCGAGGTGCGCGAGATCGGCGTGCCCACGCTGTTCGTACGGCCCGAAGCGTGGGTCGCCCCCGACGGTGCCGAGGACGACTCCTGGCGGGCGAACTGGGACGGCGCTCACACCACGGTCGAACTGCCCTGCGACCACTTCTCGATCATCGAAGACCAAGCCCACGAGACCGTCACGGTCATCGAAAACTGGCTCACGACGCTGTTGGGAGAGGCGAATGCCCGTCGAATCCGGTGACGCCGCGCTCAGGAGGCAGCTTGACACCCTGCCCGCGGCCGAGCGCCGCCGCTTCCTCCTCGACCTGATCATCGGGCATGCCGCCGCCGTGCTGCGCGACATCGCCCCGGACGCCCGGGTGGCGGCCGACCGGCCGTTCAAGGAGGTCGGCTTCGACTCCCTCGCGGCCGTCGATCTGCACGCCCGCCTGGTCGAGGCCACCGGGCTGGACCTGCCCGTCACCTTGGCCTACGACCACCCGACGCCCGCCGCCGCGGCGGCGTTCATCGAGAGCGAGGTGCTGGGCCTGGCCGCGCCCGCCGCCGTCCGGGTGAACGGCGCGGCCCACGACGGCGAGCCGATCGCGGTCGTCGGCATCGGCTGCCGGTTCCCCGGCGACATCGCCTCGGCCGACGACCTGTGGCGGCTCGTCGTCGAGGAGCGCGAGGTCCTGTCGGACTTCCCCGCCGACCGTGGCTGGAACCTGGACGACCTGTTCGACTCCGACCCGGACGCCACCGGCAAGAGCTACGTCCGCCAGGGCGGTTTCCTGAGGGGCGCGACCGAGTTCGACGCGGGGTTGTTCGGCATCAGCCCGCGCGAGGCCACGGCGATGGACCCGCAGCAGCGGCACGTCCTCGAAGTGGCCTGGGAGGCGCTGGAACGCGCGGGCATCGACCCGACCTCGCTGCGCGGCGAGCCCGCGGGCGTGTTCGTCGGGGCGGAGGTCCACGAGTACGGCGTCCGCGTCCATGACGCGCCGGACGGTCTCGACGGTTACCTGATGACCGGCAACGCCCCCAGTGTGATCTCCGGCCGGGTCGCGTACGTGCTCGGCCTCGAAGGCCCGGCCATCACGGTGGACACCGCCTGCTCGGGGGCCATCGTGTCGATGCACCTGGCCTGCCACTCGCTGCGCCGGAGCGAAAGCTCGCTGGCGCTGGTCGGCGGCGTGGCCATCATGGGCAGCCCCGGCATGTTCACCGCCTTCAGCAGGCAGCGCGGGCTGGCCCCCGACGGCCGCTGCAAGCCGTTCGCCGCCGCCGCCGACGGCACCGGCTTCGCCGAGGGCGTCGGCATCCTCGTACTCGAACGTCTCTCGGACGCCCGCCGCAACGGGCACCCGGTGCTCGCCGTCGTCCGTGGCACCTCGATCAACCAGGACGGCGCGTCCAACGGGCTGACCGCGCCGAACGGCCCTTCGCAGCAACGCCTGGTACGGCAGGCGCTGGCCGACGCGGGCTTCGCCCCGGCCGACGTGGACGTCGTGGAGGCGCACGGCACGGGAACCCGGCTCGGCGACCCCATCGAGGCCCAGGCCCTGATCGCCACCTACGGACAGGACCGGGACGAGCCGCTGCTGCTCGGCTCGATCAAGTCGAACCTGGGCCACACCCAGGCGGCGGGCGGTGTCGCCAGCGTCATCAAGATGGTGATGGCGATGCGGCACGGCACGCTGCCCGCCACCTTGCACGTGGACGAGCCGACGCCGCATGTGGATTGGTCCGCCGGGGCGGTGGAACTGCTCACCGAGGCCCGCGAATGGCCGCAGGTGGACCGGCCGCGCCGGGCCGGGGTGTCCTCGTTCGGGATCAGCGGCACCAACGCGCACGTCATCCTGGAACAGGCCCCGGAGGAGGAGCCCGCCGAGGTTCGGCCGTCCGGCGTGCTGCCGCTGATCGTTTCGGGGCGAACCGAAGCCGGGTTGCGCGAGCAGGCCGAGCGGCTTGCCGGGCACCTGCGCGAGCATCCGGAGCTGGAACTGTCCGATGTGGCGGTTTCGCTGACCGCGCGGGCCGCGCTGGAACGGCGTGCGGTGGCCGTGGCCGGGGATCGTGATGGGCTGCTGGACGGGCTGGACTTCGGCGCGGGGCCGGTGCCGGGGCGGACGGGTCTGTTGTTCTCGGGTCAAGGGTCGCAGCGGCTCGGCATGGGCCGGGAGCCTTATGAGGCTTTCCCGGTGTTCGCCGCCGTGGTGGACGAGGTGTGCGAGGTGGTCGATGGCTACCTTGAGCGTCCGCTTCGTGAGGTGATGTGGGGGTCCGATGCCGCCGCTCTGGAGCAGACGGCGTACGCCCAGTGCGGGTTGTTCGCTCTCCAGGTCGGGCTGTATCGGCTGGTCGAGTCGTGGGGCGTGCTGCCGGATGCGGTGATGGGCCACTCGATCGGCGAGCTGGCCGCCGCCCATGTGGCGGGCGTGTTCTCCCTGGAGGACGGGGCCGCGCTGGTGGCCGCCCGGGGCACGCTTATGCAGGCCCTGCCCGAAGGCGGCGCGATGCTGGCCGTCGCCGCCACCGAAGCCGACGTCACCGAGGCCATGGCAGGGCTCGATCTGTCGATCGCCGCCGTGAACGGGCCTTCGGCCGTGGTCCTGTCCGGGGCCCGGGAGGTGCTGGAGGAGTTCGCCGCCCGGGTGGAGTGGCGATCCCGTTGGCTGCGGGTCTCGCACGCGTTCCACTCGGGGCTGATGGACCCGATGCTGGAGCGGTTCGAGCTTGAGGCCCGCGCGGTCCGGTTCGAGCGTCCGCGTATTCCGCTGGTGTCGAACGTGTCCGGTACCTGGGCGGGGGAAGAGGTGTGCTCACCGGAGTACTGGGTCCGGCATGTGCGTCAGGCGGTTCGGTTCGGTGACGGCGTGGCCGCGCTGGCTCAGGACGGTGTGACCCGGTTCGTGGAGGTCGGCCCCGACGGCGTGCTCACCGGCCTGGCCGAGAACGCCCTGGACGGCGATGGGCGGGTGTTCGTCCCGCTGCTGCGCAAGGACCGCCCCCAGATCGAGGCGCTGTGGTCGGGCCTGGGCCGGGCCTGGGTGTCCGGCGTGGCGGTGGACTGGAAGACCGCACTCGCCGGCCGGGGCCGTCAGGTGGACCTGCCGACGTACGCGTTCCAGCGCGAACGGTACTGGCTGAACCCGACGACCGGAACCGGCGACCTGACCGTGCTCGGCGTGCAGCAGGCCGGGCACCCGCTGCTCGGCGCGCTGGTGGCGATGCCGGAGTCGGACGGCCTGGTGCTGACCGGCCGCCTGTCGGCCGGTGATCAGCCCTGGCTCGCCGACCACGCCGTGCTCGGCCAGATCATGCTCCCCGGCACCGCGTTCGTCGAACTCGCCCTGCACGCCGCCGACCAGGTCGGCTGCCAGGGCGTCGAGGAACTCACCCTGGAGAACCCCCTCGTGCTGCCCGCCCAGGGCGGCCGTACCGTACGGGTGGTCGTCGCGGCGGCGGAGGAGCCGGGACGGCACGAGATGGCCGTGTACTCCCGCGCGGCCGACGACGACCCGTGGACCCGCCACGCGTCCGGCCTGCTCGGCACGAACCCGGCCGCCGAGCCCGCCGACCTGACCGCGTGGCCGCCGCCCGCCGCCGGGCCGATCGACGTCTCCGGCCTGTACGAGGCGCTGAAGGCGCGCGGCTACGGGTACGGCCCGGCCTTCCGTGGCCTGCGCGCGGCCTGGCTGCGCCGCGGCGAACTCTTCGCCGAGGTGGCCCTGCCCGAAGGGACCGAGGTGGCCGGGTACGGCCTGCACCCGGCCCTGCTCGACGCCGCGCTGCACGCCACCGACCACCTCCAGCCAGGCGGCGAGGACACCGTGCTGCCCTTCGCCTGGACCGGGCTGACCCTGCACGCCACCGACGCCACCACCCTGCGGGTCCGGGTGACGGCCTCCCCGGAGGCCGCCGACGCGCTGACCCTGACCCTCGCCGACGCCACCGGCTCGCCCGTTGCCTCGGTGCGGTCCCTCACGATGCGCCCGGTGTCCGTTGATACCGGTACCGACGTCCGGCTCTACCGCCGGGGATGGGTCCCGGCCGCTCACGCCCCCCAGACGCCGGGGTCCGAGGTGACGGTGTTCGAGATACCTGTCACCGGTGACGTTCTGCCGGGCACGCATGGCGGGGTGGCGAGCACCCTGGACGTGCTGCGGGACTGGCTGGCCGCCGAGCGTCCGGCGGGCTCCCGCCTGGCGATCGTGACGCGGGGGGCCGCCGCCGTGCGGCCGGGCGATGACGTCCATGACCTGGCGGGCGCGGCGGTCCACGGGCTGGTCCGTGCGGCGCAGGACGAGCACCCGGGCCGGTTCGTGCTGGTGGACACCGACGGGTCCGTGCTGCTCGCGGGCGACGAGCCGGAGGTCGCGGTCCGGGGCGGCGAGGTGTTCGTACCCCGCCTGACCAGGGCGAACGCCGCCAGAACCCAGGCGGAACCGCCGGTCGGGACGGTACTGATCACCGGCGGCACCGGCGGCCTGGGCGCGCTGGTGGCCCGCCACCTGGTGACCGAGCGCGGCGTGCGCAGCCTGCTGCTGGTCAGCCGGCGCGGCGTGGTCGCGCCCGGCGCGGCCGAACTGCGCGATGACCTGGTGGCGCTGGGCGCGGACGTCGAGATCGCCGCCTGCGACATCGCCGACCGGGACGCGGTCGCCGAACTCCTGCGCGGTCGCGACGTGGGCGCGGTGGTCCACGCGGCCGGGGTCCTGGACGACGGTGTGATCGAGTCCATGACGCCCGCCAAGCTCGCCACGGTCCTGCGCCCCAAGGTGGACGGGGCCTGGCACCTGCACAACCTGCTGCCCGACGTGCCGGCGTTCGTGCTGTTCTCCTCCGTGGCGGGCATCATGGACGGCGCCGGCCAGGCCAACTACGCCGCCGCCAACGCCTTCCTGGACGCGCTCGCCCTGCATCGCCGGGCGAACGGGCAGGCCGGGCAGTCGCTCGCCTGGGGCCTGTGGGGCGAGGGCGTGGGCATGGGCGGCCTGCTCACCGAGGCCGACGTGGCGCGGATGCACCGATCCGGGGTGCTCGAACTGCCCGTTTCCGACGGGCTCGCCCTGTTCGACGCGGCGCTCGCCGCGCCGGAGGAGACCTCGCTGGTACCGGTCCGCCTCGACCTCGCCACGCTGCGCGGACGCGGCGGCGAGCCGCCCGCCGTACTGCGGAACCTGGTCCGGGCCCCGGCCCGCCGTACCGCTCGCGGCGCCGACCCGGCGGCCGGGCCGTCCGCCCTCGACCGGCTCGCCGCGCTCTCCGACGCCGAACTCGTGGACCTGGTACGCAGGCACGCCGCCACCGCCCTCGGCCACAGCGGCCCGGAACGGGTGGACCCCGAGCACGCCTTCAGCGAGATCGGGTTCGACTCGCTCACCGCCGTGGACTTCCGCAACAAGCTCAACGCCGCCACCGGCCTGCGGCTGCCCGCCACGCTGGTCTTCGACTACCCGACCCCGCGCGCCCTGGCCGCCCACATCAAGGCCAAGGCCGTGGGCGCCGCGCCCGCCGTCCCCGCCGCCGTCGCGGTGGCCACGGACGGCGACCCGATCGCGATCATCGCGATGAGCTGCCGGTACCCCGGCGGTGTGCGCACCCCCGAAGACCTCTGGCGACTGGTCGCAGGCCAGGTGGACGCGATCTCCGGCTTCCCCGCCGACCGTGGCTGGGACCTCGACGGCCAGGGCGGATTCCTGCACGACGCGGCCGACTTCGACGCCGGCCTGTTCGGCATGGGTCCCAGGGAGGCCCTGGGCACCGACCCGCAGCAACGGCTGCTGCTGGAGGCGACCTGGGAGGCGTTCGAGCGGGCCGGGATCGACCCGCACGGGCTGCGCGGCAGCCGGACCGGCGTGTTCGCCGGGGTGATGTACCACGACTGGGCCAGCAGGCTCCGCGAGGTGCCCGACGAACTCGCCAACTACCTCGGCAACGGCAGCCTGGCCAGCGTGGTGTCGGGCCGGGTGTCGTACACGTTCGGGCTGGAGGGTCCGGCGGTGTCGGTGGACACGGCGTGCTCGTCGTCGCTGGTCGCGCTGCATCTGGCGGCGCAGTCGCTGCGGCAGGGGGAGTGCTCGCTGGCGCTGGCCGGGGGGGTGACGGTGATGGCGACGCCGGATTCGTTCGTGGAGTTCTCCCGGCAGGGCGGGCTCGCCTCGGACGGGCGGTCGAAGTCCTTCGCGGGCGCGGCGGACGGGGTGAGCTGGTCGGAGGGCGTCGGCGTGCTCGTACTTGAGCGGCTTTCGGACGCCCGGCGGAACGGGCACGAGGTGCTGGCGGTTCTGCGTGGGTCGGCGGTGAACCAGGACGGGGCCTCGAACGGGCTGACCGCGCCGAACGGGCCTTCGCAGGAGCGGGTGATCCGGCAGGCGCTGGCCAACGCCCAACTATCGGCCGCCGACGTCGATGCGGTCGAGGCCCATGGCACCGGGACGACGCTGGGCGACCCGATCGAGGCTCAGGCGTTGCTGGCGACCTATGGCCGGGACCGGCAGGAGCCGCTTCACCTGGGGTCGATCAAGTCGAACATCGGTCATACGCAGGCGGCGGCGGGTGTGGCCGGTGTGATCAAGATGGTGATGGCGATGCGGAACGGCGTGCTTCCGGCCACGTTGCATGTGGATGAGCCGACGCCGCATGTGGACTGGTCGGCGGGGGCCGTTGCGCTGCTGGTCGAACCTCGCGAATGGCCGCGGGTGGAGCGGCCCCGGCGGGCGGCGGTGTCGTCGTTCGGGATCAGCGGCACCAACGCGCATGTGATCATCGAGCAGGCTCCGGAAGCGGAGGAGCCTGCCGTGCCCGAGCCGTTCGAGATCGTGCCGGTAGTGGTCTCGGCGCGGAGCGAGGCCGGGTTGCGGGAGCAGGCCGGGCGGTTGGCCGAGCATCTGCGTGCGCACCCTGAACTGGAGATCGCCGACGTGGCGGTTTCGCTGACCAACCGGGCCGCTCTCGAACGGCGTGCGGTGGTCGTGGCGGGTGACCGTCAGGCGTTGCTCGATGGCCTGGACGGGCTGGTCTCGGGGGCTGAGCCGGTGGGCGGCCGGACCGGGATGTTGTTCTCCGGGCAGGGCTCCCAGCGTCTTGGCATGGGCCGTGAGCTGTACGAGAGCTTCCCGGTGTTCGCCGGGGTGGTGGACGAGGTCTGCGCGGTGGCGGACCAGGTGTTGGACCGTCCGCTTCGCGAGGTGATGTGGGGCACCGACGCCGCTGAGCTGGAGCAGACCGCCTATGCGCAGTGCGGGCTGTTCGCCCTGCAGGTCGGGTTGTATCGGCTGGTCGAGTCCTGGGGTGTGGTGCCGGATGCGGTGATGGGCCACTCCATCGGTGAGCTGGCCGCCGCGCACATCGCGGGGGTGTTCTCGCTTCAGGATGCGGCGGCGCTGGTCGCGGCCCGGGGCAGGTTGATGCGGGCGCTGCCCGAGGGTGGGGCGATGCTCGCGGTCGCCGCCACGGAAACCGACGTCACCGAGGCCGTGGCAGGGCTTGATCTGTCGATCGCCGCCGTGAACGGGCCTTCTGCGGTGGTGGTCTCCGGGGCTCGGGAGGTTTTGGAGGAGTTCGCGGCCGGGGTGGAGTGGCGGTCCCGGTGGTTGCGGGTCTCACACGCGTTCCATTCCGGGCTGATGGACCCGATGCTTGCGGGCTTCGCCGAGGCGGCCGCGAAGGTGACGTATGCGAGCCCGCGTATCCCGCTGGTGTCGAACGTGTCGGGTACCTGGGCCGGGGCGGAGGTGTGCTCGCCGGAGTACTGGGTCCAGCACGTCCGCCGGACGGTCCGCTTCGAGGACGGCGTGGCGGCGATGGCCGCCGATGGCGTGACCCGGTTCGTGGAGATCGGCCCCGACGGTGTGCTGACCGCTCTGAACGAGGAGCGGCTGTTCGTGCCGCTGCTGCGCAAGGACCGCCCCGAGATCGAGGCCCTGTGGTCCGGCCTGGGCCGGGCCTGGGCTTCTGGGCTGGCCGTGGACTGGAAGACGATCCTCACGGGCCGGGGCCACCGGGTGGACCTGCCCACCTATGCCTTCCAGCACGAACGCTACTGGCTGAACACCGGCGGCGGCACCGGCGACCCCGCCTCCCTCGGACAGACGGCAGCGGACCACCCCCTGCTCGGCGCGGTGATCACACTGCCCGGCACCGGCGGCGTCGTCCTGACCGGCCGCCTGTCCGTCAGCGACCAGCCCTGGCTGGCCGACCACACCGTACTCGGCCAGGTCATCCTCCCCGGCACCGGTTTCGTCGAACTCGCCCTCCAAGCCGCCGCCCAGCTCGACTGCAGCACCATCGACGAGCTGACCCTGCAAGCCCCCCTGGTTCTCCCCGAAGCCCGCGCCCGCGTGATCCAGGTCGTGGTCGGCGCGGAGGGTGACGACGCCAGGCGCGGCGTCCAGGTGCATTCCCGCGCCGACGACGACACCACCTGGGTGCTGCACGCCTCCGGTACGCTGACCCGCTCCCCCCAGCCCTTCTCCGTGGACCTGACCACCTGGCCGCCGCCCGGCGCCGCCCCCATCCCGGTGGCCGACGCCTACGCCCGGATGGCCGAACGCGGCTACGCCTACGGCCCGGTGTTCCAGGGCCTGCGGGCCGCCTGGCGGCGTGGTGACGAGCTGTTCGCCGAGGTGGCGCTGCCGGACGACGCGAACGCCGATCGCTACGGCGTTCACCCGGCGCTGCTGGACGCCGCGATGCACGTCGATCTGCTGGAGGACGGCCCCACGCTGCTCCCGTTCGTCTGGAACGGCGTGACTCTGCACGCCCCCGGCGCGCCCGCGCTGCGCGTGCGGCTGGGCCGGCTGGACGGCGACGAGCTGACGTCCATCCATGTGGCCGACTCCTCCGGCGCGCCGGTGGCGTCGGTGACCTCGCTGGTGTCGCGGGCCGTGTCCGCCGACCAGCTCGGCCCGGCGCACGGCGGCTCGCTGTACGGCATCGAGTGGCGTACCGTCCCGCTCCCGGCCCGCCACGCCCATGACGTCGTCATCGCCAGGGCCCCCGAACACCCCGGCGACCTGCTGGACCGCATCCACGCGCAGGCCCGCGAAACGCTCGCGATGCTCCAGAACCGCCCGGCCGGTGAGCGCTGCCTGGCGGTGGTGACCCGCCACGCGGTGGCCGTCCGCCCGGACGAGACCGTGGACGGCCTGGACCAGTCGCCGATCTGGGGGCTGGTGCGGGCGGCGCAGGCGGAGACGCCGGGGCGGTTCGTCCTGGTGGACACCGACGGCAGCCCGGCGTCGGAGCAGGCGCTCGCGGCGGCGGTCGCGGCGGGCGAACCGGAACTGGCGCTGCGCGAGGGCCAGGCGTACGTACCCCGCCTGACCCGCATGCCGGACCCGGCCGCCGCACCACGGGGCGACCTGGGGTGGCCGGGCACGGTGCTGGTCACCGGGGGCACCGGTGGCCTGGGCGCGCTGGTGGCCCGGCATCTGGTGAGCGAGCGCGGAGTACGGGATCTGCTGCTGGTCAGCCGCCGGGGCCTGGACGCTCCCGGCGCGGCCGAGCTGCGCGACGACCTCACCGCGCTCGGCGCGGAGGTCGAGATCGCGGCCTGCGACGCGGCCGACCGTGAGGCGCTGGCCGCCCTGCTGAAGGGCCGTGACCTGAGCGCGGTCGTGCACGCGGCGGGGGTCGCGGACAGCGGCGTGCTCGGCGGCCTCGACGCGGCGGGCCTGGCGTCGGCGCTGCGGCCCAAGGCCGACGCCGCCTGGCACCTGCACGAGCTGACCCGCCACCTGGACCTGCGGGCCTTCGTGCTGTTCTCCTCGGCCGGGGGCCTGGTACTGGCCGCGGGCCAGGCCACGTACGCCGCCGCCAATGTCTTCCTGGACGCCCTGGCCGGACACCGCCGCGCGGCGGGCCTGCCCGCGCAGTCGCTGGCCTGGGGCATGTGGGAGGTGAACACCGGCCTCGGCGGCGAGCTGACCGACGCCGACCTGCGCCGGATGCGGCGGCTCGGCCTGCCCGCGCTCCCGGCGCGCGACAGCCTGCGCCTCCTGGACGAGGCGCTGGACGCGGGCGCGGAGGTGGTCGTGCCGGTCAAGCTGGACCAGGCGGCGCTGCGCGCCCGGACCGACGAGCTACCGGCGCTCCTGCACGGGTTCGCCCGGGTCGCGCCGCGCCGGGCCGCCGAACCCGAATCCGGCCCTGACCTGTGCGACCGGCTCGCCGGTCTGACCGGCCCCGAGCGCGATCGGCTGCTGCTGGACCTGGTCCGCGGCCAGGCCGCCGCCGTACTCGGGCACGGCGGCCCCCAGGACATCGACCCGTTGCGCGGCTTCCTGGAGATGGGGTTCAACTCGCTGACCGCGGTCGAGCTGCGCAACCAGCTCGCCGGCGCGACCGGGCTGAGCCTGCCCGCCACGCTCGTCTTCGACCGGCCCACCCCGTCCGCGATCGCCGCCTACCTCGGTGGCCGGTTCACCACCAGCGTGCCCGCCACGCTCGATGAGGAGATCGACAAGCTGGAGTCCGCGCTGTCCGCGGCAGCCGGGGACGAACGCGCCAGAGCCGCCGCGCGGCTGCGCGCGCTGGTGTCCCAGTGGGGCGGCGACGACCTCGCGGACGCGACGGCCGAGGACCTGTTCGACATTCTCGACGAAGAACTCGGGACCCCGAATTAGGGGGCCTTTCAGGGGCGTTTTAGGGGGCTTCGCCGCGCGAAGCCCGTGCAAAGGTAAGCCAGGCGCATGAAATGTTGTAGGGAGACCGTTTATGTCAGATCAACGCGTTCCCGTGCTCATCGTCGGAGCCGGTCTGTCCGGCCTGTCGACGGCGACGTTCCTGGGGCTGCACGGCGTGCCGGCTTTGGTCGTGGAACGCCACCCGACCACTTCCCAGCATCCCAAGGCGTACGGCCAGTACCCGCACGTCATGGAGGCGCTCCGGCTCGCCGGGCTGGAACAGCGCTACCTGGAGGCCTCGGTGCTCCAGAACGTCCGCATCATGATCGGCGTGTCGATGGCGGGCCCGATCTTCCACACGATCGACGAGGCCCTGTGGCCGGACCTGAGCGCGCTCACCACCGCGGCGTGGGGCGGCGCCGGCCAGGACCGTTCCGAGCCGATCCTCGCCGACCGGGCCCGTGAGCTGGGCGCGACGATCCGGTTCAGCACCGAGGTGGTCTCCTTCGAGCAGGACGACGAAGGCGTCACCGTGGTGCTCCGCGACATCCCCAGCGGGGAGCGGAGCACGGTCCGCGCCGACTACCTGGTCGCGGCGGACGGTCACCGCGGCGGCATCCGCGGGAAGCTCGGCATCGGCGGCCACGGCCGTGGCCTGCTGCACCGGCTGATGGACGTTCACTTCGAGGCCGACGTACCGGCCGAGCTGCCGGCCTCCGGGCACGTGCTGATGCACCTGCAGAACCCGGAGCTGCCCGGCGGGTACGGCGACCTGGGCAACCCGGAGCAGCTCAACAGGTACCTGTTCGGCGTGCGGCTGGACGACCAGACCCAGCCCGAAGACCTCACCGAGGAGCGCTGGCTGGAGCTGATCAGGACCGCCGTCGGCGTGCCCGACCTGCCGGTGAAGCTGACCCGCAGGGGGGAGGAGCCGGTCGAGATCAGGCACTGGATCGCCGACCGGATCAGGGACGGCCGGGTGTTCCTGGTCGGTGACGCCGTCCGCATCGTGCCCCCGAACGGCGGCTTCGGCGGCAACACCGCCGTCATGGACGGCTTCTACCTGGGGTGGAAGCTCGCCATGGTGGTCAAGGGCCAGGCCGGGCCCAAGCTGCTGGACAGCTACGAGCCCGAGCGCTACCCCTACGCCGAGACCATCGCGGCGCACGGCCTGGCCGCGTTCCTCCGCGCCGAGGGTCAGGAGCTGGGCGAGGACGCCATGCAGACCGACCCCGACCCGGTCTCCCGGCTCTACTTCGGCTATCGCCACGTCAGCGACGCCATCGTCCGCGAGCCCGATGACGACGGCGCGCCCATGGAGAACCCGGAGCAGCCCACCGGCCGCCCCGGTTCGCGCGCCCCGCATGTGCCGCTCGTCAAGGACGGCGCCGACATCTCCTCCATCGAACTGCTGGGCAAGTCGTTCGTGCTGCTCACCGGCGCGGAGGGGGAGCCGTGGGCCACCGCCGCCGCCCAGGCCGCGGCCGAGCTGGGCATCGAGCTGCCCGTGCACCGGATCGGCGGCGAAGGTGGCCTGACCGATCCGGCGAACACGTGGGCGAAGACCTACGGCGTCACCGAGTCAGGCGCGACGCTGGTCCGGCCGGACTTCTACGTTGCCTGGCGCTCGCGCGACGCGAGCGGGAGCGGCGAACTGACCGGCGCCCTGCGCGCCGTTCTCGACCGCTGACCCCCGCGCCGGGAGCGGCCGCGTCTGGATGCCCACCGGAGGCGGCCCTCCCGGCTGGAACAGCATGGGAAGGTCACTCCGCCCGTTGACACCGAGCTTGCGATAGATCCGGGTCAGGTGCTGCTCGACCGTGCTGACCGTGATGAACAGCTTTCCGGCGATCTCCCGGTTGGTGTGGCCGGCCGCCGCCAGGGAGGCGACCCGCTGTTCGGCGTCGCTGAGCGCGCGGGCGCTCCTGCCGATCTCGTCCGCGACCAGGGTGCCCGGGTCCGGGCCGAACGGGATCGACCGGCGCAGCCGTACGGCGTGGCATCCGCTGGCGACGCTGTCGGCCATGTTCCCGGTGAGCCGGGCCCTGGCCGAGTCGCCGAGCCGGTCGAAGGCGTGCGTAAGGTCGGTCAGGGCGTAGGCGAGTTCCAGCCGGTCGCCGGACTCCTGGAGCAGCTTGACGGCCTCCGACAGCAGTTCGGGCCGATCGGCCGGCTCGCTGGTCGCCGCCATCACGCGCAGCGTGTTGCCGCGCACCCGCGGCGACTCCCCGCCGGGCAGCCCGACCTGCTCCTGGATCAGCTTGCGCGCCCGTTCCGGCTCGCCGAGCTTGAGGTACGCCTCCGCCGCGCCCGACCGCCACGGCACCAGCGCCGGGGTGTCCAGCCCCCATTCCCGCATCAGCCGCCCGCACAGCAGGAAGTCCCGCAGGGCGACGTGGACGTGGTTGGTGGCCAGGTAGTAGCGGGCGCGGGCGTTCAGGTAGTGCAGGCCGTACCGGGTCTGGAAGATGGCGTCGGGCACCCGCTGGCGCAGGTGCCGCATGGTCACCTCGTGCTTGTCCATCTCGGTCGTGGCGTGCAGGAGCGGGGTGACCAGGATGCCGATCCACACCCCCCAGGCGCGCGGCGGCAGGATGCGCAGCGCCTTGTCGGCGTACTCCTCCGCCTTGAGCAGGTCGCCCTGGCGCAGCGCGATCTCGGCCTGGAAGGCGGTGATCAGCGCCCGCCAGGTGGGGGAGCGGCGCCGGGTGGCCATCTCGTACAGGTGGTCGGCCCATGGCGTGGCCAGGTCGGTGCGCTCGGCGTAGATGAGCGTGAACAGGGCGGACTCCACCGCGTCCACTTCGGTGCTGTCCAGGTGCGAGGAGCGCAGGACCTCCTCGGCGCGGCGCAGGACCTCCTCCTTCGGGCCCTCCTTGAGCACCGTGATAAGGGCGGTGGCCGCCTGCATGTGCAGGCTGGCCGCGGCCGGTGTGGTGCCGGCCACCGGTACGGAGGCCAGCCGTACGTGCGTGAGCATCGCCGGGTACGACGACCGCAGCCACTGCTGGGTGATCTCCAGCTCGGCGGCGTCCTCCTCGTCGAGTTCTTCGGCGGAGGCGGTCAGCCGCTTGAGGGCGTCCACGGCCTCGTCCATGTTGCCGTGCCACAGCAGGTACCTGACCAGCTTGTGCATGTTGCGCGGTTCCAGGTTGTCCTCCTGCGCCGCGGTGGCGAGCGAGCTGACCAGCCGGGCGGCGGTGGAGGGGTTGAGCAGCCACTCGGCCCTGGCGAGCTGCTCGGTGACGAGCGTGTCGTCGGAGGTTTGCGCGGCCAGCCGCAGGCACTGCACGGACAGTTCGAGCTGGTCGCTCAGCATGGCCTGCTCGCCCGCCTCGCGTAGCGTGTCCGCCGCCCACCCCGGCTTGGCGTAGGCCGCCTCAATGAGGTGCGCGGCGATGGCCGTGGCGGCCATGCCCTCCCCGTAGAGCAGGTGTGCGGCGCGGACGTGCAGGTCGTTGCGCTCCTGCGAGTACAGTTCCTGGAACACGGCGGTCCTTGCCGCGGCGTGCCGGAAGCGCGTGGCGCCCGGCGCGGTGTCGTCCAGCAGGCCGGTCGCCACCAGGGTGTCCATGGCGCGCTCGACCAGGTTGGCGTCCATGTCGAGCAGCGTGGCGACCCGCTCGGTACACGCGTTGTCGGCCAGGATCGCGATGGCCCGCGCGACCTGGCGTACGGCCGGGCCGTTGCGGTGCAGCAGAGCCACCACGGCGCGGGAGAAGTGGTCGCCGACCACCGGCTCGGCCGGCTCCATGCCGGTCGCGAGTGCCGCCCTGGAGTCCGCGATCAGGGCGTTGACCAGGATGAAGCTGCCCCCGCTCAGTTCGTGGCAGCGTGCGCCCAGGCGTTGGCCGACCCGTTCCCCAAGGGCCTGCCCCACCATGTCGGCGACCGTCTCCCGGGAGAGCGGGCCCAGTGTGAACCGCCGTGCGTAGGAGTGCCACGGCAGGTCGATGTCGAGCAGCGAGTTGACCCCCGGCTGCTCGGTCGCGGTGAAGACCACCATGATCCCGGCCGTCCGCAGCCGTCGTACCAGGTAGAACAGGAGCTGGATGGACGGCGGGTCGGCGTGGTCGAGGTTGTCGACGATGATCAGCAGCGGTCGCCGCTGGGCGACGCGCAGCAGCGGCAGCCAGAAGCCGTGCGCGATGCGCAGCCACCCGTTGGCCGACGGCGGCTGGTCCAGCATCTGGGCGGCGGCGGCCATCCGGGTCGCCGCCGCCATCTCATCCTGAATCCGGGCCGACTCGGCCGAATCGGTGTTGACCAGAGTCAGGTTGTGGTAAATCTGTCCTGCCACGCTGAGCGGCAAGGACTTCTCTGACAATGAGCAGACCGCGCTCAGGCAAGTGACATCGAGCGCCGCGGCGTGCTCCATCAGAGCGTCCGTCAGCGCCGTCTTTCCACAGGCCGCCGGTCCCGTGATCACGGCGATGCGGCCCTGTCCCCCATTGATGCACTCCCCGAGTAGCTCTGCTAGTGCGGTTAAGACGTGTTGCCGGTCCCTGGGCAGCACTGATACCCCTAGTTGTCTGCTACAGCACAACACTTGGCCAAGGTCGATGTTTCCCCGTTTGACAGATTGGTGAAATGTTAAGGTCGCGAAGCATTGGGCTGCGCGTCTGTTATGGCCCCGTTCGGAGAAACCCCCCTTCTGGTGCAGGCTATTTGACGGCAGAAAAGGCCGCAAGGGCCTCTGCGTGGGTCCCCTCGATCAGGGGTCCCCTATCGCCGGCTGTCAATGCACCGTCACGCGCTGTTGTCGATCGGCCTGTGCCGGCACGCCGAAGGCCCGTCCCCGGCGGGTGCCGGCGGACGGGCCTTCGCGGTAGGGGTCACTCCGTGGCGTGATCAAACTTTTGGCCGCGCGCGGCCGACAGCGCCTGCCAAAGGCGAGCCGGAGTCGCAAACGTGTGCACGGTGAGCAGCTCGTCGCGGAACCGCGCTTCGTACACCTGTTCAAGCGATGTCAGCAGTTCGACGATGCCGAGCGAGTCAAGACCGAGGTCGCGAAGCTCGGCGTCGGCCGAAAGCGCCTCGTCGGGCGCGAGAAAGGGCAGGTAAGGGCGCAGGATTCCTTCAAACCGCGCATCCCATGCAGACAGCATGCTCGTGATCCTCAGGTCGGCCGGTATTCCCCCCAAAATAATCTCGCAGCGCCCCGGAAATAACCCCAGACCGCACCCCAGAAAAACCGGGGCCCGGGGTATGGGGTCACTAGGGGCTTCATCGCGGAAGAGATGCGCCTAGCCTTTTCGTGAGGGATTCTCTATTTGCAGAATGCGAGTAAACCCGATGACCGAGGCACGCTTCATCCACTCGCTGCTCGACGAGGCCGCGGCGGCCGCGCCGGCGAGCACCGCCGTCCGCGACGCGTCCGGGGCGTGGAGCTACGCGCGGTTGCGAGAGCTGAGCCACGCCGCGGCCGCCTGGCTCCAGGCCCACGGCGTACGGCCGGGCGACCGCGTTCTCGTCCAGTTGCCGAGCGAGCGCGAGGCCGTCGCCCTGTTGTACGGGACCTCCCGCGCGGGAGCGGTCCACGTGCCGATCAACCCGGCGATGAAGGCGTTCCACCTCGGCCCGGTCATCGAGAACGCCGAACCCCGGCTGATCATCGCCGCCGACACCAGGACCGAGGAGCTGTCCCGGCTCGGTGACGTGCCCGTCCATCCGATCGGGCAGGTCTGGGCCGAGGTGGAGGCGCTGGCCGGGCAGGCCGCCCGGGCCGGGTCGCCGCCGGACCTGGACCCCGGCGCCATCGCCGTCCTCATCTACACCTCGGGCAGCACGGCCGCGCCGAAGGCGGTGGTGTGCCCGCACGCGCAGGTGCTGTTCGCCACCGAGGCGATCACGAGCGAGCTGGGCTACCGCGCCGACGACGTGGTGTTCTGCCGGTTCCCGCTGTCGTGGGACTACGGCCTTTACAAGGTGCTGATGACCTGCGCGTCCCGCTCGCAGATCGTACTGGCCGACGGCGAGTCGGACCTGCTGCTGCTCAAGCTGATGCGCGAGTGCGGGGCGACCGTCGTACCGATCGTGCCGTCGCTGGCCGCCATGATCATCACGCTGCTGGGGCGGGAGGAGGAACCGCCGCCGCCGGTCCGGTTGTTCACCAACACCGGGGCCGCGCTGCCGCCGTCCACGATCGACGCGCTGCGCGCCGCCTTCCCCGGCGTGCGGGTGGTCCGGCAGTTCGGGCAGACCGAGTGCAAACGCATCTCCATCATGCCTCCCGAGGAGGACCGGGAACGCCCCCGCGCGGTCGGCCGCCCGCTGCCCGGCACCCGGGTGCTCATCCTCGACGACGCGGGCGCGCCGGTGCCCACCGGCGAGGTCGGCGAGATCGTCGCCACCGGCCCGCACGTGATGCCCGGCTACTGGCGCAACCCGGAGATGACCGCGCGGTCCTTCCGCGCCGACCCGGTCACCGGCGAACCCCGCCTGCACACCGGCGACTACGGCTGGCTGGACGACGACGGATACCTCTACTTCGAGGGCCGCCGCGACGACATGTTCAAACGCAAGGGGATCAGGATGAGCACGGTGGAGATCGAGGCCGCCGCCATGGACCTGCCCGGCGTGCGCGCCGCCGCCGCGCTGCCGCCGGCCGGCGATCACGACCTCGCGCTGTGCGTGGAGACCGACCTCGCCCCGCACGCCGTACTGCGCGAGCTGGCCCGCCGGCTGGAGCCGGCCAAGGTGCCCGCCACCTGCCACACCTTCGACCAACTGCCGCTGTCGCTGCACGGCAAGAACGCCAGGACCGAGCTGGCCGCGCTGATCCACGGCGGTGCCCGATGATCGAGCGCGCCGAGCTGGCCGAACGCTACGGCACCCCGCTGTACGTCTACGACCTCGACCGGATCGCCGCGGCCCGGCGCGACCTGCGCGCCGCCCTGCCCGGCCAGGTCACGATCTACTACGCCGTCAAGGCCAACCCGCATCCCGACGTGCTGCGCGCCATGCGCGAGGGCGACGGCCCGCCGTGCCGTACCGAGATCAGCTCCACCGGCGAGCTGGCCGCGGTGCTCGACGCCGGGTTCTCCGGCGCCGACTGCCTCTACACCGGCCCCGGGAAGACCACGGCCGAACTGCACGAGACCATCGGCCTGGGCGTGCGCACGTTCTCCGTGGAGTCCGTCACCGACCTGCGGCGGATCGGCGCGGTGGCGAAGGAGTACGGCGTCACGGGGAACTGCCTGCTGCGCGTCAACAGCGCCTCCGCCGCGGCCACCACCAGCATCCGGATGACCGGCACCCCGTCGCAGTTCGGCTTCGACGCCGAGAGCCTGGCCGCGACGATGCCCGAACTGCGCGACGTCCCCGGCGTCCGCCTCACGGGGGCCCACTTCTTCCCGCTGAGCAACGCCCGCGACGAGGAGAGCCTGATCGCCGAGTTCCGGCACACCATCGCGGGCGCGGCGCGGCTGCGCGAGGAGACCGGCCTGCCGATCGACCTGCTGGACATCGGGGGCGGGTTCGGCGCGCCGTACGCGCACCCGGGGGAGCGGCCCGCCTACCCGAAGCTGCGCGACGAGCTGGAGCGCGCGCTGGACGTCCACATGCCGCGCTGGCGGGACGGCTCGCCGGAGATCGCCGTGGAGTCGGGCCGGCACCTGGTGGCCGACTGCGGCGAGCTGGTCTGCCAGGTCGTCAACGTCAAGCGGAGCAGGGGCAGGACGTTCGTCATCGTGGACGCGGGCATCAACGCCTTCGGCGGCATGTCCGGGCTGGGCCGCCTGCTGCCGCCGTCGGTGGGGCTGTCCCACCCGGCCGGGCCCGCTTCCGGGACCGCCACGATCGTCGGGCCGCTGTGCACGCCCGGCGACGTGATCGGCCGGGAGGTCGAGATGCCGCCGGTCGAGCCCGGGGACCTGATCGCCGTTCCCAACACCGGCGCGTACGGCGTCACCTCCAGCCTGCTCATGTTCCTGGGGCGGCCCGCGCCCATGGAGGTGGCGGTACGCGGCGGTGCGGTGGTGTCGGCGTCCAGGCTCGGCCACCATCGCGCTCATCAGGGGGGCGGGTGAGCATCGAGCCGGCGGGCGTCCGCCCGCCGCTCCGGACCGGGCGCACGGCGATCGTCACCACCTTCGCCTCCGACGCGCACACCTGGAACCTGGTCTTCCTCCAGTTGCTGCTGGAGGAGGCCGGTTTCGAGGTCACCAACCTGGGGCCGGCCGTACCGGACGAGGAACTGATCGAGCAGTGCCTGCGCCACCGCCCCGACCTGCTGGTCACCAGCAGCGTCAACGGACACGGCTACCAGGACGGGATTCGCCTCATCAAGAAGCTCCGGACCGTCGCCGAGCTGGAGGAGCTGCCCGTGGTGATCGGCGGCAAGCTCGGCATCAACGGCGCGAGCTACGTGGAAGAACTCGTGGCCGCCGGATTCGACATGGTCTTCGAGGACGGGACCGCGGCCTTCCACAAGCTGTTGAAGACAGGAGATGGGATGAAGAGAGTCGCGCCCGGCGAACGCGTCCGGCCCGCCGTGCCCACCACGGTGGACGAACTGCCGCCCGAGGGCATGCGCGAGCGGGTCATCGAGCTGGAGCTGGTACGCGAGAGCGTCCTCCGCGGCCCCGACCCCGCCGCCACCGAGCGGCAGCACGCCAAGGGCAAGCTGACCGTCAGGGAACGCCTGGAAATCCTGCTCGACCCCGGCACGTTCATGGAGGTCGAGGCGCTGCGCAAGCACCAGGCCACCGGCTTCGGCATGGAACGCCGCCGCCCGCACACCGACGGAGTCGTCGCCGGATGGGGGCGCGTCCACGGGCGCGAGGTGCTGGTGTACGCCCACGACTTCCGCATCTTCGGCGGCGCGCTCGGCGCGGCCCACGCCGAGAAGATCCACAAGGTGATGGACCTCGCCGCCACCGCCAAGGTGCCGCTGATCAGCCTCAACGACGGCGCTGGGGCGCGCATCCAGGAGGGCGTCACCGCGCTGGCCGGGTACGGCGGGATCTTCCAGCGCAACGTACGCATGTCGGGCGTCGTCCCGCAGATCAGCGTCATGCTCGGCCCGTGCGCGGGCGGCGCGGCCTACTCGCCCGCGCTCACCGACTTCGTCTTCATGGTGAACGGCACCTCCCAGATGTTCGTCACCGGCCCGGACGTCGTACGCGCCGTCACCGGCGAGGACATCACCCACGAGGCCTTGGGCGGCGCGGAGGTGCACGGCACCCGCACCGGGGTCGCCGGGTTCGTCTACGAAGACGAGCGGGCCTGCCTGAACGACGTCCGCTACCTGCTGTCCCTGCTGCCGGTCAGCAACCAGGAACTACCGCCGTCCGTACCGGCCGCCGATCCGCCGGACCGGCGCAACGACGTACTGCTCGACCTGGTGCCCACCGACCCGGCGCGGAGTTACGACATGGCCGAGGTCATCGCCGAGATCGTCGATGACGGGGAGTTCTTCGAGTTCCATGAGGGCTGGGCGCCCAACCTGATCTGCGGTCTGGCCCGGTTCGACGGCCACGTGACCGGCATCGTGGCCAACCAGCCCCGGCAGCTGGCGGGCGTGCTCGACATCAGGGCGTCGGAGAAGGGCGCCCGTTTCATCCAGATGTGCGATGCGTTCAACATTCCGCTCGTCAGCCTGGTAGACGTCCCCGGCTTCCTGCCCGGCACCGACCAGGAACACGGCGGCATCATCCGGCACGGGGCCAAGCTGCTGTACGCGTACTGCGCCGCCAGCGTCCCGCGCATCCAGGTGATCGTCCGCAAGGCGTACGGCGGGGCGTACATCGTGATGGACTCGCGCTCGATCGGGGCGGACCTGTCGTACGCCTGGCCGACCAACGAGATCGCGGTGATGGGCGCGGAGGGCGCGGCCAACGTCATCTTCCGCAAGGACATCGCCGCCGCCCCCGACCCGGACCGGCAGCGGGCCGTCCGCGTGGAGGAGTACCAGCGCACCTTCATGCACCCGTACTACGCGGCCGAACGCGGCCTGGTGGACGACGTCATCGACCCCGCCACCACCCGCGCCACCCTCACCCGCGCCCTGTCCCTCCTCCGTGCCAAAC
>NZ_POUA01000750.1 GCF_003236385.1 Spongiactinospora gelatinilytica
GTCCCCTCCCCCACCGCGGCCACCGCCGCCTGGTACACCCTGGGCGTCAGCGGCCCGATGGCACGGACGGTCGGCGACCTCGCGCTGCTGCTCGGCGTGATCGCCGGGTTCGACCAGTCCTCGCCGCTGACCCTGCCCGGCGACGGGTCGGAGTTCGCGGCGCTGTCCACCGGGCTGTCCACAGCGTTCCCGGCCGGCCTGACCGGCCTGCGGGTGGCCTGGAGCCCCGACCTGGGCGGGCTTCCGGTGGACCCGGACACGGCGGCGATCACCGCGCGGGCGCCCGCGGTCTTCGAGCGGCTGGGCGCGCGGGTCGAACGGGTCGATCTCGACCTTTCCGCCGCCGACGACGCCTTCCGGATCTACCGGGCGTGGTACTACGCGCTCGCCTACGGGGAACTGCCGCAGTCGGAGCTGGCCGAGAACGTGCGCTGGAACATCACGGCAGGGCGCGCGCTCACCGCGGCCGACGTGGCCAGGGCCGAACGGCTGCGCACCGGCCTGTTCCGCAGAATGAGCGCGTTCTGGGCGAACTACGACCTGCTGATCGCCCCGGTCAGCCAGGTGCCGCCGTTCCCGGTGGAGCAGCCGCACGTGACGGTGGTGGCGGGGGTGCCGATGCCGGACTACCTGGCGTGGATGCGGTCGGCGTACTGGATCAGCGTGCTGCACGCGCCGGCGGCGTCGGTGCCGTGCGGGTTCACGCCGGGCGGGCTGCCGGTGGGGGTGCAGATCGTAGGCCGGCCGTACGGCGACGCGGGGGTGCTGCGGGCGGCGGCGGCGTTCGAGGCCGCCACCGGGCACGCGGCCCGCCGCCCGCCACTGCTCGGCTGACCGGACCACCGCGCCCGGCCACAGTGGCCTACAAGGGCGGCGGAGAGGGCAGCGGGGGCTCATCGTCGCGGTAGAGGCCCAGGCCCAGGAGCAGGCCGTACAGGCCGACGGCCAGCAGCGGGCAGGCGACCAGCACGCCGGGCGCGGTCAGCTCCAGCGCCCCAGGCACGGCGGGCCCGCCCGCGACCGGCGCCGCGACGTGCGCGGTGCCGAGGTTGACCACGCCGCCGATCCAGCGGGCCAGGAACGCGGCCACCAGCCCGCCGCCCGCGAGCCCCGCCAGCAC
>NZ_POUA01000751.1 GCF_003236385.1 Spongiactinospora gelatinilytica
GCGCGAGCGCGCCCTGTTGTGGGCCGCCGGCGTCGGCCTCGTGCTGCACGTCGTGGTGCTCGCGCTGTTCGGGCTGGTCACCGTGTCCGCCCCCAAGGGCGACACGCCCGCGGCGATGGCCGACCCGGTTCAGGCCGCCGTGTCCCGGCTGGTGGGCTGGGCGGCGATGACGCCGACGTACTTCGCGGTGAGCGTGGTGTCGGCGTTCCTGCTCGGGATGTGGGCGGCCCGCCGCCGCGTACTGGAGGAGCCCGGCGCGCACCGCGCGCTACTGGCCACGACCGCGACCGCCGGCACGGTCGTCTCGCTGGCCGGGGCCGTCCCACTGATGTTGATCGACACGCGGCTGTGGGCCCCGTCGGAGGCGGTCTCCATTTCTGCGTACGTCCTGCACAGCCTGACCGGCATGGCCGGCGGCCTGGCCTACGCCGCCCTGGCCGGGCTCCTCGCCGACCGCCTGAAGCGGGGGCCCGTGGTCCGCGCGCTGGTTGCCTGCGGCCAGTGGTCACTGACCTGCTACCTGCTCCAGTCGGTGGTGTTCGTCGCGGTGTTCACGCCGTACCTCGGCGGCCTGGCCACCCGCGTCGGCGACGCGGCGGCGTCCGGCCTGGCCGTCCTGACCTGGCTGGGCACCGTCCTGCTCGCCGCCACCTTGTCCCGCCACGGCCGGCGCGGCCCCGCCGAGGCCGCCCTGCGCCACCTCACCTACGGCCGCTCCCACTGACCGGCCCCCGGCCCGGTACACGCTGCGGATCACCGCCACCTCCGGATGCGCCCCGCAACTTCGGCACACCGCCGCCCAGGACGTACCGGGTGGGGGAGTGGGCGCGTCCGGCCACGTCCAGCAGCCGTAGCGCGCCCCGGCTGGTGAGGCCGGTGTGCCTCAGGTCAAGATACGCGAGCCGGTGCGCGCCGCCGGACAGGAAACAGGCATCCTCTTTTATACGAAAAAGGCGAAGCGACCACTGCGCTACGGACCGCACTGCTGTGCAATTGCCGCTGTCGGGATATTCGTGCCGCTGATTCATCTCCTCGCGCCGGGCCGCCGGGGGGCGGGGATGAGTACGGCGATGTGCGGGTGGGCGCCGGAGAGGCTCACGTGCAGCACGCTGTCTCTTAT
>NZ_POUA01000752.1 GCF_003236385.1 Spongiactinospora gelatinilytica
GTCCCACCTCGGCGCGTACCAGGCCGCCTTTGGCGGTCATGACTCGCCCGGCGGCCTGGTACGCGCCGAGGTGGGACAGGTCGTGCGGGGTCAGGACCGGGCCGACGTGGCGGGCGAGGTCGTGGGCGTCTTCGGGCGATGCGGCGAAGTAGATCTTGTTGCGGGCGTCCGCGGAGACGGCCTCGCGGAGGTCCTTGGGGAGCTGGGAAAGGTGCTGGTGGGCGAGGGTGAGTGAGAAGCGGTAGGCGCGGGCCTCGGCCAGTAGGTCGCTGATCGATACGGGCATGTTGAGGAAGTTGTGCGCCTCGTCGATGTAGGCGGCGGCGTCGCGGCGTTCGTGTTCGGGGAGGCGGACGCGTGGGGTGATGGCCTGCCACGTGTGGGCCAGGAGTAGGGAGCCGAAGAGGCGGGCGGCGTCCTCGCCGAGTACGCCCTTGGGGAGGCGGGCCAGGACCAGACCGCCGGTGTCCAGGGTGCGGGCCAGGTCGAAGGTCGATGGGCCGCCGGACAGGGCGTCGCGTACGAACGGGCGGAGGAGTACGGCTCGCAGTTTGTTCATGACGGGACTGATCACGGTGGCGCGGGCGGCGGGGGACAGTTCGTCGTAGGCGGACCAGAAGCCGCGCAGCAGCTCGTCGTCGAGGCGGCCGGTGATCCGGGCGCGGAACGCGGTGTCGGTGAGGAGCTTGGGGACGTCGGCGAGGGTGGCCCTGTGACCTTGTGCTCGGACCATGGTGAGGCAGGCCGAACGCATGAGGTCGTCCAGGCGCGGGCCCCATGACGAGGCGAAACAGCGGTGGAAGATCGTGACGATCGAGTCGACGGCGAAGGCCGGGTCGGGTCCGGCGAGGACGTTGAAGCAGGGCGGGTTGCCGGGTTCGGCGGGGTCGAACAGGACTGTTCGGGTGATGGCGCGTTCGGGGAGGCGGTCGAGTACGTCGTCGATGAGGTCGCCCTTGGGGTCGATGACGAGGACGCCTCGGCCGGTGTGGGCGTCGGAGAGGATGAGGTTGGCCAGGAAGGTGGACTTTCCGACGCCGGTCTGACCGAGTACGTGCAGGTGATGGCGGGCAGCGGGCACAGTGAGTCCGACCGGGCGGGGGTGGCCGGTTT
>NZ_POUA01000753.1 GCF_003236385.1 Spongiactinospora gelatinilytica
GGCGCGGGCCATTGGGCGTTGGGGCGTAGGCCACTGGGGGGTTAGGAGCCGGTGCGCCAGGAGTGGAGGTAGGTCTCCTGGTCGGGGGTGAGGGTGTCGACCTCGATGCCGGCCGCCGCGAGCTTCAGCCGGGCGACCTCGGTGTCGATCTCCGGCGGCACGTCGTACACCCCCGGCACCAGCCGGACGCGTTCGCGGGCCAGCCAGGTCACCGCGAGCGCCTGGGCCGCGAAGGACATGTCCATGACCGCCGCCGGATGTCCCTCGGCGGCCGTCAGGTTGACCAGGCGCCCTTCCGCGAGCAGCAGCAGGCGGCGGCCGTCGGCCAGCACGTACTCGTCCGTGTTGGGCCGCACCCCCGGATGGACCGCCTCGGCCAGGTCCTCCAGGGCGCGTACGTCGATCTCGATGTCGAAATGCCCCGCGTTGGCGAGAATCGCGCCGTCCTTCATGGCCGCCAGGTGTTCGGCGCGGATCACGTCCCGGTTGCCGGTGACGGTGATGAACACGTCGCCACGCTCGGCGGCCACCGCCATCGGCTGGACCTCGTACCCCTGCAAGGTCGCGTCCAGTCCCTTGACCGGGTCGATCTCGGTGACGATCACCCGCGCGCCGAGCCCCCGGGCACGTTCGGCGACGCCCCGGCCGCAGTACCCGAACCCGGCCACGACCACCGTCTTGCCCGCCAGCAACGTGTTGGTGGCGCGCATGATGCCGTCGAGGGTGGACTGGCCGGTGCCGTACCGGTTGTCGAACATCCGCTTGGTGCGGGTGTCGTTGACCGCGACCACCGGGAAGCGCAGGGCCTCCTCGGCGGCCATCTGGCGGAGCCTGATGATGCCGGTGGTGGTCTCCTCGCAGCCGCCGGTGACCCCGGGCAGCAGTTCCAGGCGTTCGGTGTGCAGGGTGTTGACCAGGTCGCAGCCGTCGTCCAGGACGATCTCCGGGGCGATGTCCAGCGCCTGGTTGATGTGCCGGTAGTAGGTCTCGCGATCGACTCCGGCCCGCGCGTACACGGCGACGCCGTACTCCGCCAGCGCCGCCGCCACGTCGTCCTGGGTGGAGAGCGGGTTGGACGCGGCCAGGGCGATCTGCGCCCCGCCCGCCCGCAAC
>NZ_POUA01000754.1 GCF_003236385.1 Spongiactinospora gelatinilytica
GGGTTGGACCGGGGTGGGGTGTGGCAGGTCAGCGGGAGGTTCGTCCCCGGTCGGCGAAGACGACCAGGTTGTCGCGATAGCCGCGGCGGCCGGGGTCGAACGCGCCGGCGCAGGTGATGAGGCGGAGCTGCGGGTCCTTCGTGGCGCCGTAGACCACCTGGTCGGGGATGCGGGTTTTGGGATACTGAGCCAGGCGGCGGACGGTGAAGGTGACGGACGTACCGTCCGCCCGTTCGACATGGACAGGGTCGCCCGGCTTCAGGTGCCGCAGGCGGTAGAAGACCGCCGGTCCGGTACGCGAGTCGACGTGACCGGCGACCACGGCCACGCCGGGCTCCCCCGGTTCGGGCCCGGCGACGTTCCACCCGGCCACGTCGAACCGCGCTGGCGCGGCCAGACGCCCGCGCCGGTCCATCCGCAGGCCGACCATCCGTGTGGAGACCCCGACGGACGGCAGATGGAGCACGACGGGCTTCGCGGCGTCACGCTTCGGCGCGGGCGAACGCGAGGGTGAAGGGGAGGGGGACGGCACCGGAACCGGTACGGCTCGCGGGGCCCCCGCCGGGGAGGACGAGGTCGCGGTCCGGCCGTCAGCGGGCGCGAGGCAGGTGCCCGCCCCCAGGGCCATGGCCAGGGCGGCGGTGCCCATCCCGTGGAAATCGGATCGGCGTACGCCGTGCCGGTGCTCCACGGTCAGCTCTCCGCGTCGACGCGGCGGCGCAGCCACAGGCCGAAGCCCGCCAGCCCGCCGAGCCCGGCCAGACCCGCGACGCTCGCGAGCAGGCCGCCGGGCAGGCCCGTGTCCGTGCCCGGGGACTCCGCCGCCACCGGCTTGGCGTCCCGGGCGACGGTCGTACCGACGGCCTTGGCGTCGTCCTCACCCCGCGGAGAGTCGTCGTCCCGGGACGTACCGCCTTTACCGGTGTCCACGCCACCGCGCGGGACCCGGCGATCATCGTCATCGTCCTGGGACCCGCCGCCGCGCAGCGCACGACGGTCGTCGTCATCGTCGTCGTCGCGGGACTTGCCGCCGCGCGACGCACCACGATCGTCGTCGTCGTCATCGTCGTCGGCCGAGGCCGTCAGGAGGGCGAGGGC
>NZ_POUA01000755.1 GCF_003236385.1 Spongiactinospora gelatinilytica
CGTTCATCCCGACCAGCCCCGTACCCGCCCCCGGCAGCCGGGTACGCCCGTTCGCGACCGGGTTCTCCACGGTCACCGTGACCCGGTCGGCCACGTAGTCGATCGCCACGTCGGCCCGCCGGTCGCCGTGCTTGAGTACGTTGGTCAGCGCCTCCTGCACGATCCGGTATCCGGCGAGATCGACCGAGGCCGGCAGCTCCGCCGGGGTGCCCGACACCCGCAGGCAGGCGTCCACCCCGGACCGCCGCGCCCGTTCCACCAGATCCTCCGAGTCCGCCAGCCGCCGCCTGGTCGCCTCGCCCTGCTCGCCGCCGCCCTCCTGGCGCAGCAGCTCGATCATGGCGCGCATCTCCGCCATGCCCTGGACGCTGTTCTCCCTGATGCACGCGAGCACCCCGCGTACGGCCTCGCCGTCCAGGTCACGGCGGGACAGCACGGCCGTGGACTGGATCGCGATGGCGCTGAAATGGTTGGCGATCATGTCGTGCAACTCCCGCGCCATCCGGGCCCGCTCGGCGTTCACCGCGGCCCGCCGGTCGAGCTCGGCCAGCCGGGCCACCTGCTCGGCGCGCGCCCGCTCCGCCTGCGCCTGGTTTCGGTGCTGCCGCAGGATCACCGCACTGAACACCGGCGTGGTCAACACCAGCCCGGCCTGTACCGCGGCCACCGCCACCCACCGCCAGTCCCACAGCACGACCCCGGCGACGCTCCCGATGACGACGGCGAGCGTACAGGTGATCCACACCATCCAGGGGGCCATCCTGCGCGGGCCGTAGAGCGTGGCGGAGTACAGATTGTCGGTGAATATCACGATCGTGCCCAGCGTCGGCCCGAACCACAGGTCCCCGGCCACCCCGGCCACCCCGAGCCCAAGCGCCACCAACGGCGCCCGCCGCCGCACGGCCACCCCGGCACACACCAATGCCAACGGCCCGGCCAACACCCACGCCGACGACCCTGACCACCACCAGCCCACCGAAACCCCGGTGGCCAACAAGACCAGCCCGCCCGCGAACGCCAATCCAGCGAACAGCAGATCCCGCCTCATACCCCCATCACATCACCTGTCTCCCCCAAGAC
>NZ_POUA01000756.1 GCF_003236385.1 Spongiactinospora gelatinilytica
GCACGGGCGCCGATCGTCAGGGCGGCGGCGGACAGGGAGACGGCGCGGGCCAGGCGTACGGCGGAAAGCCTTTGCCCCGTACCGAGGGCCCTGGCTGCCGTGCGGGCTCGGGCCGTTCTGAGGGTCCGGCTTGCGAGGAGGGCACGGGCGCCGATCGTCAGGGCGGCGGCGGACAGGGAGACGGCGCGGGCCAGGCGTACGGCGCGGTGGATGTCGGGCGGCGACGGCTCGCGTCCGTCGCCCATCTCCGGGCGGTGCTCGACACGCCCGGCGTAGACGTTGCGCCCGCCGAGGGTGAGCTCGAGCGCGCCCGCGAAGGACGCCTCGCAGCGCCCGGCGTTGGGGCTCGGATGGCGGTGGCCGTCGCGCCACAGCACCGCCGCCGCACGGGCGGGCGAGCCACCGGCCACCGGCGCGCAGGCGGCGGCGAGCAGGCCGGTGAGCCGGGCGGGGGCCAGGTTCGCGGCGTCGTCCAGGCGGGCGGCGGCCCAGCCGAACCGGGCGTAGCGCGGCGAGCGGTACCCGATCATGGCGTCGAGGGTGTTGACCGCGCGGTAGGCGAGCAGCCCGGGCACACCCGCCACCGCGCCCCACAGCAACGGGGCCACCGCGGCGTCGGAGGTGTTCTCCGCGACGGACTCGACGACCGCCCTGGCGATCTCGGCGGCCGAAAGCCCGCTCGGGTCGCGCCCGACCAGGTGCGGCAACCGCCGCCTGGCCGCCGCCAGGTCGCCGCTCTCCAGCGCGTCTGCCAGGGTGCGGCCCTCCCTGCCCAGGGTGGTACCGCCGAGCACGGCCCACGTGGCCGCGGCCGTCACCATCGCCCTGGCCACCGGCCGCCGTCTGGTCGCCCACTCGGCGGTCACCCCGAGCGCGGCGGCCGAACCAACACAGATCGCCACATGCGCGACACCTCGGCCGCGGGCGTCGCCGTACAGCTTCTGTTCCAACGCAGCGGCCGCGCGCCCGAACAGCGCCACAGGATGCCCCCGCCGCGGATCACCCACCGCCGCGTCCAACATCACCCCAAGCGCCATCCCCACGGCCGTCTCCCGCCCCATCAACGCTCTAATCC
>NZ_POUA01000757.1 GCF_003236385.1 Spongiactinospora gelatinilytica
AGCCAGTGGTGGTTGTTGCCGGTGGGGGTCGGGCCGGGGGCGACGGTGTTGATCGTGATGCCCCGCTTGCCCAGCTCGTTGGCCAGGGCGAAGCCCATTCGCTCCACCGCGCCTTTGGTCATCGCGTAGGGCGCCTCGCCCGCCAGGGCGATCCTGGTGCTGGCGGTGGAGATGTTGACGATCCGCCCGCCGTCGCTCATCAGTGGCAGCGCCCGCTGGACCAGGAAGAACGGCGCGGTCACGTTGACCATGAACACCCGCGCGAACTCCTCCGGCGTGACCTCCTCGAACGAGCCCACCCAGGTGCCCGCATTGTTCACCAGCACGTCCAGTGTCCTGCCGTCCAGTCCGCGCGCCACTTCGGTGAGCAGTTCGCCGATCTCCGCCTCCAGGGGCCGGGCGCCGGTGCCGAACTCGGCGCGTACGGCGAAGGCGCTCCCGCCCGCCTCCCGCACGGCGGCCACGGTCTCGGCCGCGCTCTCCTCGTTGGTGGCGTAGTGAACCGCGACCAGGGCTCCTTGGGCGCCCAGCCGGCGCGCGACGGCCCGGCCGATGCCGCGGGACGCCCCCGTCACCAGGGCCGTCTTGTCGGACATATCACTCATCGGTGCTCCTTGTGGTGAATGAGACTGTCAAGCATCCGCACCCCCGGTCGAGGCCCGCTGGAGTCACCGGGCAGCAGGGCCGGTTGGGCCTTGTGGAGGCGGGCGGCGAAAACTACTATCGCGTTGACTTTTAGGAAACTTTCCTAAAAGAATGTGCGCCGCCGGGACGGCCGCGCCGTACGAAGGAGTGGTCAGGTGTCGATACGCGGACTAAGGATCACCGCGTCGGTGGCCGCGGCAGCGGTCGTCGCCGGCGTGGTGGCGATCATCGCCCCCATGTCCTCCGCCGCCGCGGCGGTCTGCGCGTCGGCCTGGCAGCCGACCTCGGTCTACCACGGCGGGATGATCGCCTCCCACGGCGGCCACAACTGGTCCGCCCGCTGGTGGACGCAGAACGAGGTACCCGGAAACGCCTATGTCTGGGCCGACCGCGGGACCTGCGACGGCGGCGGCCCAGACAT
>NZ_POUA01000758.1 GCF_003236385.1 Spongiactinospora gelatinilytica
CGTGAGCGGCGATGAACCCTTAACCGCCGAACCCCCCGCCCGCCCGCCAGAAGGCGGCGAGATATCCACAGGCGGAACCGCCGCTTCGCGGTCATCCACAGAATCCGATTCGGGTGACACGAGCGGCCGGGACGAGCGGCAAACTCCTTCGCAAAGGCCGGATCGACCACCGGATCCCAAGGAGGAGTGATGACCGGGGCGGTGCCGTCCTACCTGTCGCCGACCGGGCAAGAGATCGTCTTCTTGCTCCTGGGCGCGGTGACCGTGGGGTCGGCGCTGCTCGTCGTCACGACGAGGCAGCTCGTCCACGCCGCCCTCTGGCTCGTCCTCTGCTTCGGCGCTCTGGCCGGCTGCTATCTGGTGCTCACCGCCGAGTTCGTCGCGTGGGTCCAGGTGCTCATCTACGTGGGAGCGGTCGTGGCGCTCCTGCTGTTCGGCATCATGCTCACCCGGGCGCCGATCGGCCGATCCGCCGACCTCGACAGCGGCAACCGCGTGGTCGCCGCCATCGTCGCCCTCGCCACCGCCGCCGTGCTGGTGACCGTCGTGATCGACGGGTTCCGCACCGCCTACGCCGACCTGACACCCGGCAGGGGAGCGGCCTCCGAGGTCGGCAGCAGCCTGTTCCGCAACTGGGTACTGCCCTTCGAAGCGCTCTCCGTGCTCCTGCTGGCCGCCCTGATCGGCGCGATCGTGCTCTCACGCACCGATATCAGGGGGCGCTGATGCATATCGTCTACCCGGCCGTGGTGTCCGCCCTGTTGTTCTCCGTAGGTGTCTACGGCGTGCTCGCCCGCCGCAACACCGTGCTGGTCCTGATGTCGGTCGAGCTCATGCTCAACGCGGTCAACCTCAACCTGGTCGCCTTCGACGTATGGCTCAAAGACCGCCTGCACGGCGGGCAGGTGCTCACATTGTTCGTCATCGTGATCGCCGCCGCCGAACTCGGCGTCGGCCTCGCCATCGTCCTGGCCCTCTACCGCAACCGCCGCACAGTCGAGCTCGACACCCTCCGCGACCTGGCCGACCCAGACATAAAGCCCCCACCACCCCCCAACGGAAC
>NZ_POUA01000759.1 GCF_003236385.1 Spongiactinospora gelatinilytica
CCACCCCCACCCCGCCGATCAGCCAGGACGCGGCACACAACCATGCAACTCCCCATACCGCCGCTGCGCGATCCGCATCAACTCCGTCAAATCCCTAACCGCATCCCGCCCCTCGGCCACCCGCGCCATGGAGATGTCGATCCATGGGGCGACACCACCGCACCGGAAGATCGAAAAGACGTCATAGGGATCCATCGACCCGGGCGGATCCGCCACGACGAGGACCGATCCCCTTCCCAGATCCGGCGGCAGCGGCGTAGGACGATACTTGGCGAACTCCCCTCCGTGGAGTCGCTCCCATACTTTGTCCCCATCCTCCTGCGCCCAGCCGATCGACACGGGATCCGGGTAGATATCCGGCGTCCTGCAATGCCCGAATGTCTTCCACTCACCACTCATACGGCTGGTCAGCGGACCTGAGTAACCACTGATCAACCGGACCGCTTCCGCTGGGACGAACTCGCAGATGTAAGGTGCCGAGTCGAGCACCGGGCGGGTGTCTGCCCTCGGCGCGGCCATACCGGTCTGTACGGAGGCCGAGCAACCGAGCAACAGGCTGGCGACCATGCCCAGCATGACCCCGAAGCGGGCCACATCGCTCATGGCTCGTCCTTGGAGACCCTGTAGGCGGCCAAATCGAGGTTGCGCCGCGCGTCGCTCCTGTTGTTCAGGGTGTCCCTGCCCCTTTCGAGTAGGTCGTTGATGTCGCTGATCTGACGCGCCCACTTCAGGAAGTCTCCGTACTGAGCCGGCGTCATTGACGCGATGGGCTTGATCCGAGGTGGATTGTGATCGGTGATGAAGGTCTCATCCGTCAATCGGACGTGCTCGAAAAGGCCGTGGGTGAGCATGGTGGAGGCGACCATTTGTTCGGTCAGGCGGTCTACCGCTGCCTCGTTGTCGGCGAGGTCGTGGTAGGCGAGGTCGAGGGGGAGGCCGGAGGTGCCGGCCATGTGTTTGGCGATTTGGTCGTAGCCGGTGGTGGTGAGTTTTTCGTGGGACTTTGTAAGGATGTCGCCGAAGGCGCCCTTGGCGAGGGTGCCGGCGAGGGGGGCGCCGGGG
>NZ_POUA01000075.1 GCF_003236385.1 Spongiactinospora gelatinilytica
GGGCTGGGATGTGGGGCGGGCGGTGAACAGCCCGATGACCGCGGTGGCCAGCCCGGCCAGCGCAGCGGCCAGGCCGAGCGCGCTGGTAAGGGTATCGGCGTCGGCCAGACCGACGCGTGCCAGGTAGATGCCCGTTCCAGCCAGGGCGGCGACCGTAATCGCGGCGCCGGCCCAGATCAGCACACGTCTGCGCATAGCGGCTATCATCCGCCCGAACACAATGATCACTCAAGGTGAATAGGAAGCGACGCATCGAATGCGTCGAACGTCCCCGATGTCGCGATCGGGTTCTACTCCGCAGCAACAACCAGCAGCTCAAAGACAAGCTGCAACCAACTCGGCCTCCCGTTCGACGCTGATCCCGTGCTCGGCGAATCGTTCGTGAGCGACGGGAACGCCGCCACCTTGCAGCCAGTGCCAAGTAGCGGCGGCCGTCTCTTGCAGCGATCGGCAGGTGAGTCCCGCCTGCCGGGCCTTGTCGGTGTTCATCGCCCATGCGGTCGGCAGTGTCCGCCAGAGCGGGATCTCTGTCCACTCCCGAACCCCCTGCTGGGCGAGCCATGCTTCATCGGCCCACACGAACTCGGCCGTCGATCCGGTCACCTCTCTGCACGCGTGCAGGAGGCCCCCGAAGGTGTCCCGGCCGATCGGCGCGGCGACGTTGAATGGGCCGGTGGCATTGGTGGCGATCATGTCGAGGGTGAACCGGGCGACGTCACGAACATCGACCGGCTGAATGGCCCTCCCGGGCGGTGCGGGTGCGAGAACATGACCGCCCCGGCTGATCCGGTTCAGCCACCAGGGCAGACGGCCTACGTACTCGCCGGGGCCGAGGATCACGTGGGGGCGGATGAACAACGCCCGGTCGCCGAACTCCCGGCGGATCGCCAGCTCGCAGCCCACCTTGAGCGGGCCGTAGGCATCTGGATCCCATCGCCGCGTGCCGGGGTCCAGGTCGGGATCACCGTCCCAGAGGGGCGAGGACTCATCCACCGGCTGGTATGGCCAGTCCCGGTAGACCGAGATGGTGGACATGAAGACGTAGCGTTCTGCGGCAGAGGCAAGTGCCCGCGCCACGTTGCGCACCACGGCCGGTACGGCACCAGCGACATCCACGACCACGTCCCAAGGCCCATGAGCCGCGAGCCGGGCGAGATCCGCAGCGCGCTCCCAGTCTCCGCGAACGTGAAGGGGCCCTTCTGGAGCGCCGGCGCTACGGCCCCGGTTGAAGAGAGTGACCTCCCACCCCCGCCCTATCGCGTCGGCGACCACCGCACGGCCAACGAACCATGAGCCACCCAGGATCAGTATGCGCACCACGTCATGATGCCGGTTCAGGCGCAGCGTGGCGCTGCTCTACACGGCCATGTATGGCAGTGCAGACGCTTTGTGGCTGACCGCTGATGTGACCTCTGGCAAGCCAATGGACAGCCGCTTGAGAGTGGCTGAGGCGTGCTCCATAAAGCGCCAGGTCAGAGCGAGGTCGGCCCAGCCGGTAGGCGCCCCGGCGGCGCATCCTGGCCTGGCCGCCGCTGGGCGGTTGTGGAGAGGTGACGGCGCACGTGTGCGCCCGCGTGCCGGGCCGCCGCGCACAACCGGCCGCCGACATCCGGCAGGCGGGCATCCAGCCGGTGCAGGGCCCGCAGGTAACCGGCCATGATCGCGATGTCGATGTCCACCGGGTCGCCACACGGCAGATCCCGGGTGAGGGCGAGGGCGATCCGGCGCAGGGCGGGCATCGCCATACCGACCGCGGCGAGGGTCCACGCCGACCCCGGCCCCGAATCCGGCCCTGCCTCCGAGCCTGGGCCTGCGCTGCGGGCGCGGCCGGCCAGCTCCCGCCACACCGCATCACGGGCCTCATCGGTGACCTCACGGCCGGCGAGCAGGAGCCGCAGGTCGCGCAGCCCGACCAGACCGCGTGGCAGGCCGGGGATGTGGGTGCAGTCCAGGACCATTCCGCCGCGGTGGGTGGTGAGCAGGCGGAACGAGGCCTCGGCGGTGTCCAGGGGCGATTCGGTGTGGCGGTTCGTGCGGTGGGTGTTCATGGCGGTGCTCCGGTCGAAGACGAATGCGCTGGGGTTCGTCAACCGTTATGCACGCCGCTTCAGAAACGGCTCAGAAGAATGCGGGGAAGCCGGTGAGGAATTCCTCAGAACTTTCCGGCGTCTGGCCGGGTTCTGAGTATCTGGGCAGGTGCTTCTGAGTCGGCGCCGAGGTTCTGAGCACCTTCTGAGCACCTTCTGGGGCAGGCTCTGAGCTGCTTCTGAGCCGTCTGCTTGCCTGGTCGCACGCCACCCGGCCCGCACTCGCAGGCCCGGGCGGCGCGCATCCGGAAATCAGCGTGTCCCGACCACAGCAATGGAGAACCGAAATGACTCGAATACCGCCCGCTACGGGCTGACCACAACAGAAATCCGGCGGCTGCGGGTTAGGCCGGTGCAGATACAGACCGCCCGCGCATTCGCCGCATGGATTCAACCCAGCCCGGCCGCGCCGGCCGACGCCGAGATCGTTCTCGGCGTCGAGACCGGACCGGGAACGCTGACCGGGGTCGTGTTCGCCGGCAGCCCGATCTCCTGGCGGCACGACGACGGTCACACCGCCGAGATCACCTGCCTGGCCACCGACGGCACCCCAGACGCCGATACGGCGCTGCTGAACGCCGTGTGGCAGGCGGCACGCGGGCGGGGTTATCGGCGGCTGATCGCCGATACGCGGCTCATCCGTCCCGGTGGGGCGGCTTCCGCCCTTCACGCCGCCGGGTTCCGCCACCTCCCCGGTCGCCCTAGCAGGGGCGCAGTGTGGGAGATCCGGACGGCCGGGGGCGGCCGATGACCGTATTCAACGGGAGCGGGCCCGCCCCCGGCTCATCGCGGCGGGGGGTGAGGATGCCTGAGCGGCTACAAAAGGCCTGCTCAGCGCCTCCCAAAGCGTGCCCTGCAGGGCCTGTGCCAGCGGCTTCGTCGCACGCCAGGAAGGAAGAGGCCGAAGATTCGGGCCGTCGCCCGGGACCGGCGCACTCACCAGACGTACCGGCGGCTGATCACGGCGGGGTCGGGCTGGAATTGCCCGAGCTGCCGGACCCGCTGCCCGCCGGGGCCGGAGCGGCGCTGTTGCGCCTGCTCCTGGAGATCCGCGAGGTGCTTCGTCGCGGTACTGGTGCCTGAGGGCTTCTGACAGGGGGACCCGGTCCGCCGGGCCGGGACTCCCCGAAATTCCACCAACACACGAGAGGAGATGAAGTTTTGACCGCTTTCGCCTTCTGGGGGCGGGTGTCCAGCGAGGACCGGCAAGACCCCCAGGCATCACGCGCGTGGCAGCTTCGCCGCGCCCGGATGCTGATCGAACCCCGCGGCGGGCACATCGTCGCGGAGTACTTCGACATCGACAAGTCCCGATCCATCCCGCCGCATCGCAGACCCGAGGCGAGCGCCCTGCTCGCCGAGTTGCGCAACCCGCGCCGCACCTTCGAGGCGGTCGTGGTCGGCGAGCCGCAGCGGGCGTTCTACGGCAACCAGTTCGGTAACACCTTCGAGCTGTTCAACCACTACCAGGTGCCGTTGTGGGTGCCCGAGGTCGGCGGGCCGATCGATGCGTCGAACGAGGCGCATGAGCTGATCATGCTGATGTTCGGCGGGGTCAGCAAAGGGGAGCGAAACCGGATCAAGGTGCGGGTGCGGACCGCGATGGCGGCGATGGCCGAGGTCGAGGGCCGGTTCCTGGGCGGGCGCCCGCCGTACGGCTACCGCCTGATCGATCTGGGACCACACCCGAACCCGGCCAAGGCCGCCGACGGCAAACGCCTGCGCGGCCTGGACGCCGACCCGTACGCCGCGCCGGTCGTTCAACGTATCTTCGCCGAGTTCGCCCAGGGCAAGGGGCTGTTCGCGATCGCCGAAGGGCTGACCCGTGACGGTATCCCGTGTCCGTCGGCGCATGACCCGGCCCGTAACCGGCACCGTTCGGGCATCGGCTGGTCCAAGAGCGCGATCCGGACCATACTCACCAATCCGCGCTACACCGGGCGTCAGGTGTGGAACCGGCAGCGCAAGGACGAGGTACTGCTGGATGTCGAGGATGTCACCTTGGGCCACACCACCAAGCAACGGTGGAACGAGACCGGTAAGTGGATCATCTCGGATCGGGTGGTGCATCCACAGCTTGTGGACGATGACCTGTTCCGGGACGTCCAGGCCATCCTCGCCACGCGCGGCCGGGGAAGCTGTGAGCACAAGCCGCACCGCGCCCGCCACCCGTATGCGTTCAAGGGGGTGATGTTCTGTGGGATCTGTGAGCGCAAGATGCAGAGCCAGTGGGTCAACAACGCCGCCTACTACCGGTGCGCGTTCCCCCGGGAATACGCGATCGGCAATAGCATCGATCACCCGCGTAACGTCTACCTGCGAGAGGACGCGATCGTGGCGCGGGTGGACCGCTGGCTGTGCCGGGCGTTCGCGCCGCACCGGATCGCGGCCACGATCGAGCAGATGTGCGCCGACCAGCCGGACCAGGCCCGGGACGCGCGTACCGAGATCGCCCGTACGGCGATCGCGGAGGCCGAACGCAAGCTGGCCCGTTACCGCGCGGCCATCGACGCCGGTGGCGATCCGGCCGAGATCGGCCAGTGGGTGAACGAGGCCAAGGCCGAACGCCTGAAGGCCGAAGCCGACCTGCAAGCCGGCAAGAGGAGCACCCGCCTGAGCAGAGACGAGATCACCGCGCTGGTGACCGAGATCGGCGACGTGGCGCGGCAGATCGCCCAGGTCCCGGCGGATCTGAAGGGGGAGGTCTACCAGCGGATGGGGCTGCGGTTGACCTACCATCCAGGAAGCTCGAAAGTGAGGGTAGAAATCTACCCCACACCGAGCATAGTGAAAAGGTTTGTGTCCGAGGACCGAGATCAACCAATTCCCAATGCGCTCTCAGCATCGAGTTCGACGCTGGGGCGGTGGTCTGAGATGTGTCCGGACCGCTGGATCCAGCGTACGACGACTGCGGGCGTTTTGCTACTCGCGTTCATTGCGGCCGTTGTCTCGTTCCGTCACATGCACCAATTGTGCCTTCGGCATGGTGAGGATCCGCTTGCGGCGGTGCTCATCCCGCTGGCGGTCGATGGCGCGATCGTGGTCGCCTCCATGTCCATCCTGCTGGCTGGTCGATACGGCTCGCGGGGAGGCCTTCTGGCTTGGGGCATGCTGGTGGTCGCCAGTCTGGCCAGCCTGGGAGCGAACGTCGCCGTTGCTGAACCGAGTCTCATCGGCCGGATCATCGCGGCCTGGCCGAGTGCTGCGCTGATCGGTAGCTATGAGCTCCTGATGATGCAGATCCGGCGACTTGCTGCCATGAGTGGTGTGATCGACGCAGGAGGGGCGACCACATCAGGCAGCACGGTGGTGCTGGCGTGGCCCGCCACAAACGGAGTGGGTACCGCTCCGGATGTCTCGGGGATGGTTCCGGACCTACGTCGAATCGCGTGGCAGTGGGCTCAGGCAAATCGCCTGCCCGATGGGGCGCTGCCGTCAGGTCGGGCGATCGCCGAGCAATTCCGGCGCAGCCCCCGGTGGGGACGCTGGATCAAACGAGCCGGCCTCGCGGGTGAACTCCGCTAAAAGGGGGATTTAGTATACTGACTGTACCCATGATGGCCCTTCTTCTGGCAGTGCCCGATGCGTGCCACTTCCGCTCCAAGAAGAAATCTTGTATAGGCAACGCAGGGTCCGCCAACTTCGAGCAGGCTGCTCCGTGCCGATCCGCCGCCAGACCTTATCTGTTTGCCGAGCCATATCTATCGAGCCGACCACAGTGAGCCGGGAAGCTCCGTATCATCGATCCCATTTTTACTTCTCACATAAGTAGATCCCCTATTTGGGAGGGAAACATGGCCAACCAGATTACGCGCGAGGTGGAGCGGTGCCACCACACGGACAAGGAACGCGGGGCGGGAAGGGCGGCTCAGACGCCGCATTATGGTGGGCGTTGTGCTCGCCTGCTTGATGGTCGAGGTCGGCGAGACGGTCGGCTTCCTGTGCAATGCCACGGCCGAGACGGCACGCTGTCAGCCGTCGAGACTGGACGAAGGGGGATAGGCGCATGCCATCGGCGATGGAGGCTGGCTGACCGCGCTGGACGACACCGGCGGCGAGGCCGCCAGCGGACCCGATCTCATCACGACCGCCCCGGCAATGCCGGGGCGGTCCGCATTTCCGGTGGCACCGCCCGGATCCTGGCAGCAGGGCTGCCTGTGGCCGCAGGCAAATCGCTGGCCACCGGACCAGCGGGTGTGTCCGTCTGAGGCGGTATGCACCTGCGCGGTACTGGCTGACCATCGGGCCTGCGGGGAAGGTAGAGGCATGGCCTGAGCAGTACAAACGCAGTGGGGTGGGCGACGCTGCTACCCGGAGTGTGTCCGCGGCTGATCTGAGCGGAATCCAGAGGGCGGGCCGTCGCCTGTGGGCGACGGCCCGTGCGTCGATCGGTCATTGAGGTCATCGGCATCACGCCCAGCCTCCTCTGCGCGTCTACGGCGCGGGCAAGTTGTGTTCGGTAAGTTCGCTCAGGATGGGCTGGTGCCTTGTTGGTTCTCGCTGAGATAGCCATGCGCCGTCAGAAGTCGCTCGAAGAATTCGCGGAGCATGCCCCGGGCGTCGTCTGATGAGCGAAACTCATCCCCACCGAAGCGCACTACCTCATACCCTGCCAGGTACAGCTCCCGATCTTCGGCGACCATCTGCGCGTACAGCCTTGGGCTGGCCTTGCCCTCGATCGCGTAATGCTGGACGCCGTCGATCTCGATGACCAGGCGTCGTCGGCCCCGCAGCAGCATCAGGAAATCCATGCGCTGGCGGGGAAGTGGCCCCACTGCTTTTCTCTGTGCCCTCGTGTACGGGTCGTAGTGCAAGTACACCTGCGGAACCAAGGCCGGTAATTGAAACCCTTGATCCTTGAGCAGCGCCACATACGTTTGGAACATCAATGTCTCCGGGCCCGGCTCGGGTGACGCAATACGACCAGCGTCGAGCGAGCGCAGCAGGCGGTAGTACAGCTCGTTCGCGGCCGTCCGGTCATTCACGTCCGTTGGCGCGTGAGTCTCTCTCCACCACGTCACCAGGTCCGCCCAGGTCAACCCAGAGTCGCCGAGTGGACGGTCGTACACTAGGCAGAACTGCGCGTTGGCCACGATCTCGATCGTGTTACTGACCGCGTCAGCAAGCACCAGCTCAGGCTTCGGCCCATCCGCTGCGAAGATCAGGTTCTTGAACGTGCTGCCGACTCCGGAGCGCTTGCCGGCCAATACCTGTAACAGCCCCCAGAGCTGTGGCAGATAGTGTTCTTCGACCACCTGGACACCGAGTTCGTGCAGTTGGTCCTGTGTGTAGTGCGAGATGCGGCTGCGCACGTATGCGCGCTTGCTGTAGTGCGCCTCCTCGCCCTCTCCATCGTCGAGCCCGAACGCCCGGCATACCTGCGGCAGATCGTAGGATCTCACCGGATGCAGCGCGTCGGCGATCGCCTCCCGTAGCTGAATGGTCAAGGTGCCGGCGCCCCCTAGTTCTGGCTTGGCGAAGGGGTCGGCCAGCATCGCGGCGACCGTCACCTCATGGCGTGGACCATCTCCGATGGACATCATCTTGTCCATCTGGGCGGCGATGGCTTCCAAGTCGGCGGGCCGGAACAGGTCTAGGAAGATCGGACGAACGCGTAGCGTCACGGCCCTCGTCTGGCCCCCAGGTTCCGGGGCGACCGCATCGGCGTCCTGCACCAGTGACAGCAGTCGGGCCGCGTGCTGATTCCCTACCTGCAGTAGAAGTTCAGAAAGCGTGGTGAGCTCCCTGCTCCAGAACCCGGAACCGTCACCATCACGCAGCATGTCCACCACAGTACGACTTATAGGTGGATCTCTCGCCGGTCGAAGGTGGGCGTGACAAGCCGCGACCGTGTGTACTCTGACGGCCACAAGTTTGGTCGTGATCTTTGAACATCGGTTCACTGGTACGAAGCCGATCACCAAGCTGAGCAATCACAGCACCACGGATCACGAGTGGCCGAAGACCCCCCGGCGTGGCTTGCTGGGGTGGAGAATAGCGCGGTGTCCGATGTGGAGAACTTGATCAGCCAAGTGTGGAACCCAGGTGTGAGGCCACTGGTCGAGGAGGCATGGCGCTGCTACAACGCCGGCGCTACCCGAGCGTGTATCGCCACGACGTGGACCGCTGTGACCGCAGACATCATCACCAAGCTCGTGCGGCTGGCCGATGACGGCGACGCCCAGGCCGCTGGATTCCGTACCACTCTCACCGACGCCCAGACGAAGGGGCTGAACAGCCAGGGCGTACGGGCCATGCAGGCCATCGAGTCCGGCTTGCTGGAGCGAGCCGTCGAGTTCGAGCTCATCGACTCGATCGGCTCCCGTGAGCTGGAACGTATCCGCGAGGACCGCAATCTGTGTGTGCATCCCTCGCTGCGCACGCTTGGGGACGTCTACGAGCCTCGCCCTGAAGTCGCCCGTGGCCACTTGGCCGTGGCGTTGACGACCCTGCTCACCCATCCTCCGATACAGGGCCGCAAAGTGCTCGCCGAATTCACCGCCTACATCTGCGACCCGCTCTTCGTCCCAACGTACCCCCACATGCAGGCCACCTTCTTCGATCGGGTTCGCTCCGCGACCCGCAAGACCATCGTCGGATTTGCCGCCAAGCATGCCCTCCTTGAACTCGACCCCGGAGGGCTCATGCCCGCCACTGAGCACGCCGATCGGATGGCCTCTGCCCTGATCGCCTTCGCGCAACGCGACCGGGAACTCGTCCGCGCGACCGTGGCCGCGCAAAGCGAAAGGTTTCAGGTACTCGAAGGGGCCACGCAGTTGCGCGCCCTCGTGCGCCTCGGGGATCAGGACTTCTTCTGGAATATGGTGGACCGGGCGCTGACCACTCGGCTCCGGGAGATGGTGAACAAGATGCCCATCGTCGCTGACTGGGATCCGCTCCCTGCCACGACCACCGCCGTCCTTGCCATGGTTCGCAGCCCGTACGCCCGCGAGCGGCTGCCCGAGCTGGAAACGCACTTCGCCACGCTGCCGTGGGCTCATCGTCTGGGCGTCGCGACAGTATGTCCAGACCCGTACTTCGTGCCGGCCGTGAGCCAACTTATCCAAGAGGCAGGTAGCTGGCGTTCAGGAGAGCAGGCCGGTCGACTTCTGGTCCAGCACGCCCCGTTTTTGACCACCGAGGTTTTGCGGGAGGTGCTGGGCGCATGGTGTGACAGCTCCCAGTGTCGGACTGCTGCCGACATGCCTGGCCTTGCGGTTCTCCTGTTCCAAGGCACCTCGCATCTCGGCCCGGCACGCGCTCCGGTGTTCGGTGAGTTCCTGGCCAACGTCCGCGCCATCGAAGGCGAAGGCGAATACTACAGTTATCCTGCTTTGGAAGAAGCATTGAATCGCGACGGATACAGCCCGTCGGCGTAGAAGGCCGGACGGTCAGGCTCAATAGATCCCAGTGGTGCGAGCTCTGGTCACCTCGCCTACGCGTAATGGCTGCTAGCACGCTTGGGATCGTCGGCTTGGCGAGCCCACGATAGATTTTCCCTTCTTTGTCTGTCGCCGCCATCGTCATTTAGGAAGGGCCAGTCGTCGATGGGTGAATCGACTCAGGAATGTAGCGTTCATAGCTCGCAGCGAGATGCTGAGTCACGCGCTCATCGTCGGCCTCGTAGTTGAGCTGGCGCCGGAAGAATGGCAACTTTCGTTCGGCAGCGTCGAGGATCTCTCCCCAGCTCTGACCCACACCTCGTATTCGGGCTGGTCATCCGCAAGCCCATCCGGCTTGCCTTGCTGTCGAATGTCGCGAAGGATTGCGGGGGCGAACTCGTAGGTGGCCAAATAATAGCGCCATTTGCACGAGCCCCGTACAGGCCACGTCCCGGCCTCTTCCACACCCGGAGAATCTCCTCTTTCAACCATTCATCACGCACCGCGCGAGCCGACGGTTCCGATTCGCGTTTCTTGGCCGCCCGATACGCGGACGGCGCGAAATCCAGCACGACACAGATCGGCTCCACACCGAACCGGTCGCGATGAGCGTCAATGAACTCGACTAGCGCGGCAGTTTCGGATCGAGTTCCCGGGCGAAAAACGCCGAAGCGGCCTTCAGGACCTCGTTCGCCCGCCGCAACTCGCGATTCTCTCGCTCCAACCTGGCGATCCGCTGCACGTCACTCGACGTCCGGCCCTGACGCTTCCCGCCATCGACCTCGGCCTGCCGTACTCAGGTTCGCAACGCCTCCCGATGCACCGCGAGCCGGTCCGCGACCCGGGCCGGCACACCCGTTCCCTCGCTCGCATCACGAGGATCACCCACTGCTGCGAGGCTCCTGCTGGGCAGATGGCGTACTGGGTGACGTCATACCTGGCGCGCTAGATCGGGAAGCGGGCCGCATGTGGATCATCACGAAGACTTGGCCGGATAAGGCCAGATGGGAGTGAAAGGCCAGTTCAACGGGTAAATACCTGCCTTTCCCGCCTGAACTCCGGACAGCTCTCGGCGATCGTCCGGCCCCCGGCCGGCCGAGCCCCAAGGGAGGCCGGCCGGGCAGGACGAATCAGCTCCCCTTGATGTGGTGCACGGTGGAGTCCGGCGCGGCCCAGAACGCGTCGAGGCGGCTGGGCCACGTGGTCGCCGCCACCGCGGAGGAGGCGACATCGCCCAGGCTTTCCCAGCCGCTCCACTTGCCGTCGAGGCTTTGGTGTTGCACCGTGCTGTCGGCACCGACCGTGTACAGGTCCAACCGGCCGGCGGTGTAGGAGGTGCACGTCACCCGCCTGGTACAAACACCGCCGAGGCTTTCCCAACTGCCCCACGCACTACCTGTGAACCACAGATGCTGGGCACTGCGGTCCTTCCCGACGGCGAAGACATCGAGCCGGTCAGATGCCCAGGCCACGACGCTGGGGTCCTCGATAAGGAGCCCTCCGAGGCTTTCCCAGGTGCCCCACTTTCCGCCGGTGAGCCATAAGTGCTGCAGGGTGCCGTCCGTGCCCCGCGCGAACACATCCAGCCGCCCCGAGGCCCAGGACTCCACGCATGGCCTGCCGGCGATCGATCCGCCCAGGCTCTCCCAACCGCTCCAGCCGCTGGCGTCGAACCATAGGTGTTGCAGCGTGCTGTCCATGCCGCGGGCGAAGACGTCAATGCGATTGGCACCCCAGCACACCGCCGCGGGCCTGGAGGCGAGCTGTCCGCCCAGGTCCTCCCAGGCACCCCACCCGCCTGCGGTGTACCACTGATGCCGAAGACGGCTGTCCGGTCCGACGGCGAACACGTCCAGCCGGTCCGTCCCCCAGCTCACCGCCTCGGGGGCGGAGATGAACACCCCGCCGAGGTTCTCCCACCCGTCCCAGCCGCTGCCGCTTCCCCAGCCGTGCCGTACCGAACTGTCGGTGGCCAGGGTGAAGACGTCGAGCCGGTCCCGCCCCCAGGACACCGCCGCCGGCTCGGACTGCGTCGATCCGCCCAGAGCTTCCCAGCTACCCGGACGTGGTCATGTCCTCTCTCCATTCCATGCCGGGCCGGACACCGCGCACCACAGCGCAGAAAGTCCGGCTGTACGTGAACACATCGCCCCGGTTCCTTGCCATGTCCATCACGCCGCAAACGGCAGAAAGGTCTACCCGTTTGAGGGGACACAGAGCTTCACTTGGTGAGCTGCATTATTTCGCGGACGGCTTGGGTGCTCTCGGACCTGGCGTACGGTGGGCACTCTCCAGCCCCGCCGCGGTATGGTCGGCGCCGAAGCACCCACATGTGGTAAGGGGTAAGCCCGCGGTCCTTGCCTGGCGACTTTGCAGGCATGGTCCACGTTGAATCGAACAACCCTATTCGCCAGGGGTGCATTGAGGTAATCTCAATGATTTAGAAACGGACAACGAGCGATCCAGAAGAAGAAGGATGCGCTTCGGGTAGATACGAAGACAAATCGCCAAACCCGTAAACAGGCGTGGAGCCTCCGAGAGAAGAAGGAATCACCACAAACCGACTTCACCTGGAAGGCTCCACGTGATCCCCCATCGTGCCACGCTCGACGTCTCTCGTGAACTCGCCCAGTACACCGGGCGGTTGCTGCGGGCCGGACGGCTACTGCGCCGAACCCCCAAAGGCAGCCGCGCACTGAGCTGCTTCTGGCAGGCCGTGCTCATACTCCGCTGGTTCCGCGGTGAACACGACGTCTGCAAACTCGCCCGCGACCACGCCATCTCCCGGGCCACCGGCTACCGCTACATCCACGAAGGAATCCATGTGCTCGCAGCCCAGGCCCCCGGCCTGCACCAGGCCCTGGACCGCGCCCGCGCCGACGGCCTTCCCTGCCTGATCCTGGACGGCACCGTCATCCTCACCGACCGCTGCCGTGAGCAGACCACGAGCGTCAAAGGCCGGCCCATCGACGTGTGGTACTCCGGAAAGGTCCGTCACCACGGCGGCAACGTGCAAGCCTTGTTCACCCCCGGCGGGATGCCGCTCTGGGTCTCCGACGTCGAACCCGGGTCGATGCACGATTTGGACGCCGCCCGTATCCACGCCCTGCCCGGCCTATACCCGCATGCGGCCCGTGACCTGCCGGTCCTGGCCGATGCCGGATATGAGGCGGCCGGTATCGGAATCCACACTCCGGTCAAGCACACCGGCGACGGCCGCCCGCTGGATGTGGGCACACGTACCCGAAACGCCCTGCTCCGCGGGCTGCGCTGCCTGGGAGAACGCGGATTCGCCCTGCTCACCCAGCGATGGCGCGTTCTGCAACGCATCACCGTGAGCCCGAGCAGAATCGGCGACATCATCAAAGCGACACTTGTCCTCACTCACTTCGAACACGGTATCTCTCTCGAAAGTCATTGAGATTACCTCAATGAACTCCTTCTTCCGGGAACCGGGGTTCCTCAGAGATCAGGTGTCCACCAAACCGGAGCAAGACTACCGACCGGGTGCACCCTCTTCGACACTGCCCATGGGGACTATCACGAAAGGCGGCTTGATCAAAGACTGTATTTACGTTGATCTGGATGATATCTGTGTCTAGAACATCCGTTCGGGTGGTCATGGCGACATGGCCACTCTGCTGTGTGCAGAGGAGCGTTACGTGACACTGCGGGTGCGAAACGGGGAGACACCGCACTTACCCGGTCCCAGGCATCGGAGCAGACGCCTGGCGAGGGCCGCCGCCACTGCCGTGGCTGCGACGATGGCCCTGAGCTTGGCCTCAGCTCCGTCCTGGGCGGAGCAGCGCACCGAGCCGGCACCTGCGCCGAGTTCGGCGCCTTCGAAGCCGCGGGGCGGCAGGCCCGTGGTGGACGAGAAGGTGGTGGCGGCCAAGGCGAAAGCCGTCAAGACCGGCAAACGGGTCGCCTTACCCTCGCACTACACCGAGACCATGAAGGTGTGGGCCAACACCGACGGCAAGACGCTGCACGCTGAGCTGAGCACCGAACCGGTGCAGCTCAAAGTGTCCAGCAAGGACGGCAAGAAGTCCTGGCAGCCGGTCGACACCTCGATCGTGACCAAGTCCGACGGCGCGCTGGCGGCCAAGCTGGTCAAGACTCCGCTGACCTTCGGCGGCGAGGGTGACAAGACCCTGGTCACCGCCAAGGACAAGGACGGAACCGTCGCCATCGGCTGGAACAACAAGCTGCCCAAGCCGACCGTGGACGGAAACAAGATCACTTATCGGGATGTGGTGGCAGAGGGCGCCGATCTGGTGCTCACCGCCCTCCCGAACGGGTTCGTTCAGGACGTCGTGCTGCGTGCGCGTCCGAAGAGCCCAATAAAGATCCCCCTGTCCGTCACCCTGCCCGAGGGCAAGACGTACGGCACTCGTGACGGCAAGCCCCAGCTCATGTCGGCGCAGGGCGCGGCGGAGAGCAGGCCACTGGCGGCGCAGGCGGTTGACGCCAAGGCCATCGAGTCGCCAGAACAGGGCAAGATCGGCAAGGTGGACACCTCGGTGACCACCGACGCCTCCGGCAACACCTCGCTGGTGCTGACCCCCGACGCTGCCTTCCTGGACGATCCGTCGGTGGCCTACCCGGTGATCGTGCCGATGAGCGGGGAGTGGATCGGCGCGGGAGACTCCTCCGACACCTTCGTCTCCAGCGTGCAGTACCCCAACTCGGCGACCCTCTCCACGTGGCTTCGGGCGGGAAAGTCGGCCGATGGGGAGTTGTGGCGCACCTACCTGCGTTACGTGATCAATGGCACCCACCTGGACTTCGCCACCATCCATGACGCCGACCTGCGGTTGTGGAACTACCACGCCAACGGGTGCGGCACCAGTGTAGGCGTGGGCATCGTCGCGCGCCGGCTCACCTCGGCCTATGACTACTCCACCTTGACCTGGGCCAACCAGCCCTCCAGCACCGGCACCAACGCGGTGGTCAACACCGGCGGGTACAGCGCCACGCTGGCAGGCTGCTCGGGTAGCGGCGAGCTGTACTACTCGATCCAGGACATCGTGCAGCAGTGGGCCAACGGGACGTCGGACTATGGGCTGATGATCCGCGCCGCCACCGAGGGCGCCTCCGGAGCCAACTGGCGCCAATACCGCTCCGACCAGTACACCGGCGCGGACGGACGCGGCCCGGTGCTGTTCATCGACTACACGCCCGCGGACCGCGTCAGGGTGGTGTTCAACTCCAGCGGGGATCTGACGTCCTTCCCCACCTACGGCGAGGCTCTGGCGATGGAGGAGGTCCTGCTCGCCACCCCCGACACCAGCGTCCTCAGCACCGAACAGATCAGGGCGATCGAGACCCAGCGTTACGCGGAGACCGACAGCACCATCCCCGAGCTGCAGCCGCTGGAGGGGGAGAGTGACGAGCCTCCCACCAATCCTGACGTCGGTGACTCGGCTCCGCCGTCCGTCATCGAAACGACGCCGGCTGATGGCGCGAGCGACGTACGGACCGACACCGGCCTCACCGTCACCTTCAGTGAGGACGTACGCGGCGCCGACCTCGTCCTGAAGGACGCCGACGGCGGCATCGTGGCCACCACGACGGGCGAAACCGGCGAGTACGGCAACGCCACCGTCACCTTCACACCCGGTCAGCCGCTGAAGTCCGGCACCGTTTACACCGCGACCGTCAGCGGTGCGACGGACCTGTGGGACAACGTCATGTCTCCGCATTCCTGGTCCTTCATCACGACGGGACCTGACACGACTGCGCCGACGGTGAGCGGGACCGACCCGGCCAAGGACGCCACCAACGTACCGGTCGCCACACCAGTGCGGGCCACCTTCAGCGAGCCGGTGTCCGAAGCGGAGATCATCCTCAAGGACGCGCAGGGCACCGCCATCACCGGCACCGCGGCGATGGACAGCACCAACAAGATCCTGACCTTCACCCCACAACAACCCCTGGCCCACAGTGTCACCTACACCGCCGAAGCGAGCAAAGCCAAAGACACCGCGGGCAACATCATGGCCACCCCGCACGTCTGGTCCTTCACCACGGCGGCGCCTGACACGACTGCGCCGACGGTGAGCGGGACCGACCCGGCCAAGGACGCCACCAACGTACCGGTCGCCACACCAGTGCGGGCCACCTTCAGCGAGCCGGTGTCCGAAGCGGAGATCATCCTCAAGGACGCGCAGGGCACCGCCATCACCGGCACCGCGGCGATGGACAGCACCAACAAGATCCTGACCTTCACCCCACAACAACCCCTGGCCCACAGTGTCACCTACACCGCCGAAGCGAGCAAAGCCAAAGACACCGCGGGCAACATCATGGCCACCCCGCATGTCTGGTCCTTCACCACGGTACAGGCGCCATCGGCTCCGAAGACGATCACGCTGCCGGTGCAGACCGACACCTGGCTCGATGACAAAGGGGCGGTCGGCCCTAATGGCCCCACTGTGTGGGCGGGTGCGTACGGCAGTAGCGCTCCGAGGGCCATCGAGCGGACCTACCTGAAGTTCGACACCTCGGCGCTGGCGGGTAAGGCGATCACCGAGGCCAAGCTGGAGCTGTGGAATTCGGCTTCCTTCGGTTGTGGCGCCGCCGAGTCGGGTCTCAAGGCGCAGCAGGTCACCGGGGCGTGGAGTGCCGAAACCCTGAGTTGGCGCAATCAGCCGCAGACCACCACCAACGGCGAGGCGCTCGCCAAGGACCCCGGCGGATGCATCGGCGGTTCGCCGCCGAGCGATGTCGCGTGGACCTGGCCGGTAACCGACATCGTGCGGCGCTGGGCATCGGGCCAGGACAACCACGGCCTGATGGTGCGCGGGATTGACGAATCCACCAGCGCCCCCCAGTACGACCGCGGCTTCCACGCGTCGGAAACCGAGGAGACCGAGGCCCATCCGCCGACGTTGAAGGTGACCTACACCGACAACGCCGGTCCCAGCCCGACTTCCACGACACCTCCCCCGGGTTCGGACACGACACCGCCGACGATCCTCGCGGTGGAACCGGCCGACGGAGCCGAGAACGTGCCGGCCGACGCCACGGTGAAGGTCACCTTCAGCGAGCCGGTGACCAACGTGAACTTCGTCTTGACCGACATCGACGACGAGGAGGTCCCCGGCAGCGTCACGATGAGCGCCCGTAACACGGTGCTGACGTTCACACCGGACGAACCGCTGGACTTCTACTACTGGGCTGAGATCACCGCGGCCTCGGACACCGCGGGCAACGCCATCGAGGAGCCCTACCGGTGGACTTTCCTGGCCGGCCCGGCGGAACCGCGGCAACTACGTGCTACGGCCAAGGCCCCGTTGTCCATCGACAGGTTGTGGACCCGCTCCTCGAAGGCTGAGGAGGCCGTCGTACCGACCACGGCTCCGGAGCTCATGGTCAAGGTGTCCGGCCGGTTGACGCGGCACTCCACCGTGGAAGTCGAGGTCGAGCACGACCCCGGCGCCCGGTCGCAGGGCAAGGGCAGAATCTGGTCCGGAAGCGCAGAGATCGCCGCTGGATCTGTGGGAATCGCTCGGGTGCCTGGCGGGAAGCTGAAGGACGGGTGGCAGGTGCGATGGCGTGCCCGCGCCACATCGGCCGCCGCGGTGTCCTCGTGGACGGAATGGCAGTCGGTCAAGATCGATCTCGGTGACTCCGGCCAGGTAAGCACTTCGAAGAAGGCGGAGGCCGCCGCCGTACAGAACGCCGATTTCGACTATGAGCACATGAGCCTTGAAATGTGCTCGGAGGGCCGCCGGAACGCGCCGCAGCCGAATGCCAGCTTCGGCTGGCAGAAGTCCTCCCGCTACAACGCCTGCTGGAGCAAGCTCATCGGCGTCGGCGACTACATCAAGAAGGGAGAGCACGTCCGGCCGGAGGTGGAGGACGGCTATCTCGTGGAGGCCACGACCGTCTACCACACCTACCTGGGGACCGCCGACGGCGCGGGGGTGATCGGCGGAACCGGCCTGACTCCGCAGACGATCTCGATGTGGACCCGGCTGGGCAACATCGTGGCGTACCTCGACGGCAAGGAGATCCCGGCCAACAAACTCGACGAATACCGGATCGGCCTGGTGATCAGCTCGAAAGGCGAAAGCGGCTCCACGTGTAACCTCACTCCCGCCGTCCTCAGCCAGATGAAGGCCAAGGGCTGGCAGGAGTACGCGGACGGCGTCTACACGTTCCGGGACAGCATCGCCAAGTTCAAGGCCAGCGGTGACACCTTCTTCCGCTTCTACTCCGACCCCGACAGCGACCATGTCAGCACCTGCACGCTTCGTCCCCGGCTGTACAACACCCTGGACGAGTGGGACTCGGACGGCGAAGTCGACGAAACCTGGGACAAGCAGGCGATCCCGCTGTGGAACACCGGCTGCTTCGACGACACGGGTCTGGACGCGGGCAAGGTCATCGGAACCACACGCGTCTGCGGTGGCCCCAGCCACGCGTACGCCCCGACCATCCGTTGTGACGAACTCACCCTCGGAAAGGAGAACGAGGACCTCGCGAGCACGGTGAGAGCGGCGGCGAACAACACCTATGGCGTGCACACCGGCGCCTGCATCTTCACCGTCACCCCCGTCTTCACGATGTCGAAGAGCGCGGCGACAGCGGCCGGGAAACCCATGGACGCGGTAATCGACCATATCGCCGACGCCCTGAAGACACCGGACAACAAGAACACCTGGCCCTACAAACTGGTGAACAACGTGCGCCAGGTCAAGAACATCCCGGGCAACGCCGACGTCCCGGGATCGAATCCACTGACCCGTCTCCTGGGCAAGAAGAACGCGGATGAGAATCGGAAGAAGTTCAACTGGCAAAGGCAGGTGAACGGCCATCTGACGAAGGGCGAATGCGACCTGTACTACTGGGAGCTGAACCCGAGCCTGAAGTGGGTAAAGCACTACACCGAGGCCGGTCTGCAGTGCGATGAGTTCCCCTTCGCCAGCACGTACCAGGGAAAAGTGGGGAACGACTACTCCGTCAGACCCATCAATGGCCAGCAGAACTTGAACCATGGATGGACCTGGCTCAGAATCTTCTATTCGAGAAATAGACTCGCCGACAAGGACCCCTTCTTGGTGAGAACCAGAAGCTGAACCCGACCTCGGCCCTCTGTCACTCGGCAGAGGGCCGAGGCGGTTCGGCGGCCCGTTCTGACACGGAATAATCGTCCCCGTCCATGACATGCCAATCCGAGGGAGCGTCATGACCGAGCCTCTACCGGCGGGATGGTCCGGAATCGATGGGCATGGATGGGCTGACCTCGCGGCGATCCGCGCCAGGCTGGAAGCGGGCGCCGACCCCGACTCGGGCGTCTACGCCTTCGGCGGTTACGAGGGAAGGCCCCTGCACTTCGCGGCCGTATGGGGGACTCCTGAGACGGTGGCCGAGCTGGCCCGTCGCGTCGACGACGTCGATGCCGAGTTCGACGACCGGACCGCCCTGTGGACGGCGGTATTCGCCCATCGCCTGGACAACGCCCGCGCCCTCGTCGCCGCCAGTGCGGACCCCTGGCGGCCCATGATGGCCGGATGGTCTCCTGGACGGCTCGCCCTCGCCGGTCCGACCCCCGACCTGTTCCCGGTCCCCGCCGGGCACCCCGGCCTGACCCCCGACGAGGCCGCGACAGCCGCGGAGGCACACCGGTTGATCGCCGTGCTGGCCGACATCGACGACTACATGGGTGTGGCCTGTGTGGCGGATCTCACCACGACTGAGGCTGCGCGGCGTCTGGAAGCCCGGCCGGTGGACGACACCACTATGGAGCCGGTCCTGGAAGATCCTTGGGCCGATCCCGACGCCCAACTGGGAATCGTCGGAATCACCGACGTCCCCGGTGGATGCGTCGTCACCCAACCCTGGGGGTACATCCCCTCCACTCCCGAAGTGACCTTGCCGTTGTCCGAGGGAACGGTCTGCTACAGCCTGTTCGCCAACCCCAAGAGCGGCGACCAAGGACTTGTCAGCCGCGATGGAGTGATCGAGGACTCCGACACACTTCCCGGCGGCGGCGACGCGGGCGGACACCTGACCGCCGACGAGATTCTGGCCGAATACCTCTACCAGGGCGAGGCCGTGGCATATGTGTGCGCCAAGGCAGGGCTGCGACTGCCCGACGCCCGGGCCATCATCGGCCCGCCGGATCTGTGGGTGCGCCTGCCGGAGCGAGACCGCTGAAGCCGGATGGTCAGCCCCCGGGCCCACGGGCGAACCGGGCTGGTGGCGACCCAGGGGATCACGGGCCGAACGGCCACGACACCATCACCGGGAACCCCTCCCGCCAGAACGCACCGCCGTGCGACCCGACCCGCTCCGTCATGACAACGTCCGCACCCGCATCGCGCAGCGCGACCGCTCACCGGGGCGCGTTCGCCAGAAAGAACGGCTCCAGCGTCCCAGCGACGAGGTACGCGCACGGAACCGTACGAGGCATCACGTCAGGTGGCCGGAACCCCGCGCCCGGTGGGGCGCAGAAGACCGCACCGTAGATGTCAGGATGCCCAAGCGCCATCGCGAGCGCCAGTTCTCCACCCGCCGAGACGCCGAACACCGCGGTGCGTTCGGCGGGGAGCATGTCAATAGAGGGGTGCCCAAACAGGCACTCAACACCTCCCAGGAGATCGGCACCGCCGCCGTGCTCGCGGTGCTGGCCGCCATCGGGGCGGCGGCCGGCGGCGGCGCGTCCAGCCTGACCAACTACACGGTGGGATATGTCGCCACGGCGGGTGCTGCGGCTCTGGCGGGGCTGATCGCTCTGGCAGCCCCCGCCCGTCCCGTCGGCGAACCGTCCCCAAAATCAGCCGAGAAACTCTCATGACGCCTTCGGGCGAACGGCATTCAATTTCGTCGCCGCCCCGAAACGCGGGGTTCGGGGGCAGATACTGTTGACCGTGTCTGCGTTGGTCGTGGTGGCGAGGCGGGGTCTCGTGGGTAGATTCCGGAAGTCTTCGTGCCATGCTGCGACAGACTGCGCGTAGTCTCTTAAAAGGAGCGTTTTGCGTGATCGACTCTCCATAGCCGCGCCGTCTTGTCCCCGCAGGTGGCTATCAGGTCACCACGTGGACTGAACACCACATCCCGGACCATACCCTGGTGACCGGCTAAAGGAAGAAGCGGTCGCCCGGACACGGTGTCACCCAGCCAGACGGCTGTATCGACGGCCTGGCCCGCCTCATCACCGCCCCAGATGGCCACGACCTCACCGTTCCAGCCGAGCGTCACCGATCTGTTTCTCCCCAAAGGCCCGGTGAAGGTGACATTGCGATTGACGGTCACGGGCTGACCAGCAGATACCGGCGGCACGTCCCAGGTGCGCACCGTCCCATCCAGCTCGCGGACCACGACACTGGGGAAGGCATCGGCACCGGTCTGGCTGACGGTGATGTGCGGAACCATGGCATCGAACACGGCGAAGGTCTTCCCGGCGGCCGGGTCGCGCATCCATACCCTGCTGTCGCTGTGATCGACGGTGATGAGCCTGCCGTCGGTGGTGAACAGCGGCGCGCTGCCGTCCCGGGCGGGGCAGGCATAGGTGGCGGTGGGCTTGGCGGTGGAAACGTCCCACAGCCGGGCCGTCCCGTCGAGGCTGCTGGTAGCCAGTGTCCCGTCATCCCGGTTGAAGACCGCCCAGACGATGTCCCCGGTATGGCCGCGCAGGACACCGGCGGGTTTCATGGTGGCCGTGTCCCACAACCGGACCGCCTCCTCGAAGATCCCTCGGGTGGCCAGGTGGCGGCCGTCCGGGCTGAACAGCGGCGTCTCCGCCCATTGCGCGTGATCGTCGATGGCGGCCGTGAGCGTGTTGGTGACCATGTCCCACACGCAGACCGTTCCGTCCGCACCACTGGTGGCCAGCAGGCGGCGACGCGATGGCCCGCCTGGTACGGCGCGCGACCGGCTCTGCGTGGCGTCGGCGAAGGTGGCCCGCTCTGGTGGCGGGATTCGCTGGAGCCGGGCCGGAGCTTGCGGGGCAGCGTCCATCGGAGGTGCGCCGGGCCGTCGGAGCTGATCAGAGGCCGGCAGTGTGGCCAGGTCCTTGCGGGTGTACACCCACCGGGTGATCTGGTCCCCGGGTAGCCCACATGCCGCAACGAAAGCGATCAGTAGCTCTTCGCGGGGCAAACTGTCACGCTGAAGCGCCGCCGCGAGCGTGTTGTGCGGCAGTACGTGCCCGGCGTCCTTGGCCTTCCGGGCGAGTTGCCGGTAGCTCATTCCCGACCAGGCGCGCAGTTGCCGCAATAGCTCCGTGAATTGCGCCGCTGTGCGCGCTCGACCGGGGTCAGGAGCGGCACCGTCCATCTCCTCATCACCGCCTTCTGGTTAGGGAAAATCGGCTGGTCCGTCGTGGGGACGTTCAGGGAGTGCAGAACAGAATGGGCCACAAACAGGGCATCGGCATGTAGTCATAGAGTGAGCTGGAATTGCCATGCCGTGACGGGCTTCCGGGGGAAGGGGGAGCGGGCCGGTCTTGCCGCGTTGGCCGCTTGTCGGCGCTTTCTGTGTGATCGGCACTGACGCCGTCACTGTGTCGAGCGCCCGGCTGCCGGTCCGCCGGGGGTTGAGTTGCTCGCTCTGGTCGCCGATGTTCTCGGCTGCCCGACAAGGCCACCAGGCGGCGTCTTAGCCAAGACAGCGGCGCGTGGAGCCCTCAGGGCGGGGAGAGCACGGACGGCGACCGGCGGGCTCGACCTTGCCAGAACCCTCGCGGCAGGAGAAACACAAGTTCTCAGTGCTGAGGCCGATTCAGGTCCTTGGCCCCGACTTCTTGCCTGGGCCCGCCCGTACTTCGGTGAATGACCGCTCTCCCGCCGCCCATCAGTGGCCGGGCCTGCCGGCGGCGGGCCCTTGCCCTATCGCATCCACTGAGAACGCTTCAGCCCGGGTCCCGCCCCGCCGCGTAGACCGCGCCGTAGCCGACCGGCCCGGCGATCTTTCGGATGTATTCACCCGTGCCTCCTTTCATCAGGGTGTTGTTTCGGCGCGGGATAGCGGCCGACCCATCGGCCGCTATCCCGTTCCCCGTTTTCCTAGGTGCAGGCGGGCCCGTTGGATCCGCCACGACCAGGTTTAACGCGGCCGAAAGTTGTCCGGCATCGGTCGGCGGTGAGGGTAGACAACGCCGGACAACCCAACAAACCCTTCCGTGCAAGCGAACGGCGCGATGCGGGACAGTAGTGGACAATGCGAATGTGCCGCAGATCCCTTTGTTCATTCCGTCTTTCTGGAGGGTGATGGCCGATGCCGCGTCCGGAGCGTGCGATCGACCCGGGAGGTGGCGTGGTGGCGCAGTTCGCGCTGGAGTTGCGGGAGATCCGCCGGGCCGCGGGTAATCCCGGCTACCGGGAACTGGCCCGGCGGACCCACTACTCCCCGGCCACGCTGGCCGCGGCGGCGGCTGGTAACCGGCTGCCGTCGCTGGCGGTCACCCTGGCCTACGTCCGCGCCTGCGGCGCCGATGAGACGACCTGGCGGCAATGCTGGCACACCGCCGCGGCCGAACTCGGTGCCCAACCTGCAGGAACGGGCAGCGGCGACGGACCCGCCACCCGCCCGCCCTACCTGGGGCTGGCGGCCTACGGCTCGGACGACGCCGACCTGTTCTTCGGCCGGGACCACCTGCCCGCCGCCCTGATCGAACGGCTGGCCATCCGGCCTTTCTTGGCGCTGATCGGGGCCTCAGGCTCAGGCAAGTCCTCGCTGTTGCGCGCCGGGTTGCTCCCCGCCGCAGCCGCCCAGGGGCATGCCACCCTTCTGATCACGCCCGGCGCGCACCCACTGCGGGAATGCGCGACGGCTCTAGGCACGGCGCTGGAGATCCCCTCCGGGGATCTGATCACCGAGCTAGGCGACGACGTGGGCGCGCTCGGCGCGGCACTGCGCCGCCTGGCCACCGCCGGGCACGACGACCGCAGGGCTCTGCTGATCGTCGATCAGTTCGAAGAGGTGTTCACCCTGTGCACCGACGAACAGGAACGTGAGTGGTTCATCGCCGCGCTGCCCGCCGCCGCGGCCGGGCCGGATGATCGGGCGCGGGTGGTGCTGGGGCTGCGCGCCGACTTCTATGCGCATTGCGCCCGTCACGGCGTGCTGGTGGAGGCATTGCAGGACGGGCAGGTCCTGGTCGGGCCGATGAACGCCGGGGAGTTGCGTGAGGTGGTCACCCGGCCGGCGGCGGTGGCCGGGCTGGGGG
>NZ_POUA01000760.1 GCF_003236385.1 Spongiactinospora gelatinilytica
CCCCGGAACCCGCCAGCTCCCATGTGCCGATCCCCATCCCGGCCCCCCAGTCGACGGAGAGCCGCTCGCCGGGCACCAGGTCGAGGATCTTGGCCGGTTGGGGGTCGACGTCCAGCCCGCCCATCGCGAAGCGCCCACCTACGTGCGGTTCGATCCCGACCGGCATGCCGAACCACGCGGACGCCTTCTCCGAGTCGATCAGCGAGTCGAACACCTCCTCCACCGGGGAGTCGATCTCCAGCCGCGCCCGCAGCTCCGGGGCGGTGGAGGTGAAGTCGGGCTTCGGGGTGGGCTCGCGCCCCTCCAGGTGATCGACCAGGTTGGCGATGGCCAGTGTCCAGAAGGTCTGGAGCACACCGCGGATGCTCTTGCCGGTGATCACGTCCTGGAAGTCGAAGTGGGTCTGCGAGAGCGTGATCAGCGTGACCTTCTCGCTCTCCGCGACCAGGTCGATCTCCACCGTGGTCTCCTCGCCGTCGAGCAGCCACGAGAACCGCAACGCCCGCTCGTCGGCGTAGGTCGGATTCTGGTGCGGCGCGTCCCCCTCCGGCGTGTGCCGACCCCAGAATGCGTAGCGGTGCGGCAGATCGACCTCCGCATGCTCGGCAAGCCACACCCGCATGGCGGCGGGGTCGGTCAGCGCGTGCCGCACCTCCGCGATCGGCGCTTCCACCCGGGCGGTCATCGTCAGCGGCTCGGTCATGGCCGTCCTTCCTCACGTCGATTGACAAAGAGAGTCTTTATATAAAAACAAGATTTGTCAATATGAGTGGGAAGGAAGGGCGGTGGGAGCACACGCCACCGGAACGTGGGGGCACGGCATCGGCCGGTGAGGTGTCCGCCGTGGGATGGGCCGGGTCGGATCACATGTACGACGTGGCCGGGTTAGATCTCGCCCATGGGGCGGACAGGTCACGCATCGTGGGCGGGCAGGGAAGGTCTCCTGCACGAGCTGGGCACGATCAGATCTCGCGGGCGCGGCAGGCCAGGTTGAACCTCGTGACCCGGGGGCCGGTAACACTCGTGTGCGGCTGGCCGGTCAGGTCGCGCTCGCGTTGGG
>NZ_POUA01000761.1 GCF_003236385.1 Spongiactinospora gelatinilytica
GCCCCGCCCCTTCCCGGTCGGCACCCGCTTCCACCTGCGGGAGGTCGAACCGGAACTTCGCACGGCCTGGCATCCGCACACCGCCGCCTGGGATGCCCGCGCCCGTGAATGGGCGGACGAACTATTGGCCGACGTGCCCGACGAGGATCGCAGGCTGCTGAGACGGTCGTCAGGGACGGAGTGTGGTGGGCCTGCGTGTGCTATCCGGACGCCGAAGACTCCCGGATGGACGATGTCCTACGGGCCGCGATTGCCCACATCGTGCTCGACGACCGCATTTACACCAGCTTTCTGGCCGACGGCCGGATGGGCGAACTCCTCGCCGACTTCGCCGCCGCCATGGACGACCCGACCCTCGACCGATCCACTTTCATCGGCCGTTTCATGGCGAAGACCTGGCGGGAGATGTCCCGCCGTTCCCCGACGGCCTGAGGTCCCGGCTGCGCCGCACCTCCGGCGACTACCTCCGCAGCACCGCCATCGAGGTCGAGGCCCGCGCCTCCGGCAAGAACTTCACCCGCGAGGAATATCTGAATGCGGGAAGGCAGCATGGCCGCCGACGTCGTGCACTTCCTGGGGGAGTACTCGATCGGCATCGACATGACCGAGGACATGGATCGCCTACCGCAGATGTTCGACCAAATCCGCAGGGTCGGCGTCGCCCACTTCGCGTACGTGAACCACCTCTACACCTTCCGCAAGGAATACTGCGACGGCGGCGACTACCAGCATTCCCTCGTCTTCACCAGCGTCACACACGACGGCCCACCTTGCAAGAATCGATCGACCGCCTCTGCGACCTGATCGAGGGGACCGAACACCTCTACCGCCAGGTCTGCGACCGAATCTTCTCCCTCGTCCAAGGCCGCCAACGCGACCGGCTGATCGCCTACCTCCGCCAGATCGAATACGGCCTGGCCGGCTCCCGCGAATACTCCCAAACCGCCGCCCGCTACCACGGCCGCGGCTTCTCCCACCTGAGCGGCAACCGCTTCGTCCCCTCCCGCACCAGCGGCTGGCTCGAACTCAGCCCCGGCAATAGCATCTTCCACGACAC
>NZ_POUA01000762.1 GCF_003236385.1 Spongiactinospora gelatinilytica
GGCCGGGGGCGTCGGCGGGCGGGGCCGCCGCGATGCGCTCGGCGGTCCAGAAGTCGTCGATCCGCCCGCTGGTCGGCTCGGCGTTGGAGACTCCGGTCGCCGCCGCCGCGGGCGACTCCGCCCGCGCCGCGGCGGGGCCCGGCCCGAACGCCGCGGCGCCGGACAGGGCCAGGGCGGTGATGGCCAGGGCGACGCCGCTACGGCTGAATCGAATTGTCATGCGCACCCTTTCGTGGGCTTTTCGCTAGCAGCCCCCCAATCGTGCTTGATCAATTACTCTCTGTAAAGGCATTTCTTTGCACCGGATTTACCTGGCCCACCATTTCCGCATATGCGTGTTGTTCCGCCTTTTATCCAGGCGCGCCATTCGCCGTGACAAAGCCGTACGGGGGGCCTATTTCGCAATTCTTCGGCCACCTCACGCGGCCACAGAAGTGTCGGCCAGGTACCGACGCGCAGGATGGACGGCCCTCGGCGCGGGCCGGACCGCGCCAAGGCGCTGGAGACCACGGAACGTGCCCGGCGGACACCGGGTGCCGTCCGGGATCGCCGGCTCCCGGAGGCCGCCTTGCACGTGGCGGATGGGCGGTCGGGGTCGAGGTAAAGCGCGGAGTGTCATTTGTCATGACATGTTCGGCGAGCCACCGGTTCGGTCACCTCGCGGTCCGGTGGTGCCAGAATGAGAAGGCAAACACCGCCCGAGATCAGGAGGTCTTCATGGCTCCCACGCAGCAGGAACCCGAGGGACAGGAGACCGATGCCACCGCGGCCGAGGAGGCGGAGACCACCGCCTCCGACGCCACTTCTGACGACGAGTTGAAGCGCAAGTTCCGCGAGGCGCTGGAGCGCAAGCGCAACGCGCAGGCCGACGCCAACGCCAAGAACGGCAACCGGGGCCGCTCCAAGATCGGCGGGGCGCACGGCCCGGCTTCCCAGCGTCGTTCGTTCCGGCGTAAGAGCGGCTGAGCGGCACGGTCACGCGGTGAGCATGGGCGTGCCGGGCCGCCCCAGGGACGCGAGCGCCACCCAGCACCGGGCGGCCCGGCACGCCCATGC
>NZ_POUA01000763.1 GCF_003236385.1 Spongiactinospora gelatinilytica
CACGTTCACCAAGATCGACATGTGCCGGGCGCACTATGAGCGGGTGGGGCTGGGGGCCGGGTACGTCGATCAGTTCATCCGCTGAGATAAACCCGGTTTTCGACTTTATTTCCGGAAAAATGCCCGTATAAGGTCTGTGTCCATCGGCGAAGGAGCGGCTGATGGACCTCAGGAGCGTTTACCACTACCGGATCGACTGGATCGTCAGCTTCGTCGCGGTGGCCCACCACGGCGGGTTCTCGGCGGCGGCCAAGGCGCTCTACCGCTCCCAGCCCCGGGTCAGCAGCCACGTCGCCGACCTGGAGCGGGAGCTGGGCACCAAGCTGCTGGACCGGTCGGTGCACCCGGCGGTGCTGACCCCCGAAGGGCGCGCGCTGCTCCCGCACGCCGAGGAGATCCTGCGCCGGCTCGGCGTCCTCGCGGACATGACGGGAGGCGCGGTACGCGGGGAGGTACGGCTCGGTGCGTATCCCAGCGCCGCCGCCTATCTCTACCCGCTCGCCGTACGGGCCTTGCGGGACAACCACCCGCGGGTGCGGCTCGTGCTGCGCGAGGGTCCGAGCGTGGCGCTGGGCGCCGCGCTGGCGAGCGGCGACCTGGACCTCGTGCTGCGCCCGCTGCTGCCGCTGATCGGCAGCGACGGGGTGGCCAGCCGGCTGCTGTGGCGCGAACCCCTGGTCGCGGTCTTCCGAGACGATCACCCGCTGGCTCGCAGCCCCTACGTACGGCTGGCCCAGATCGCCGCGCTGCCGCTGATCAGCATCGGCGAGAGCGGCGAGGGCAACGGGCGGCAGTACGAGACCAACCTGGCCTTCGCCAACGCCGGCCTCACCCCCACGATCACCGCCCAGACCAACCAGCCGCAGACGCTGGTCGCGCTGGTCCGCCACGGGATGGGCACAGGCGTCACCAACAGCCTGGCGATGACCACGGCCAACATCGAGGGGGTCACGCTGGTGCCGATCGCCGACCCCCACTGCGAGCGGGTGGTGGCCCTGTGGTGGCGCTCCGACGGCGTCGCCTCCCCGGCGGTCGCGGCCGTCCGCGACGTC
>NZ_POUA01000764.1 GCF_003236385.1 Spongiactinospora gelatinilytica
GACCCCGCCCGCCCCCGCGCACGCGGCCACCGGGCGACTGGTGATCAACTTCAGCATCGAGTTCACCGACCCGGAGGGCTGCTATCAGACCGACGACGAGAGCACGACCTACCTGGTCGCCAACCAGACCGACCAGACCGCCTACCTCTTCTCCGAGCCGGACTGCCAGGGCTACCAGGTCACCGCCGTCCGCCCCGGCCAGACCAGGGCCGACATCTACCTGGGCCACAGCCTGTACATCCGCTGACCCAAGCCCCGCGCGCGGCCGACGTTCGAGGGCCGGGCGATCGCCCGGCGTGGCGATGCCGGTCGAAATCGACAACCGTCGCGTTGACGACGTGCTGAAACCGGTCATGGGGCGCCTCCAGATGCTCGCCGGAGGCGGTGGAGACCGTCTGGCTCCCACACAGCCGTGCGAATCCGGTGCGCGGCCCACGGCGTCGGCCGAGGACACAGCTTTGGAGCGCCTCGGCCACCGAGATCAGCCGTAAGGTTGCCGCTCCCTCCCAGAGCCATCGCAGCCGTAGCGATACAGGTCAGCGCATGTAGTACATGTGCAGGGCGTTGTCATGGGTGATCAGGACGGGGGGTGCGGCGGTGTGGTTGGAGACGGCCATCAGTTGTGCGGGGATCTCCCAGCCGATGCCGCCGGCGATGGTGCGTTGCAGGTAGTAGCCGTCGTCGCGGCGGTGGACGAGGTGGAGGCGGCCGTCGTAGGTCGCGCAGGCCTTGGCGCCGTGTGAGTTCTCTGTACTGCCGCCCCCGGATCCCGGCCAGTGATAGGCGGACCCGCCCTGGTAGTAGCTCTGCCACCAGTTGCCGTTTTCTACCTGGTAGGCGCACCACACCACGTTGAGGTCTTCTCTGGCTCCTGCGGTCAGGCCGGGGCCGGTGAGACTGCGCTCCCCTTGTTTAAGGGGGTAGTTCCACCCGCGCCAGGTGCTCTCATCGTAGATGTCGCTGTATAGGAAGCCGTCGGTGCTGCGGTAGGCGCAGACGAGTGTGCCGTCCACCATGGCGGCCAAGGCGGGCGGGTGGGTGGTGAGG
>NZ_POUA01000765.1 GCF_003236385.1 Spongiactinospora gelatinilytica
ACCTCACCGCTGCCCTGACACCTTCGGCCGCTCGGCTTGCTCGCCCCCCGCACACGCGGCATGGGGCGAGCGCCGCGGAGCCCGATCCCGACTACCCGCCCCGCCACATCGTCTCTTCTTGCGCGGACCGGCCTCGCCCGGGAGGCGGTCCTGGGGCGTGCCGAAATCGTGCGCCGCGTATCAGTACGGCGGGCCGCCCCTCTGCTCGGTGCCGCTCGTGCCCGGTGCGGTCCTGGTGGCGTGGGCTGGACTCGCCTGGGAGGCGGTCTTCGGGCGTGCTGAAGCGTCCGCTGAGGTCGTGTGCTGTGTATCGGTACGGCGGGGCCTCCTGCCCGCCGCCGCTCGTGCCCGGTACCGTCCTGGCGTTCGGTGTTTCGCGGGCGATGTGGCTGCGCGCCGTACCGAGCACCGGCCGAACCGGCTCCTTTCCCGGCCATCGCGCCCGTCCGGCGCGTTCCCCCGTTGCCCGCCCGCCGCTCCAACGCCTTCGACGGGGCGGCGAGGGGTGGATCGCCGGCTGGCACCCTCATTGTGGGTTTGATGTGAATTATCCGGTGAATCGTGAGGCGGGGCGATAACGTAGTGGCGTTGTTCGTGTGAGGTCGGCGTCTGGTTGAACACCACGGCTGGTAGGAGACAGACGGGCATGGCGCTTGCGACTCTGCCGTTGGATGATTTCACCATCAAGCTGTGCATTATGCTGGCCGGTTCCGGGTGGGATAGGCAGGCACTTGATGAAGTGGGGCGGCTCGACCGGTTGGACGGGGGGACCGGTGCCGGGTGACCAAGTTCGAGTGTGCGTATGGTGGGCTGATCAGGGTTTCCGGGGAGATTCCCGATCCGCTTGAATGGAAAATCATGTCGGACGGCGATTTCGATCGCTTCCAGGGGGCCGTTGACGCTGAGGACGCCTACCTGGCATGTACCTCGATGTTCCGGTGTCCCGGCTGTGGTCGGCTGTGGGGTTACTGGGCGGCTCTTGATGACTGGCATAGTGCGTATTCGCGGGCGTACCAGGATCC
>NZ_POUA01000766.1 GCF_003236385.1 Spongiactinospora gelatinilytica
CGCAGTCGCTGCGGCAGGGGGAGTGCTCGCTGGCACTCGTCGGCGGGGTGACGGTGATGGCGACACCGGATTCGTTCGTGGAGTTCTCCCGGCAGCGCGGGCTTGCCCCCGATGGGCGCAGCAAGTCGTTCGCGGCGGCGGCCGATGGCGCGGCCTGGGGTGAGGGCACCGGTGTGCTGGTGGTCGAGCGGCTGTCGGACGCCCGGCGTAACGGGCACCAGGTGCTGGCCGTTCTCCGGGGTTCGGCGGTCAACCAGGACGGGGCCTCGAACGGGCTGACCGCGCCGAACGGTCCCTCGCAGGAGCGGGTGATCCGGCAGGCGCTGGCCAATGCACGGCTGTCCACGGCAGATGTGGACGTGGTGGAGGCGCACGGCACGGGGACCACGCTGGGCGACCCGATCGAGGCGCAGGCATTGCTCGCCACCTACGGGCAGGACCGGGAGGAGCCGTTGTGGCTGGGATCGATCAAGTCGAACATCGGGCACACCCAGGCGGCGGCGGGCGTGGCCGGTGTGATCAAGATGGTGATGGCGATGCGGAACGGCGTACTGCCCCGCACCCTTCACCTGGACGAGCCGACGCCCCACGTGGACTGGTCGGCCGGGGCCGTTGAACTGCTGGCCGAGGCGCAGCAGTGGCCAGAGGTTGATCGGCCGCGCCGGGCCGGGGTGTCGTCGTTCGGGATCAGCGGGACGAACGCGCACATCATTCTGGAACAGGCCCTGGAAGCGGAGGAGCCGCCTGCCGAGGCTGGGCCGTCCGGCGTGGTGCCGGTGGTCGTGTCGGCGCGGACCGAGGCCGGGTTGCGGGAGCAGGCCGGTCGGTTGGCCGAGCATCTGCGTGCTCGTCCGGAACTGGAGATCGCCGACGTGGCTCGCTCGCTCACGATGCGGGCGGCGCTGGAGAACAGGTCGGTCGTCGTGGCCGGGGACCGGGACGAGCTGCTGGCCGGGCTGGACGGGCTGGTCCCGGGAGCCGGGCCGGTGTCGGGGCGG
>NZ_POUA01000767.1 GCF_003236385.1 Spongiactinospora gelatinilytica
AGATGTGTACAAGAGACAGGCCGCGCCCAGCGCCATGCACCCGGCCGGACGTCCGTCCAGCATCGCGATCCGCATGCCGCCACCGGCGGCCCACCCGCTCACCGTCTCCACCCGGGCCGCCTGCCCGGAGAACGGCTCCTGCCCCCACTGCCCGACGCGGCCCTGGCCCACCAGCCAGGCCACCGCGCGATCGAACATCGCCAGCACCGCCGGCACGTCCCCAAGCCCGCCATGGCGAATCTCCATCGCCGGATCCTACGCGCCGCCCGCCCGCCGATCCAGCGGGGGAGCGAAGCTACACCAGCGCGAGCTGATGCGCGCGAGGATGCGGCGCGCCGGCCAGCGGCCCGGCACCACGCAACCCGAACGCGGCCGCCAGCCGGCTCACCTGCCCCATGATCCGCCCCCGGTAGGCCGGATCGGCGTCGGCGCCCTGCCCGTACAGCTCCTCATAACGCCCCACCAGCCGCGGGTGCCGCTCGCCCAGCCACCCGAAAAACCACTCGCGCGTCCCCGGCGGCAGCCGCAACACCAGCGGCAACACCTCACCGGCGCCGCTGGCCGCGATCCGCCGCATCGTGGCCTGGAGCTGATCGGCGCCGTCGGTCAGGCACGGCAGGATCGGCGCCATCGTCACCGCGCACGGCACCCCCAGGGCCACCAGGTCCGACACCAGCTCCAGCCGCCGCTGCGCGCTCGGCGCGCCCGGCTCCACCGCGCGCCGCACCTGCTCATCGACGAACGCGATCGACACCGCCACCCGGCCGCCCGCCGCGGCGGCCGCCTCGGCCAGCAACTCCGCGTCCCGCGCCACCAGCGCCCGCTTGGTGTACACCGTGAACGGGTTGCCCGCATCCCGAAACGCCGCCAGCAACCCCGGCATCAGCCGATACCGCTCCTCGGCCGGCTGGTAGCAGTCACCGCCCACCCCGACCG
>NZ_POUA01000768.1 GCF_003236385.1 Spongiactinospora gelatinilytica
CATGGGCCCCTGGGTAGCGGTTGATCTTGGTCGACAACCCTTCTACCAGGGGCCTCTCTACTTCTCGATCAAGAACGTGGACCCGCAACCAGCCTGTGACCTGTGCTCCCACGGTGAAAAACGCTCATTATTCCGGACAGCGAGGATCGAGGTGTCGCTGCAGTTTCTAATGGCCTATCCTTGTGTAAGATTCATCATGCAGCGTATGATCAACACCTTATCGGCATACGCTCCGACTATGTCATCGAGGTACGTCCCGATATTTTGCATGAGGTTGACGGGCCGATGCTAAAGCACGGCATACAGGAAATGCATGGCGGCACACTGAACCTTCCTCCGCGCCGCGCCGACCACCCGAGCCGCCATCTCCTTGAGGAGCGCTATAAGCGCTTTATCGCCACCTGAGAAATCACTCGCCCTTTTCGGCGTGGGTGAAGGCACCGCGGGGTTGGTGGAGGTGGTGATGACGGCATAGGTTTGCGGGATTTGGCGTGGGTGGAGTAGCTGAGGGTGAGGAGGCCGGGTTCGGAGCCGCCTTTGGACCAGACGGTGGGCCATTGGGGCGGGGAGGTGGAGGCCGGCGTCGTAGGTGGGCATGATCTTGTTGATGGGGGGTCGTTCAGGTGGGTGAGGGTGGCGTGGGCCTGGCAGATCCGTGGGCGGAAGCGGTTTATTCGATGGTGTGGAGGTTGCGGGGGCCAGGAGTTGATGATGGCGAGGGTTTTGGTGAGAAGGGTGCGGCGGCTCGGGGGTGGCGGATTGTAGCTGGCGGCGAGGTGGGGGGCGGCGCCCTTGAGGGTGAAAAAGTTCGCGGGTGTCGCTGTGCCAGGGGCGGCCTTATGGGTTAGGAGGTCGGTGGCGGTGTTGTCGCTGATGGAGATCATCAATGTGGCGGCCTCGCGGAGGGGGGCCTGGCTGTTGTCGGGGCGGTCTTGCAGGATGCTGCTGGGGAAGCTCTTCAGTTTCCGTGTGCTGAGCCACGCCG
>NZ_POUA01000769.1 GCF_003236385.1 Spongiactinospora gelatinilytica
CGGTGGGGGCGGTCGCCTACGGCCTGCTGGTGGCCGAGGGGCTGCTGGCGCGCAGGCTGGTGGGGCGGCCGGTGGCCGAGGAGGGCCCGCCCGCCGACGGGATCTACGGCGACGGTCCAGGGGAGCCGATCGGCCTGGTCATGCTGGGCGACTCGACCTCGGTGGGGATCGGGCTGGACGACCCGGCGGAGACTCCCGGCGTGATCCTGGCGAACGGCCTGGCCGCGGTGGCCGAGCGCCCGGTACGGCTGACGGTGGCCGGTATGTCCGGAGCCGAGTCCGTCCACCTCGACGGGCAGGTGGACCAGGCCATCGCGACGCTTCCCGACATCGCGGTCATCTTCATCGGGGCCAACGACGTCACCACCCAGACCCGGCCCGCGCAGGCCGTGGCGCACCTGAGCAAGGCGGTGCGGCGGCTGACCGGCGCGGGGGCGGAGGTGGTCGTCGGGACCTGCCCGGACCTGGGCACGGTCCGGCCGATCGCGCAGCCGCTGCGCTGGATCACCCGGCGCTGGTGCCGGGAACTGGCCGCCGCGCAGACGGTCGCGGTGGTCGAGGCGGGCGGGCGCACGGTGGCGTTCGCGGACCTGCTGGGACCGGAATTCGCGACAAACCCCCGCGAGATGTTCGGACCCGATCGATATCACCCATCTGCCAGAGGTTACCAACAGGCTGCTTACGCGGTGCTACCGTCTGTATGCACCGCGCTGGGGCTCTGGCCCGAGCCCGAGCCCGAGCGTGGCGCGAGATCGAAGTCGATCTACCTTGCGGCGGCCCTGGCCGCGGAGGAGTCAGGCACCGAGGTCACCGGTTCCGACGTCGCCGGCCGTACGGCCGTGCCACAGCGACGACGGGTCAGGTTTCTTCGCAGACGGGCGGCCGCCCTGCCCGACGATGCCTGACCTCGCTCACACTCCGCCCCAGGGCCGTCACTCCCCGCCTCTAGGAGTGAATGCCCGTGATC
>NZ_POUA01000076.1 GCF_003236385.1 Spongiactinospora gelatinilytica
GGGGCGGCAGCACCGGGGCCGGGTAGTGGTCGGCGACGACCTTGGTGATCGAGCCGATGCGGTCGGCGCGCACGTCGGCCGCGTTGTACCAGATGTCGCCGCCGATCGCCGGAAGGCCCCGGTTGAGGGTGAGGTGCGCGGACAGCTCACCGGGCTCGAACCACGGCGCGGGCTGCCCGGTCGCCGCGACCTTGTAGGCGGCCTGGCCGATCCACAACTGCACCCCGGTGCCGGTCGCCACATCGGCCCACCAGGGCGCGAGCTTGGCGTAGTCGGCGACGGCGAACCCGATGTTCCAGTAGATCTGCGGCGCGATGTAGTCGAGCAGGCCCTTCTTCACCCAGCCCCGGGTGTCGGCGTGCAGGTTGTCGTAGGACTGGCTGCCGTTGGTGTCGGAGCCGAGCGGGTCGGTGCCCTTGTTGCGCCAGATGCCGGACGGGCTGATCCCCCAGGCGACCTCGGGTTTGGCCGCCCGCACCCGCTGCTGCATCTCGCGCACCAGCAGGTCGACGTTGTCGCGCCGCCAGGCGGCGAGCTCGGGGAACCCCGCGCCGTACTTGGCGAAGGCCGCGCTGTCGTCGAAGGCCGGGGTGTTGACCGGGTAGAAGTAGTCGTCGAAGTGGAGGCCGTCGAGGTCGTAGCGGGTGACCGCGTCCATCATGGCGTCTTGCACGAAGGCCCGGACCTCGGGCAGGCCCGGGTTGTAGTAGAGCCGCCCGCCGTAGGCGACGATCCACTCGGGGTGCCGTCTGCCGGGGTGGTCGGGGTGCAGCTTGGCCGGGTCACCCTGCATCGAGACCCGGTAGGGGTTGAACCACCCGTGGAACGCGAGCCCGCGCTTGTGCGCCTCGGCCACCGCGAAACCGAGCGGGTCATAGCCGGGATCTTTGCCCTGCGTGCCGGTGAGGTATTCCGACCACGGCTCGTGCGGCGACGGCCAGAACGCGTCGGCGGCCGGCCTGATCTGGACGAACACCGAGTTGAGCCGGCGCGCCACCGCCAGGTCGAGCCAGGCCCGGAACTCGGCGCGCTGCTGGTCGGGGCTCAGGCCGGGCTTGGACGGCCAGTTGATGTTGACCACGGACGCGATCCACATGCCGCGCATCTGCCGCAGCGGCGCCGCGGTGGGTGCGATCATCGGCACGGCCGCCTCCGAAGGCAGGGCGAACAACGACGCGAGCGGTCCCGCCGCAGCGGAGGCCGCGAGGCCGCGCAGCAGGACTCGGCGATCCATGGCCATGGCCTGGCTCCCTGGGGGTCGAACGGGGGTCAAAGGAAAAGGGGCTCTAGCGGAAGATGACAGAAATTTCCCAAGGAATCAATGCACTGAAGAAAACCGTCAATACTCACTCTTCGTATCGGCAAGCTTACCATAAGCCACCGCAGAGTCCTTAAGGCTTGGTACGCCCCGAACGCAGGAAGTCGCCGATCGCGTTGCGCGTCGCCTGGAGCGCCCGCTGCGAGGAGTCGAAGGTGCGCTGCGCCACCCCGACGAACACACAGTCCACCACCAGCAACTGACTGATCCGGCTGGCCAGCGCGCCCGGCCGGAAGGCGGTCTCGCGCCCCGCCGAGATCAGCACATGGTCGGCGACCTGGGCGATCGAGCTGCGCGGATTGTTGGTGATCGCCACCGTGGCCGCCCCCGCGTCGCGCGCGTTGCGCAGCGGGCCGAGGACGTCGGGCGTCTCCCCCGAGGTGCTGATGCCGACCGCCACGTCGCCCGCGCGCAGGAGTACCGAACTGGTCAGCGCCAGATGCGCGTCGGTGAACGCGTTGCTCGTCATGCCGATGCGCAGCAGCTTCTGCGCCATGTCGGTGGCGACCAGGCCCGACGCGCCCACGCCGTAGACATCGACGCGGCGGGCCGCCGCGACGGTCTCGACGACGAGGCCGAGGCGTTCGGCGGTGAGCTGGGCGACGGTGTCCTCGATGGCCTCGGACTCCGCACGGGAGACCTTGACGATCACCTCCGACAGCGGATCGTCGGGCGCGAGGTCGCCGGGCACCAGCCGCTCGGCCGGACGGGTCGCGGAGGCGGCCGCAAGGGCCAGCCTGAGCTGGGGATATCCGGCGAAGCCGAGGACGCGGGCGGTCCGCACGATCGTGGCCTCGCTGGTGCCGGAGGCCGCGCTCAACTCGGTGATGGTGCTGCGCGCGACCATGCCCGGGTCGTCGAGGATCAGCCGGGCGACCGTCTGGGCCGCCGGGGTCAGCGACGGCAGCACCCCCCGTACCGTGGCGACCAGCGTCTCGACCGGAGGCCCCTCACCGGGCCGGGTGGTTTCGTCGTCCATGGCCGCCCTCTGGTGTGCCGGAAGTGTGCCGGTTACCTGATCAACACCGTGTGAGAGGGCAGCCTACCGCCCGCGCCCGGCTACCGGAGCGTGCCGTTCGTCATGCCCGCCGGCGCCTCCGGCACCGCGACCAGCCCCAGCTCCGCCGGTGAGTCCATCAGCGGATGCGCGGGCACCACGCGGATGGTGTAGCCGAAGGCCCCGGTGCGGTCCAGCGGGATGGCCCCGGTGAAGTGCGCCCTGCCGTCGTCGCTCACCGAGTCGATCGCGAAGTCGGCGAAGTCGGGGCCGACGAGTTCGTCGTGCAGGCCGACCTTGCCGTACGCGGCCTGGACGCGGACATCTCCCGGTTCGAGTTCGCCGAGCGCGATGGTGGCCCGCAGCTCCAGCGTGGCGCCGACCTCAGGCGTGTCGCCCAGCCCGGCGGCCTCCACGTGCTCGACCCGGACCCCCGGCCACGCCTGGGTCACCCGCAGCTTCCAGGCGGCGAAGCCCTTGGCGGCGGCGTGGTCGTCGGCGGCGAGGGCCCGCGCCGAGGCGGCGGCGGGGGCATAGAGATCGATCACGTAGTCGCGGAGCATCCGCCCGGCCAGCACCTTGGGGCCGAGCGAGGCCAGCGTGTGCTTGACCATCTCCAGCCATCGCCGGGGCAGTCCGTCGGCGGCCCGGTCGTAGAAGCGGTCGGCGACCTCGTGCTCGATCAGGTCGTACAGGCCGGCGGCCTCCAGTTCGTCGCGGCGGTCGGGGTCGGCGACGCCGTCGGCGGTGGGGATGGCCCAGCCGTTGGTGCCGTCGTACCACTCGTCCCACCAGCCGTCCCGGATGGACAGGTTGAGCCCGCCGTTCAGGGCGGCCTTCATGCCGCTGGTCCCGCACGCCTCCAGCGGGCGCAGCGGGTTGTTCATCCACACGTCGCAGCCCTGAACCAAGAGCCGTCCGAGGTTCATGTCGTAGTCGGGCAGAAAGACGATGCGGTGCCGGACGTCCTCGGCGTCGGCGAACTTCACGATCTGCTGGATCAGCTTCTTGCCGCCCTCGTCGGCCGGATGCGCCTTGCCGGCGATCACGATCTGCACCGGACGCTCGGGATGCAGCAGCAGTTCGCGCAGCCGCGCAGGGTCCTTCAGCATCAGCGTGAGCCGCTTGTAGGAGGGCACCCGGCGGGCGAAGCCGATGGTCAGGACGTCAGGGTCGAGGGCGTCGTCGATCCAGCCCAGCTCGGCGACCGAGGCCCCCCGGTCCACCCAGGAGGCGCGCAGCCGCCGCCGGGCCGCGTGTACGAGCCGGGTTCGCAGCGTGCCCCTGATCTCCCAGATGTCCTTGTCGGTGATCTTCTGGACGCTGTTCCAGCCCTGGGAGCTGTCCACCAAGGAGGGGAGTTCGCGGCCGGCCAGCTCCATCAGCTCCCGGCCGACCCAGGTGGGGGCGTGTACGCCGTTCGTGATCGAACCGACCGGTACGTCATCGAGGTCGAAACCCGGCCAAAGACCCTGGAACATCTCCCTGCTGACCTCGCCGTGCAGCCGCGACACGCCGTTGACCCGCTGGGCCAGCCGCATGCCCATGACCGCCATGTTGAACATCCCGCGCCCGGGCTCGTGCTCCTGCCCGGCCGGGGCGGGCTCGGCGCCGAGGGCCAGGATGCGCTCCACCGGGACGGTGGGCCAGGCGTTGTCGCCGCCGAACTGCCGGGCGATCATGTCGGCCGGGAACCGGTCGATCCCGGCCGGCACCGGCGTGTGGGTGGTGAAGACCGTGCCGGCGCGGACCGCCTCAAGGGCCTCGTCGAAGGACAGGCGGCTCTCGGTCAGCTCGCGGATGCGCTCCAGGCCGAGGAACCCGGCGTGTCCCTCGTTGGTGTGGAAGACCTCGGGCTCAGCGTGTCCGGTGATGCGGCAGTACTGGCGGATGGCCCGCACGCCGCCGACGCCGAGCAGCAGTTCCTGCATGAGGCGGTGGTCGGTGCCGCCGCCGTAGAGGCGGTCGGTGATGTCGCGGGCGGCGTTGTCGTTCTCGGCCACGTCGGAGTCGAGCAGCAGCAGCGGGACGCGCCCGACCTGGGCCACCCAGATCTGCGCGTGCATGGTGCGGTCCTGTGGAAGGCCGATGCGGACGCGCGCGGGCACGCCGTCGGCGTCCTTGAGCAGGGTGAGCGGGAGCCCGCCCGGGTCCAGGCTCGGATAGTGCTCCAGTTGCCAGCCTTCGGGGGACAAGGTCTGGCTGAAATAGCCATGCCGATAGAGCAGCCCGACGGCGAGAATGGGGACACCGAGGTCGCTCGCGGTCTTGAGGTGGTCGCCGGCCAGGATGCCGAGTCCGCCCGAATACTGCGGGAGCGCCGCGGCTATGCCGTACTCCGGGGAGAAGTACGCGATGGCAGAGGGGGCACCGGGGATGGTCTGGTACCAGCGCGGTGCCGTCATGTACTCCCGCAGGTCGTCTGCGGCATCGGCGAGCCGGCGCAGGAAGCGCCGGTCGCCGGTGAGCTGCTGGAGCCGCTCGGCCTCGACCGCGCCGAGCAGCGCGACCGGGTCGCCCCCGACGCGCTCCCAGGTGTCGGGGTCCACGTCGGCGAAGAGGTCCAGCGTCTCCGGGTGCCACGACCAGCGAAGGTTGTGGACCAGCTCGCCGAGCGCGGCGAGCTCGCCAGGGAGGACGGTGCGTACGGTGAACCTGCGGATTGCTCTCACGCTGCCAGACCCTAGTTACTCTTCGACGTACTGCGCGACCGAAACACCCGTGCTGGGCACATGCCTCTCAACCGTCTCCCCTTACTCAGCGGCAAAACATTTCAAAGCGGAATTCCTGCTCAGCGCCTTGTCGTACCGGGCCTCCCGGATCGTCCCCGGACCTGCCGTGCTGGGGCAACTCGCCCGAGAGGAAGACTTCATGACTCTTTCTCCGGGAGGCATGAAGCCGGGTGATTGGGGCACGTCCTTGGATGAACCACCGACTCTTCCCGGGCGCCACCAGGACATCAATGTCGCGGCGCATGCCGACGCATGCCCGGGCCATGACCAGAGAAGGATCCTTCCTTCCGGACAATCCCCGGCGGCACCGAGTGTGCCGTCGCTACCTTGAGACGCGATGATTGGACGAATCCCCATACTGGACATCCACCCGGTGGTCGACTACGGCCGGCGGCCGGCCAAGGCCGCCGCGGGCGAGACCTTCGACCTGGCGGCGACGGTGTTCCGCGAGGGCCATGACGCGGTCGCGGCCGGAGTGGTGCTGACCGATCCCGCGGGAGCGCGCGGGCCGTTGCTGCCGATGCGGGAGCTGGCGCCCGGCACCGACCGCTGGGGTGTCCAGGTGACGCTGCCCGATGAGGGCCTTTGGCATTTCCGCGTCCAGGCGTGGGGCGATCCGATCGCCACCTGGCTGCACGACGCCGCCATCAAGATCCCCCGGGGTCTCGACGTGGACCTGATGTGCGAGGAGGGCGCGCGGCTGTTCGAGCGGGCGGCCAAGGCCGTACGACCGGCCGACTGCCACGGCGCGAACACGCCCGCGGCCAGGGCCGAGCCGGTCGCCGTCGGCGCGGGTCGCGGCGGTGCGGGCCTCGGTGCGCCCGGCTCCGGCGAGCGCGCCTGCGGCCACCGCGCCGCGCTCCAGGAGATCGCGGCCCGGCTGCGGGATGAGGATCTCGACCCGAGGGCGCGGCTCTCGGTGGCGCAGCTTCCGCAGACCGCCGCGCTGCTCGCCGCCCATCCGCTGCGCGACCTGGTGACCGTGTCGGACGAGCACGAGATCCTGGTGCACCGGCGCAGGGCGCTGTTCGGTTCGTGGTATGAGTTCTTCCCGCGCTCCGAGGGCGCGATCGTGGACGACGCCACCGCCCCCAAGTCCGGAAATTTCCGTACGGCGAGCAAGCGGCTCCCCGCCATCGCCGCCATGGGCTTCGACGTCGTCTACCTGCCCCCCGTCCACCCCATCGGGCTCGCCCACCGCAAGGGCAGGAACAACACCCTGCACCCCGAGCCCTACGACCCGGGATCGCCCTGGGCCATCGGCTCCGAGCGCGGCGGCCACGACGCGATCCACCCCGACCTGGGGGATTTCGCGGATTTCGATGCCTTCGTCCAGCGCACCCGCGAGCTGGGCATGGAGGTCGCGATCGACCTGGCCCTCCAGTGCTCCCCCGACCACCCGTGGGTCAAGGAGCACCCGGAGTGGTTCAACGTCCGCGCGGACGGCACGATCGCCTACGCGGAGAACCCGCCGAAGAAGTACCAGGACATCTACCCGCTCAACTTCGACAACGACCCAGAGGGGATATACGCCGAGGTCAGACGGGTGATGCGGCTGTGGATGGACCACGGCGTGCGGATCTTCCGGGTGGACAACCCGCACACCAAGCCGGTGAGCTTCTGGGAGCGGCTGCTGGCCGACATTCACTCCACCGATCCCGACGTGCTGTTCCTGTCGGAGGCGTTCACCCGCCCGGCGATGATGCAGACCCTCGCCAAGATCGGGTTCCACCAGTCCTACACCTACTTCACCTGGCGCAACTCGCGGGTGGAGGTGGAGGAATACCTCACCGAGCTGTCCAGGGAGACCTCGCACTTCTTGCGGCCGAATCTGTTCGTCAACACGCCGGACATCTTGCACGAGTACCTTCAGCACGGCGGAGTGCCCGCGTTCAAGATCCGGGCGGTGCTGGCGGCGCTGATGGGGCCAACGTGGGGTGTGTACGCCGGATATGAGCTTGCGGAAAATGTCCCGGTTCGCCCCGGTAGCGAGGAGTACCTGGATAGTGAGAAATATCAATACAAACCACGCGATTGGGTGAATGCCGAGCGTGAAGGCCGTAGTCTCGCTCCGTTCATCACGCAGCTGAATTTGTTCAGAAGAGCTCATCCGGCCCTGCAAGAATTGCGTAACCTACGGTTTCACAACGTCGATCAGTCAGACATCGTCTGCTTCTCCAAGCGGTTGCCCGCGGAGCGGCAGGGCGGCGCCTACGACGCGTCCGGCGCGCGCCGGCACGGCATGGGCGATGTCGTGCTGGCGGTCGTCAACCTGGATCCGCACAACACCCGCGAGGCGACCGTGTTCCTGGATCTGCCAGCCCTCGGTCTTGACCCGCAGGCCGAGTTCGTCGTGGACGACGAGCTGTCCGGCGAGTCCTACCGCTGGCGTCAGGCCAATTACGTCCGTCTCGATCCGCAGATCCAGCCGGCCCACATCTTCACGGTGCGAGCGGCACCGGCCGCCGTCAGGTAGGTCCGGTGCAGCGAGCGTAGGCAACAGCCCGCCCCGCCGGCCGCCCCCGGCCGCGGAACCGCGAGCGATCGAGACAAGCGGGGAGTCACCACGGTGAGCTCGACACCTCAGCCCGTTCCCAACACGTTCACCCACGAGAAGCCGAATGACCCTTACTGGTACAAGCGGGCGGTCTTCTACGAGGTGCTCATCAGAGGGTTCGCCGATTCCAACGGCGACGGCACCGGAGACATCCGCGGGCTCACCGCGAAACTCGACTATCTCCAGTGGCTAGGCGTGGACTGCCTCTGGCTGCTTCCCCTGTACGAGTCTCCGCTACGCGACGGCGGGTACGATATTTCGGACTATATGAAGATCCTTCCGGACTTCGGGGACCTCGGGGACTTCATCAAGCTCGTCGACGAGGCCCACAAAAGGGGCATGCGGGTCATCGCCGACCTCGTCATGAACCACACCAGCGACCAGCACCCGTGGTTCCAGGCGTCCCGGCACGACCCCACCGGACCGTTCGGCGACTTCTACGTCTGGTCCGACACCGACGACCGCTACCCTGACGCCCGGATCATCTTCGTGGACACCGAGACGTCCAACTGGACCTACGATCCGGTCCGCGGCCAGTACTTCTGGCACCGGTTCTTCTCCCACCAGCCGGACCTCAACTTCGAAAACCCCGACGTCCAGGACGCCATGCTGGAGGTGCTGCGGTTCTGGCTGGACCTCGGCATCGACGGGTTCCGGCTGGACGCCGTCCCGTACCTGTTCGAGTCGGACGGCACCAACTGCGAGAACCTCCCGGCCACCCACGCCTACCTCAAGCGCATCCGCACCGAGGTCGACCGCCTCTACCCCGACCGGGTGCTCCTGGCCGAGGCCAACCAGTGGCCCAGCGATGTGGTGGAGTACTTCGGCGACCCGGTGACCGGCGGCGATGAGTGCCATATGGCGTTCCACTTCCCGCTGATGCCGCGCATCTTCATGGCGGTGCGCCGCGAGTCGCGGTACCCGATCTCCGAGATCCTGGCACAGACCCCCAAGATCCCAGAGAACTGCCACTGGGGGATCTTCCTCCGCAACCACGACGAGCTGACCCTCGAAATGGTCACGGACGAAGAACGCGACTACATGTACGCCGAGTACGCCAAAGACCCGCGCATGCGGGCGAACGTCGGCATCCGCCGCCGGCTGGCCCCCCTGCTGGAGAACGACCGCGACCAGATCGAGCTGTTCACCGCCCTGCTGCTCTCGCTGCCCGGCTCGCCCGTGCTCTACTACGGCGACGAGATCGGCATGGGCGACAACATCTGGCTCGGCGACCGCGACGGAGTCCGCACCCCCATGCAGTGGACCCCCGACCGCAACGCGGGCTTTTCCGACTGCGACCCCGGCCGGCTGTATCTGCCGGTCATCATGGACCCGATCTACGGCTTCCAGGCGATCAACGTCGAGGCCCAGCAGAAGAATCCCGGCTCGCTGCTGCACTGGACCAAGCGGATGATCGAGATCCGCAAGCGCCACCCGGTTTTCGGGCTCGGCGCGTTCACCGAACTCAACTCCTCCAACCCCAGCGTGCTCGCCTTCGTCCGGGAACTGGGCGACGACCGCGTCCTCTGCGTGAACAACCTGTCGAGATTCCCGCAGCCGGTCGAACTCGACCTGCGGAGATTCGAGCGGTCGGTCCCGGTGGAATGCATGGGAGGGGTTCCGTTCCCGGCAATCGGCGAGCTTCCGTATCTTCTGACGCTCCCTGGGCATGGGTTCTACTGGTTCACCCTCCCGCCCGTCTCATCGGACAAGACCCCATCCCGCTCCTGTGAGGAAGGACCTGCGACGGCGACGTGACGAACACCTTCGAGGAACTGCTCTCCGGCTGGATCGCCCGGCAACGGTGGTTCGCCGGGAAAGGGCATGCCATCGAAGAAGTCACCGTCGAATCCGAGGTCGAGGTGGCCCCTGGCATGAGCCACCTGATCGTCGCCGTCCGGCAGGGCGAGACCCTGGAGCGCTACCAGATCCTGCTGGGACGCTCGGCGGACATCCCGACCCGCCTCAAACACGTACAGATCGGCCCCGACACCTACGACGCGGCCCACGACTCCGAGATCACCGGCGCGCTGCTGCGCGCCATGGCGGACGACGCCGACCTAGGTAGCGGCGAGTCGCGGCTGCGCTTCCGGCACATGACGGGCGTCGACATCGACGTCGGTGCGCGCAGCCTGGTGATCGGGGCCGAGCAGTCCAACACCTCACTGGTGTTCGGGGACGCCTACATCTGCAAGCTGTTCCGCCGCCTCACGCCCGGCGTCAATCCCGAACTGGAGATCGTCACGGCGCTGGCCAGGCGCGGTTCGGCGCACATCGCCACGCCGTACGGCTGGATCGAGACCGACCTGGACGGCGAGCCGACCACGCTGGCGATCATGCAGGAGTACCTGAGCGTCGCGAACGACGGCTGGGCTCTGGCCCTGACCAGCGTCCGCGACCTCTACGCGTCCCTGCCCGGGGTCGGCGCGGACCAGGTCGGCGGCGACTTCGCCGCCGAGGCGTACCGGCTCGGCACGGCCACCGCCCACGTCCACCGCGAGCTGGCCGCGGCCTTCCCCACCGGGGTGGTCGAACCTTCCGACGTGAAGCGGATGGCCGAAATGCTGCGGCGCCGCCTGGACAACGCCATCGCCGAGGTCCCCGCGCTCGACGGGTGCGCCGGCGTCGCCCACGACGCCTACAACGACCTGGCCGGCATCACCGGCCCGGTACCGGTCCAGCGCATACACGGCGACTACCACCTCGGCCAGGTCATGCGCACCCCCACCGACTGGATCGTGCTCGACTTCGAGGGCGAGCCGGGCCAGCCGCTGACCGAACGGCGCGCGCTGTCCTCACCGCTGCGCGACGTCGCCGGAATGCTCCGCTCCTTCGACTACGCCGCCCGCCACATGCTCGCCGACCACCCCGACGCGGTCTCCCTGGAGGGCCGCGCCCAGGAATGGGCGGCCCGCAACCGCGCATCCTTCCTGGCGGGCTACTCCGAGGGCGCCGGCCGCCACCTGGGCGCCGAGGAGGCCGCCCTGCTACGAGCACTGGAGCTGGGCAAGGCGGTGTACGAGGTGGTGTACGAGGCCCGCAACCGCCCCACCTGGCTGCCGATCCCCCTGGCCGCCTTTTCCTGAGAGGCCATGGACCCGCGTCACAGATGCTGGATCGCCGTCCGCACCCGCTCGGGAGCGACCTCGGTCAGCTCTCGCAGGACGCGTTCTCGCATTTTCGGGGCCATGCGCATGGCGGCACGGACCAGCGAGGTGACCCATTTGCCGTTCGCCCGGGCGAGGTCGGCCGCATGGGCCGCGAGCCAGTCAGGGTCGTGTTCGCCGAACGTCCGTGGTGTGTGCCTGGGGCCGATGCCGGCGAGTGCGAGTTCCCTGGCCACACCCAACGCGGGCCGGTCGGCCAGGTCGCCGGCCTCGTCCACGACCAGTACGCGCTCGTGCAGCAGCACTGCCGCATAGTCGAGCAGTGAGGACGCGGGCCGGTCGGGATCCGGAACGGAGCTCAACCGGTCCCGGCCGCTGGCCACGGACCCGGCCACCTGTTCGGCGCCCGCCGCGTCCCGCTCGTTGTAGAAGAAGTCATAGGCGCCGCGTACGAGAAGCGGGTCATCGGAGTCCAGGAGGCGCGCGACGGCCCGGCTCAGCAGCGTTCGTTCATCCCCGAGAAGGCGGTACAGGCTCGTGATCCAGACCGCGTCCAGTGCGACACCGGGCGGTTCGAACGGGGGCCGGAAGATCGCCCTGGCCACCAGCGCGTCCCAGTCGGTGGCCGGGCCGAGCCGCACCGCATCGAGGGTGGCGGGGAGCGGGAAATCGGGGTGTCCGGCGCATACCCAGTCGCGAAAAGCCGGATAGAGATCCTCCGGCTCGGCGCCGATCTGGTAGGTGTCGTACACGTCCTGCCGGTGGTGACCGCAGAAGTAGCGCCGGTACGCGGCATCCTCGGCTGCCTGGACCCACTCGTTGCTCTCCTTCATCATCCATTCCTTCGAACCCGCGAGCCACCGCAAGAGCCTTGTCTCTGTTCCAGTCAGGGTCGATTCTGCGCTGCATTCGCACCTGGCGGGCGCTCAACCTGAATCCGGTCTCGGCCGGAGTCAGGCCGAGTTCGCGACTGCTCGAATCGGTACGCCGATCTCTCGAATCACGTTGATGCACGACATCGGAACCCTCGGGGATCGGTGCCATCGCACGTGGCAACCGCCTCCGCTCGACGGTCTCCGGGGTCATTCCGGCCGCGCGCATTTCCTCTCGCCGAGCCTCCAGGAACGCGAGGTTCAACCCCGCCTGTGCGATGAAATCGTCGATCTGCGCCTGCTTCCTCGGGTCCATGATGTCCATGCCCAGGATGTTGGTGAAGGACTCGGTGATATGGGTGAACCGTTCGGTGAGAGTGCCCCCGTCGAACACCGCCATCAAGTCGTGCACTGAGCCCTTTTCACCGGGTTTCGCGGAGTTGTAGTACGAGGATGGCCTTGACGAGTTGACCTGCGCGGCGCGGGCAGCAGCGGAGTTTGCGCAGGAGGTGCCAGGTCTTCAGTTGGGCGTTGGCGCGCTTCGGCAGGCGCACCTTCTCGTGACTGGGCATCCGGCACCTTCCCTGGTCAGCTCGACCCGCCAGGAGGCAACAGGATGACATCGAGCGCGTCGCGGCACCGCGACCCAGGCGTCGCAGGAGCGTCGCCGCAGACCCAGGGAACCGCCGTCCACCACCCGGCCGCCGGTCGATTTCATGCCCCGGGCCGGTTCGCGTCTCCCGTCGAACGCGAACCGGCCCGGGTCATCGATCACTAAGCGATCCGGCCCCGGTACTCGACCGGCCCCTCACCAGGGAATCGGGCCGTTCCCTCGAACCTGCTGCCCCCGTCGAAGAAGGTCACCGAGCCGTTGCCCTCGTCACCGCTCCAGGTGACCGTGGTGCCCGTCGAAGGCCGGCCGTCGTCCGGGACGACGCCATTGCGGTTGGCGATACTGATGGTCAGCGGCCGGTCCTGCTGCCAGCCGCCACCGCCCGTGTGAATCTCGGTGTTGTAAGTGGCCATTGCTCTCTCCTTCGCCCGACATCGCGATGAAGGCGCGCCCGATGACCGCGACCGCCTGCGTTCGTGGCTATTGTCTCCTCGCCCCACTCCTTCGTAGAGTTACTAATGGATCTCGAAGGGTGATGATGATGTGACGTCCGTGGCGATTGATACGCATGCGGCCTCGGCGTCCCAGAGCCCCGCCGTACGAAAGATCGGAGCGGCGTCCACCGCGAAGGTGACGAAGTAACCCGCCGGACATGCAGATCTTTCCTTAGACGTCACGGGGAAACGTGGGTTGAATCCCCTCGCTCGGGCAGGGTTAGAGCATGCGGGACAACACGGAGCTTGACCGGCTGGCGGGTGGCGCGCACCACGATCCCCATTCCATCCTCGGGGCTCACCCCGGCCCCGGTGGGGTGACGTTCAGGACGCTGCGGCCGTTGGCGGAGCAGGTCGAGGTGGTGCTGGAGGGCGGTGCGCGGCATGCCATGCGGCATGTGGCGCACGGGGTGTTCGAGGTCGTGGTGGGCGGCCTGGACAAGATCCCGCCGTATCGGCTGAGCGTGAAGTATCCGGACGGCGAGCCGTACGAGAGCGGCGACCCCTACCGGCACTGGCCGACGCTCGGCGAGGTGGACCTGCACCTGATCGGGGAGGGCCGGCACGAGCGGCTGTGGGAGGTCCTCGGCGCGCGGGTGATGCGGCACAACGACGAGGACGGCACCGCGTTCTCGGTGTGGGCGCCGAACGCGCGCGGGGTGCGGGTCGTCGGCGATCTCAACCACTGGGACGGTTCGGGGCACCCGATGCGGTCCCTCGGGCGGTCCGGGGTGTGGGAGCTGTTCGTGCCGGACGTGGCGGCGGGCGAGCGGTACAAGTTCGCGGTCCTCGGGGTGGACGGCGTGTGGCGGATGAAGGCCGACCCGATGGCCCGCCGTACCGAGTGCCCGCCCGCGACCGCCTCCGTGGTGGACGGCTCGGCCTACTCCTGGCGCGATGACCGGTGGATGCGCGAACGGCCGTCCCGGCGGACGCTCGCCGAGCCGATGAGCGTCTACGAGGTCCACCTGGGGTCGTGGCGGCCCGGATTGTCCTATCGCGAGCTGGCCGTGCAGCTGGTGGAGTACGTCCGGGACATGGGGTTCACGCACGTGGAGTTCCTGCCGGTGGCCGAGCATCCGTTCGGTCCGTCGTGGGGGTACCAGGTGACGTCGTACTACGCGCCGACGGCGCGGTTCGGCTCGCCCGACGACTTCCGGCACCTGGTGGACGAACTGCACCGCGCCGGGATCGGGGTGCTCCTGGACTGGGTGCCCGCGCATTTCCCGATGGACGACTGGGCGCTGGCCAGGTTCGACGGCACGCCCCTCTACGAGCACGCCGACCCCTTCCGGGGCGAGCACCCCGACTGGGGCACGTACGTCTTCGACTACGGGCGTCCCGAGGTGCGTAACTTCCTGGTGGCCAACGCGTTGTACTGGCTGAAGGAGTTCCATGTGGACGGCCTGCGGGTCGACGCGGTCGCCTCGATGCTCTACCTGGACTACTCCCGCCGCGAGGGCGAGTGGACCCCCAACATCCACGGCGGCCGGGAGAACCTGGACGCGGTGGAGTTCCTCAAGGAGATGAACTCCGTCTGCTACCGCGAGGCCCCGGGGATCGTGACGATCGCCGAGGAGTCCACGGCGTGGCCGGGGGTGTCGCGTCCGGCGTATCTGGGCGGGCTCGGGTTCGGCTTCAAGTGGAACATGGGCTGGATGCACGACACGCTCGCGTACCTGCGGCACGAGCCGATCTTCCGGCAGTACCACCATCATCAGATGACCTTCTCCCTGATGTACGCGTTCTCGGAGAACTTCGTGCTGCCGCTCTCCCACGACGAGGTCGTCCACGGGAAGGGGTCGCTGCTGGGCAAGATGCCCGGCGACGAGTGGCAGCGGTTCGCCAACCTGCGGGCGCTGCTGGCGTTCATGTGGGCGCATCCGGGCAAGCAGTTGCTGTTCATGGGTGGGGAGTTCGGACAGGGTTCGGAGTGGTCGGAGGAGCGCGGCCTGGACTGGTGGGTGCTCGACTTCGACGTCCACAAGGGGGCACAACTGCTGGTCCGCGACCTCAACCGGATCTACCGCGACACTCCGGCGCTGTGGGAGCAGGACGCCGCCCCCGAGGCGTTCCGCTGGATCGACGCCGACGACGCACCGGGGAACACGTTCTCGTTCCTGCGGTACGCGCGCGACGGGTCGGCGCTGGCCTGCGTCGCGAACTTCTCGGGGTCTCCGCACGACGACTACCGGCTGGGCCTGCCGTACGGGGGACAGTGGGAGGAGATCCTGAACACCGACGCCTACGAGTACGCGGGCAGCGGTGTCGGGAACCTGGGCGATGTGCGGGCGGTCGAGTTCCCCCACCACGGCCTGGAGTACTCGGCCCGGCTGCGCGTGCCGCCGCTCGGCGCGGTCTGGCTGCGCCACCCGGGGCCCGCCGATGAGGTGACGTGACCGGCTGCACTACTATCTGATCGCTCGGCCCTCCGTCAGCGTCACGCGGCGGGGGGTCGAGCCATGTCGGGGCGCGTCCACTCATGCCGGGTCATGCCGGGCCATACGGACACGGTCTTATGTACCTTTCGCCCTTCTCTCCGGGGGAAGATCAGCTTTAGACTCCATAGTGGACTATGTGTCTGCCAATTCGGCGTTTGCTGGCGTTGGCTGTGTTTGTGGGCGTTGAATTTGCAGGTCACCGCCCCTGGGATGCGTTGGATGCGTTAGTCGGCGCTGGGTCTGTTAGGGCGTGTTGTACCATCTTGGGCGTGTCACCGTGCGGCGGCAAGCGGCATCGGTAGCCTTCCCAGGATGGGCGGGGACTTTCGTCGTGCGCGAGGTCAGGTGGGCTAGCTGGTCCAGGCGCGGTCGAGCGCCTCCTGCTCACGCTGTTGCCGCTCCGCCTCCAGTTCGGCCACGAGTTCCGGGTGCTCCCGATCGAACTCGGCCAGTGCCCGCTCGGCGTCGGCGCTGGCGTTACCCGCTTCCACCGCCGGTCCCCACGATGCTTCCTCATCCAGGGTTCGCGCGCGGGCGTGCTCCTCGGTGGCGAGCGCCTTCTCAAGTACTTCGACGAGCTTTTGGCGCTGCCCCGCGGCGTTTGTTCCCACGCCCGCCGCTTGGCGTCCTGGCGTGCCCTCTCGGCGGCGCGCAGCGCGGTGGCCTCCGTCGGCGTGAGCAGCAGGGCACGGTCACCTGTTCCGACGCACGAGACCGTTTCACCGATCGGGCCGCCGGGCTTGGATCGGCGGCACCGACCAGTCGCATGCCTCCCCCAAAACCACAGAGCCGCCCCGAAAAGCGGCGGAGTCAAATGAGATCAGGCTCCCAGAGAAGTACGGGCGACGAAAGGTCGCCCGACCACCGCAAAAATCGGCAGAAAAATCGATCCTTCCATTCGAGAACCGCACATCGGTGAAGGTTACGCTGCCCCGGATCGCCGCGCGCCGCCCCGCACCCCGCGTCCGCAGCCGCCACAGTCGGCAGTCAGGCGGCAGGCGGCCGAACGGCGAGCCACGGTCTGCGGCTCGCCGTTCTCATCGGGGTTCAGGCGGTGGGTATCTTCTCCCAGTCGGGACGGTTGAAGTAGGCACGAGTCTCCCGGACCACCAGGCCGGAGAGCATGAGCAGGCCGATGAGGTTCGGCAGAGCCATGAGCCCGTTCATGATGTCGGAGAACGTCCACACAGTCTGTAGCTCCAGCACCGTGCCGACGAAGATGAGCGCGATGAACAACAGCCGGTATGGTGTCACCGCCACTCGGCCGAAGAGCCGGTCCATGCAGCGCTCACCGTAGTACGCCCAGCCCAGCAGCGTGGAGAAGGCGAAGAACACCAGGCCGATCGTGACCACGACGCCGCCCCATTGGCCGGGAAGGCCGTGGCTGAAGGCCAGGGTGGTCAGCGGGGCGCCGTTCTCGCCGCTGCGCCAGGCGCCGGTGACGACGATGGCCAGGCCGGTCATGCTGACCACGACTAGCGTGTCGATGAAGGTCTGGGTCATCGACACGAGCGCCTGCCGCACCGGCTCGTTCGTCTTGGCCGCCGCCGCGGCGATGCCCCCGGTGCCCAGGCCCGACTCGTTGGAGAAGATGCCACGGGCCACGCCGTATCGGATCGCCAGCAAGACCGTCGAGCCGACGAACCCACCGGTCGCGGCGGTGCCGGTGAAGGCATCAGTGACGATCGTAGCAAGCGCCCCCGGCAGGTTCCCGATGTTGGCGATGATGATCCACAGCGCGCCGAGGATGTAAAGAACGATCATCACAGGGACGAACGCGCTGGTGACAGCGCCGATGCTCTTGATGCCGCCCAGGATGACGATGGCGGCCAGCACCGTGATGATCGCACCTGTCAGCCACATGGGAATGCCCCACTGGGAGTGGAGCGCGTCGGCCACACTGTTGGACTGCACCATGTTGCCGATGCCGAACGCCGCTAGCGCGCCGAAGACGGCGAACAGGACGCCCAAGGTGGCTCCGAACTTCCCGCCCACGCCATAGGTCAGGTAGAACATCGGGCCGCCGCTCTGCTCGCCCCTGGCGTCGGCACGCCGGAAGCGCACGCCGAGGAACGCCTCGGAGTACTTCGTGGCCATGCCGACGAGGCCCGTCACCCACATCCAGAAGATGGCGCCCGGGCCGCCGAGGTGGACGGCGGTGGCCACGCCGGCGATGTTGCCGACGCCCACGGTCGCCGCCAGCGCCGTCGCCAGGGCCTGGTAGTGGGTGATGTCACCCTCGCCACCCGGCTCATGGCGCCGGACGAGCGCGAGCCACAAGGCGTGGAAGAGCTTGTGGAACTGTATGCCGCGCAGCACGATCGTGAGATAGAGGCCCGTCAGCAGGAGGAGAGGGATCAGCAGGAACGGTCCCCAGACGAAGTCTGAGATCGCGGACAGGGTGGTTTGCACGCAAGCTCCTCAAGGTTGCGCATGGTCACAGCATCAGAATCTTGCCACCCACCTCTCGTCTGGATATAGAGCAGACCGGTTCTTTTTGCACATATGTATGCAGTCCGTAATAGCGGCGGCATCTTGCTCGCTCCTGGTGGCCAGGCCGACCCACCTGCGCTGACAGCCTTCTTTACCCCTGGCAAGGCCGTTTCGGGCCCGATCTCCGGCTCGACGTTGGTCGCTCACGCCTCGCCTGGATTCTCCCGGCCGTCACCGGCGGCATGCGGGCAGGGGCGTCAGGGCTTCGCCGCACCGTCCGGGCGGAACGGTGGGCCTGGCAGATGGGCTGAGGGTTTGGCGAGGATTAGGGGCCATGCACCCCCATTCTGCAAATTGTCCAGATCCGCAAGAGGCGAGGACGCCTGTGGAGTTCGTCGCGCAGATGCGGCGGCTCAGGGCGTGGTCAGGGCTGACGTTCCGGAACCTGGAGGCACGGGCGGCCGCGGCGGGCCGGTCGTTGCCGCACAGCACGCTGGTGGGCGTACTCCACCGCAGCACCCTGCCGCGGGACGAACTCCTCGTGGCGTTCGTGCTCGCCTGCGGCTGTAGTGAGGAACAGGCCGCGTCATGGCGAAGCGCGCGTACCCGGCTGGCGATGGGCGAGCCGCCGCCGAGCGCGGGCGCTGAGCCCGTGACCTCCGGTAACGCGGACTTCTGGTACCTGCCCTCCAGGAACTGGCACCTGCCCCCCAGGAAGTGGACGTACTGGCTTTCGATGATCGCCGTCACGGCCGTCCTGCTGCTGTTACCGACCGGAGGCCCGGCCCAGCGAGAGCTGACCCGGGCACAGACACCGACGCCGCCATCGCCACCGGCGGAGCGGGCCGGGACCGGCGCGCCGCTCGCGGCGGGCTACTACCGCATGAGGTTTCCCGGCAGCGACCGCTGCCTGTCGGCGTCCAAGGGCACGGACGGCAGGATCCGGCAGCTTCCCTGCGCCGACGTCTTTCCGAGGCGGCTCGTGCAGCCACTGGGCGACGGCACGTACAAGATCCTCACGCAGCACCCGAAGCTGGGTCCGGGCTGCATGGGCGTACGCGCCGGGGAGGTCCACGACGACTACTGCGGCGAGAAGGGCGGCAACCAGACCGACCGGTTCCGGCTGGAGCCCGCGGGCACCGGAGCGGCCGACCGGCAGATCGAGGTCGCCAACAGCGACCAGTGCCTGGCGTCGCCCCACGGCGCCGCTCGGCGAGCGCCCGGCCCTGCCGGGAGGCCGGGACGGTCTGGACGCGGGTGTTCTTCCTGGCGCTCATCGCGGGTGCCCCTCCTCGCTCGGTCTTTGCTCGGTCAACCGCAACGGTAGAGGGGGCCACCGACAAGATCCGGCCCCTGCTGACCCCCCGAAAAGCAGGCGCCGATCACCACCGGATCGGCTCCCCCCGCCTCACGCATCAGCCGCACGGAGGCGCCTTCCACACGTCGACGTCGAATCCCAGATCGTCGGTGTACCGGGCCGCGTCGACGTGATGGACCGCGGCGCGCGAAGCCGCCGGCTCGATCGCGGCCTTGGCCAGATCTGGCCGCAGCGCCTGTCTTGACGGCCAGATCCGTCCGGCTACGTTTCCATTAGGAAACTTTCCTAATCGCAGGCGAAGCAGCACCGCCCACCCGGAAAGGTCGGATCATGAAAATGCGAAAGGTCGCCGCCACCCTCTTCGGCGGAGCACTCATCACCGCCACGGTCATCACCGGCACGGCCGCACCGGCACACGCCGTGCCCAGCGACTGCTCCATCGGCAGCGCACCCGGCGGCGGTGGGTACACCAGCTACTGTGCGAGCGGCACCGGCTACCACCTGATCGCCGTGGCCTGGAAGCACCCCAACCCGCAAATGCCCGAGTCTGGAGTGTGGTACGGCGAGTGGGCGCCCGTCGGCGGCACGTCCGTCGTGTACATCCCCTTCAGCAGGCAGATCATCAGCGTGAACATCGTGACGAAAGACTAGATGGCAGGCAATTTCGAGGTGACCAGCATCGGTACGGCCATGTGCGGTACCTGAGCAACGCAGGCGCCTCGGCGATGCCGTCGCCGCCGTCCCGGCCATGGCGGGGCGGCGGCCAGGCGGGGGTACCCCGGCCTGGCCCGCACCGTGTGACAGAGGGAATTTACCGCGCCCCGGGTCCACAGCGCCACGCCTCCAGCGTCTCCGCCCATGCGCCCCCGGGAGCGGCTGTACGCGCCGCTGGGCCCCGCTCGCCGCCCGCCGATGAAAGGGAATTGCCATAGGGGCGTTCGGCGCCCAGGGGCCATTTCAGGGCCGAATAGGCGAGCTCCTTCTCGCCCGTGCCGCCATTCCCCCGGCGGCGCTCATTCCCCCGTCACGAAATTGGTTCTCAGGGCATAGTGCCCTGGAATACGACCGTAACCGAATCTCCTGGCCCACGGCGGCTCACGCTCATGCACATCCGAACAACGCAACATAATCGCGGCATCTGGGTACGTTATGAAGCCGCCGGAGCATCCCACCGCGCCATATTCGCAATCCGGGCATAATGCCCCAGAAACGCTGCGGTCACCGTCCCCGTCCGCCCCTGCCGATTCTTCGCCACGATGATCTCGGTCTCACCGGTGTGTGGAGACTCCGGATTGCCGTGAGCCCGGCGATGCACGAGGATCACCACGTCGGCGTCCCCCCGCAGCCCCGCAGGGATATCACCCAGCACTGGAGCCTGTCCCCGCCTTAGCCGACGCTCGCATTCTTCGTCCCCGGGCCCCTTCATCTGCGACACGGCCACGATCGGCATGTCGAAGGTCCGCGCCAGCCGCTTCAGCCCGGCGGTGAATCCGGGTGCGTCGGGACTCCATTGCGGCGGGTCACCGAACTGGACGAGCTGCACGTAGTCGATCACCAGGAGCCGCAGCCCGCGGTTCGACGGCCTGGCCAGCGTGGACCGGATCTCTTCCAGGGAACAGGCGGCCGGCGAGATGAAGGTCAGTGGCATGGAGCGCAGAGAGTCCGCAGTTCGCTGTACGCGCTGCAGATCCGCTTCGGACAGTTCTCGCAGCGCGAGGTTCCGGCGCGGGATGCCGCTTTCGGCGGACAGGATCTTCTCGGCGATCTCTTCGGTGGACTCTCCGCAGGTGAACATGAGTGTCGGAAGCCTGTCGCGGATCGCGGCTTTGCGGACGACGTCCAGCGCCAGGATGCTCTTTCCAACGCCGGTGTGGCCGGCGATGACGATGAGCTCGCCGGGCCGGAACTTGCCCGTCAGCGCCTCCAGCTCGCGAAGGGGTGGTACTACACCGGACGGGGGTGCGGTTGGGTCCATGGCGTCATGTTGTCCTGTTCGTGAGCGGATGCGGGGCTGTTCTCGAAGGTGACTGCCGACCGCGGCCGGGGATGTATCCGCAGGGTGATCCAGTCGGCGGCGTCGCCTTGCCCGGCGAGGAAGACGCCTGAAGGTCTGTGCAGCCCGTAGCGGCTCGATCGCGACCCGTCGCGGCTGGGGGGAGTCTCCGGAGGGGCCGTTCGCGGCTCACGGGCCGAATGAGGGCCGCCGAGACGGCATCCGGACGGCGCCGGGCTACCACGGAACGGGCTTCCGCCGAGACTCCCCCACCACCCGCACCACCACGGCCCCATGCAACAGCCGCTCGGTGATCCGAGACCCGTACCGCTCCACCAGGTTCGGCCTCACCGGCCGCTGCTCCAGCGGCGTGTCGGCGAACCCCCGCTCGTCATAGGGCAGATTCGTGGTCACCACCAGCTCGCGCCGGTTACGAACCCGCGCATCGACCAGCCGATAAAGCTGCTCCAGCGACCACTCGGTGACCTTCTCCGCGCCGAGATCGTGAAGGATCAGCACGTCACACCGGCACGCATGATCCATCACCCGCTCCGGCGCGGCACACGGCGGCCACGTTGATGCTGGAGGCCGGGCTGGACATCAAGGTGGCCTCGGTCGGGCTGGGGCATGCGAACACGCAGATCACCCGGGACCTGTATATGAAGGTGCGTCAGGCAGTGCTGGACGAGGCAGCGGAGCGGGTTCTCATGCTGGTGCAGGGCGAGGAGCCGGCCGGGGTGCAGGAGGCCTGATTGCTTGGCGCGGTGTCTCCATTCTGTTTCCATCGGCCTGGTCGGCGAGGGTGAGGCGGGCCCAGAGGGTGTCCGGTTAGAAAGGGTTTGCCATGATTTGCGGCCGGGGCATATGGCACAAACACCTGGAAAGGACGTAGTCCGGGCAACTGTTGGTTATAGTTGCGCTAGCGGGCTATGTGCCTCCTTGCCCCCGGAGGAAGTGTGCGGTTCCGACGCGTGGCCGTCTGTTCGCTCCTGCTCGCGCTATTGCCCGCCGCCCCCGCGATGGCCGCCGATCCCCCGGCAGAACCCAAGATCGAGATGGGCCTGCGCGCCGAAGCCGCGGCCCGGCCGGTCCGGGCGATCGTGGAGTTGCGCGATCCGGCCGCCGCCGCGCCCCTCGCGGAGCAGGCCGAGCGCGCCCCGGGCGCGGAACGCGCCGACGTGGTACTGCGGCCGGCGCCCAGCGAACGCCCGTTCATCGTCGTCACGGCCGGCGCCGAGGCGTTGCGGAGCCTCGCGGACGACCCGCGGGTGCTCTCGATCCACAAGGACCACGCCTACCCGCCCGCCCTGGCCGAGACGGTCAAGGTCATCGGGGCCGACCGGGCGCACGCCGAAGGCGTGCAGGGCACGGGTACGTCCGTGGCGGTGCTGGACAGCGGGGTGGACCGCGACCATCCGGCGCTCGCCGGCAGGATCGTCGCGGAGGCGTGCTTCTCGGCGACCGGCGAGGAGGGCCTGCAGCTCGAATCGCTCTGCCCCAACGGGGAGGACACCCAGATCGGGCCGGGCGCGGCCGACGCCGAGACCGCCAGGTGTCTGGACGGCGGCGTGAACTTGTGCGACCACGGCACCCACGTGGCCGGGATCGCGGTGGGCGCGGCGGCGGCCGGGGCGCCGGGGCCGGGGGTCGCGCCTGGCGCGAACCTGGTCGCCGTCCAGGTCTTCAGCAAGGTCCATGACCAGGAGACCTGCGGAATCCCGGCGGCCTGCCTGCTCGCCTTCGAGTCCAGCCTGCGGCTGGCGTTCGACCACCTCGGCACGCTCGCCACCGCGCACCGGATCGCGGCGGTGAACCTGAGCCTCGGCGGCGGGCTGTCCGGCACCGCCTGCGACGACACCGAGGAGGGGCGGGGCCTCAAGCCGCAGATCGACGCGCTGCTCGGGCAGGGGGTGCCGACGGTGGCGGCGGCGGGCAACGAGTCGTTCGAGGGCGCGGGGTTTCCCGGGTGCATCTCCTCGGCGGTGACCGTGGGCGCGACGGACGACGCCGACGCCATCGCGCCGTTCTCCAACCAGGGGGCGCTGGTGGACCTGTTCGCGCCCGGGGTGGAGGTGACCTCGGCGGTGCCCGATGACACCTACACGGCCTACAGCGGCACCTCGATGTCGGCCCCGCACGCGGCGGGGGCGCTGGCGCTGCTGCGGCAGAAGTTCCCCGACTCCACGGGAGCGGACCTGGTGGAACGGCTGAAGGCCGCGGGGCGCAAGGTCGTCTACGGTACGGTCACCACGCCGCGGATCGACGTCCACGCGGCCCTGACGGGTACCGAGCCCTCCCCGCCGATCAGCCACTCCCCCGCGGAGCCGGAACCAGAGCCGGAACCCGAGCCCGAGCCGGTACCGCAGCCTGAGCCTGAGCCTCAGCCCGAGCCTGAGCCTGGTCCGACCACGGAGCCGCCGCCACCACCGGGACCCGCACCGGCGCCCGAGGTCACCGTCACCGTGACGGTCACCGTCACGCCCGCCCCCAGGCCCAAGCC
>NZ_POUA01000770.1 GCF_003236385.1 Spongiactinospora gelatinilytica
CGCCCGGCCCGTGCACGCGCCGGGATTGGCGGGGGCCAGCCCGTTCCAGGCGGCGGCGTCGCGCTGCGCCCGGGGCGCGCTCGTCCACCGCAGCCACTGGTAGGCGCAGCTCGGGTGCTGCGGCTCGGCCGCCAGCATCCAGGCGTCCGCCCGGCCCGGGCCCGGGTCGGGCGAAGCCGCCCGTACCGGCCGTCCGGCCCTGCGCAGCAGGCTCACCACGTACGGCGAGGTCTGCGCGAACGAGATCGAACCGTCGGCGAAACCGGACACCACGTCGAGCGGGTCGGTCCAGTAGATCCGTCCCTTGTCCGCACGGTCGGCGAGCAGGGCGAGCGCCCGGTCCAGTTGCGCGGGCGTGAGCTGGAAGGGGTCGTCCACACCGAGATCGGGCTCGGTCCGGCGCAGCGCGAGCGCCGCCACGGCGATGCTCAGCGGATCGTCCTCGATGGCCGCCGCGCCGGACTTGAACAGCGCGTCCGCGCCGCGCGGGCGCTCCCCCTCCGCGTCGTAGACGAGCTGGGTGGCCTCCCATAGGTACGGCACGCCGTAGACCTTGCCGCCGCGGTTGTAGGCGGGCAGCGTGCGCAGCCGCTTGGGGATGTCGTGGTAGTCGGGCAGCAGGGCGGTGTTCACCGGGCCCACCTTGCCTTCGGCGATCAGCCGCCCGGCCGCCTCGGGACCGGCGGCGACCACGTCGTAGGACGCGGCGTCGTACGCCTTGTGCAGTTCCTCGGCGGTGCGCACATGGTCGAGCGTGGTCACCTTGCAGCCGGTCTCCCGCTCGAACGGCGCGACCCAGTTGACCTTGGGGTCGTTGCCGCCCCACTCGGTGTATCCGTGGTAGGAGGCAAGGTGGGCCCGGTGAACACCGCCCTGCTGCCCGACTACCACGACATCCCCAAGCGGCTGCGCACGCTGCCCGCCTACAACCGCGGCGGCAAGGTCTACGGCGTGCCGT
>NZ_POUA01000771.1 GCF_003236385.1 Spongiactinospora gelatinilytica
CCACCTACACCGTCACCGCCACCGCCCAAGGCACCGGCGGCCCCGCCGAGCACACCAGCACCTTCACCACCCTCAAACCCGCCCGCGAACTGACCATCGCCGACGTCACCCCCAGCCTCAAAGGCGAGAAGGTCGGCGTCGGAGCGCCCATCATCGTCACCTTCAACCAGTCCGTCGGCGACCGCCGCGCGGTGGAGAAGGCCCTGAAGGTCGAGGCCGAAAAACCCGTCCAAGGCGCCTGGCGGTGGATCGCCGACAACCGGATCATCTACCGCACCGCCAAGTACTGGCCCGCCCACCAGACGGTCACCTTCACCGCCGACCTGGAAGGCGTCCGCGCCGCCCGCGACATGTACGGCGTCAAGGACGTCACCAAGACCATCAAGATCGGCGCCAAGGTCATCAGCACCGTCGACGCCCGCAAGAAGACGATGACCGTCAAACGCGACGGCAAGACCGTCAAGAAGATGCTGATCAGCGCCGGCAAGGCCACCACCCGCGAATACACCACCACCAGCGGCGTCCACCTCACCATGGAAAAGGCCAACCCGGTCCGGATGATCTCCCCGGGCCGCAAGAAGGGCGACCCCGAGTACTACGACGTGATGATCAATCACGCGGTGCGCATCTCCAACTCCGGCGAGTACGTCCACGCCAAGAACAACGTCTGGGCCCAAGGCCGCCAAAACGTCAGCCACGGCTGCATCAACGCCCGCCCCGACCAGGCCAGATGGTTCTATGACACCATGCAGCGCGGCGACCTGGTGATCGTCAAGGGCACCAGCCGCGACCTGGAGTGGAACAACGGCTGGGGCTACTGGCAGATGCCGTTCAAGCAGTGGAAGAAGGGCAGCGCCCTGTCCTGACCCGCCGCCGGCGCGGGGCTGGTGCGGGTCGACTGTTACGCCGGTGGCGATGGGCGGCTGGTGCGGTACTACGAGGGGC
>NZ_POUA01000772.1 GCF_003236385.1 Spongiactinospora gelatinilytica
GTCCAGGAGGAGGGTGTAGGTGGCCAGGGAGAGGGAGAGGGCCTGCACGGCGTCGGTCCAGACCTCGGTGGCGGCCGGGTCGTCGCCGGTGGCGGCGCGGATGGCGATCTCCTCGGTGGGCGCCGTGCGACCCGTACGGCTTGCATAGCGCCGCGCCACGGACGCGGCGGATGCATAGGTCTCCAGGCAGCCGCGCTGGCCGCAGGCGCACGGCTCGCCGTCCGGGTAGACGGGGGTGTGGCCGATCTCGCCGCCCCAGCCGGTCGCGCCGGCGTACGGTGAGCCGTTCAGCACGCACGCGCCCGCGATGCCCGTGCCGATGGGCAGGAAGAGGAAGTCCGCGACCCCGCGCCCGGCGCCGATGACCGCTTCGGCGAGGCCGCCGGTGCGTACGTCGTGGCCGAGCCGGACGGGCACGCCCTCGGGGGCGAACGCGGACGCCGGGACGTCGCGCCAGCCGATGTTGGCGGAGAACAGGGCGGCGTCGGGGGTGACCAGGCCGGGCACGCAGAGGCCGACGCCGGCCAGTTCGGTGCCCGCGGGCGGGATGTGCGACAGGTCGAGGATGAAGGCTTGGATGGCCGCCACCACGGCGTCGGGGCCGTCGGCGCGGGGGGTCGGGCGGCGTTCGGTATGGAGGACCACGCCCTCGCGGGTGACGGCGCCTCCCTTCATCGAGGTGCCGCCCACGTCGAGGCCCACTACGAACGCGCTCATGCCGCCCATCCGTTGATTAAATGCTGAAAAGGTGGTGTTCGTCACGCCTCGACCGTTATGTGGACTGGCGCGCCTTGACCATAGCGCAGCAGCGCCCTGTTCTCCTTGTGGCCCTTTGACCTGCGCTCCTGGACGCCCACCGATGGGCGGGGGTGGGTCAGCTACGGCCCAGGACGCGGTTGAGGGCGGCCTCCACCTCGGCGGACAGGCCGGGCGG
>NZ_POUA01000773.1 GCF_003236385.1 Spongiactinospora gelatinilytica
GCGTGTTTGAGAAGATCGTTCATGTCCGGCGTGGCGGCGTGACGAGACATGCCGATACCGCCAAAGTGGCTCAATGCCCCCCGCTCGCTACCCCTCCGACCTGACCGACGCCCAGTGGGAACTGATCGAACCTGTGCTGCCCGGGCCGAACGCCGGCGGGCGCCCGGAAAAGCACCCGCGCCGGGAGATCGTCAACGCCATCCTGTACGTGGTCCGATCGGGATGCCCGTGGCGGTACCTGCCCACCGACCTGCCGCCCTGGCAGACCGTGTACTGGTACTTCCAGCAATGGGAGGCCGCCGGCGTCACCGAGACCCTCCTGCGTGAGCTGCGGATCAAGGCCCGCCGCGCCGACGGCCGCGCCGATGAACCCACGGCCGGGATCATCGACTCCCAAAGCGTCAAAGGCGCCGACACCGTCGGAGGTGACAGCCGTGGATACGACGCCGGGAAGAAGATCAACGGGCGTAAGCGATTCATCGTCACCGACACCACCGGCCTGCTGGTGACGGTGACGGTGCTGGCCGCGAGTTGGCAGGACCGCGACGGGGCCAAGACCGCGTTGCTGTCGGCGTACCTGACCACCCCGATCCGGCATGTGTTCGCCGACCAGGGGTTCGCCGGGCGGCTGGTGGACTGGACCCGCGACCGGCTGCGCACCACCCTGGAGATCGTGCGCAAGCCCGCGGACAAGCCCGGCTTCAACGTCATCGCCCGGCGCTGGGTGGTGGAACGGACCTTGGCATGGCTGACCGCCTGCCGCCGCCTGGCCCGTGACTACGAACGCGACCCGGCCGTCTCCGAGGCGCTGATCCGCTGGGCCGCCATCGCGGGGATGGCCCGCCGCCTCACCCGGGGCGGACCCGCACGACGCCAACCCCGCTACATCTGCCCTTGAGCTCTAAACGATCTTCTCAAACACGCACT
>NZ_POUA01000774.1 GCF_003236385.1 Spongiactinospora gelatinilytica
CGTGAACGTGCGGTTCGGATGGTCTTTGAGCTTCGTGAGCAGACGGGCGAGCGGACAGGCGCGATCGCCCGGGTCGTAGACAAGCTCGGGGTGCGTCGGGAGGCGTTGCGGACGTGGATCCGGCAGGCCGAGGTCGATGACGGGCGGCGTCCGGGCCGGACGACGTCCGATGCCCAGCGCATCGGGGAGCTTGAACGTGAGGTGCGTGAGCTGCGGCGGGCGAACGAGATCTTGAAAGCGGCGTCGGCGTATTTCGCCCGGGAGCTCGACCCCGGATTGCCGCGCTGGTCGAGTTCATCGATACCCATCGTGAACAGTTCGGTGTGGAGCCGATCTGTGCCGTGTTGGAAGTTTCGTCGTCCACATATCGGGCGGCCAAGAAGCGGGGGTGAGTCCGTCGGCTGGTGCGGCCCGAGACGGATACCTGAAAGGAGAGATTCTGCGGGTGTGGAACGGCCCGGGGACGCGGTCTTGGGGCGCGGAAGGTGTGGGGGCAGCTTTGTCGGGAGGGGATCACGGTGGCCCGGTGCACGGTCGAGCGGCTGATGCGCGGGCTGGGGATCGCTGGGGTGACGGCGGGCCGCAAGCGGCCCGCACCACTATCCCCGGCCAGGATCATCCGGGTGACGTGCTGGAACGCGACTTCACCGCGGACCGGCCGGATCGTCGATGGGTCGCGGACAGCACCTATGTGGCGACCGCGGACGGCTGGGTCTACACCGCGTTCGTGCAGGATTTGTACTCGCGGTGGATCGTCGGCCGGCAGGTCGCCGACCACCTGGGCGCCGGCCTGGCACTCGATGCCCTGGAAATGGCGGTCTGGTCTGGTGGAGGTGACGTCGGTGGCCTCGTTCACCATTCGGATAGGGGAGTTCAATACACTTCCATCCGCTACGCTGAACGGCTTGATCAGGTCGGCG
>NZ_POUA01000775.1 GCF_003236385.1 Spongiactinospora gelatinilytica
TCAGGGAAGGGTGCGTCGGTTTCGAGTCTTGGGCCCGTTGGCTGGGTGTGGTGGTCGGGCGGGTTCCGGCACGTGGTCGGTGCGGCGATGGGGGCGGCGTTTCTGTTCTGGACCGCCGGCGATCGCCCCTGAAGCGCCCTGCGAAAAGGCGGCACGCCGTCAGGTTGATCCCTTACGACTTCCGGTGGGCGTCGTTGCTGCTCAGCGGCCATCGAGGAAGGGTGCCCTGTTCGGTGGCAGGGGAAGCGCTGAGATGACCTTGGGGTGAGTGTTGTATGTGTGCCTTTGGTCTGGGGTCGGCGGAAGGGGAGAGCTGGTGATCAGAGTGCTCATTGCCGACGATCAGGACACGGTGCGGGGTGGGCTTGCCGCGCTGCTCGGTCTCGAACCGGACATCCACGTCGTGGCCGAAGTCGCCAGGGGTGACCTGGTGCTCAAGGCGGTGGCCGAGCATGAACCCGATGTCGTGCTGCTCGATATTGAGATGCCCGGATTGTCCGGGCTTGATGTGGCGGAGCGGTTACCTGGGCGGCGAGTGATCATTGTGAACACGTTCGGCCGTCCGGGTTATCTGACTCGGGCGCTGGATACGGGGGTGGCCGGGTTCGTGGTCAAGGATGCCCCCGCCGCCGAACTGGCGGACGCCGTACGCCGGGTCATGAACGGCGAGCGCGTGATCGACCCCAAGCTCGCCGTCGCCGCGCTGCGGGTGGGCCCCAACCCGCTCACCGCGCGGGAGGGAGACGTGCTGCGGGAGGCAGTGGACGGGGCGACGGTGGCCGATATCGCCCGCAAACTGTTCCTGACCGAGGGCACGGTACGCAACTACCTGTCGTCGGCGATCGGGAAGGTCGGCGCCCGCAACCGTACCGAGGCGGGCAGGGCCGCCGAGTTCCGCGGCTGGCTGTGATGTCCGGT
>NZ_POUA01000776.1 GCF_003236385.1 Spongiactinospora gelatinilytica
CGGGTGGGGGGAGGCCGCGACGAGCTGGCGGGTCACCGGGGAAAGCCCGCGAAGTGTCGCGGCGGCCGTGCTCGGGCCGATCGCCGACGCGGTGACCGGCCTCGCCGTCGATGACCCCGGCGCCTGGGGCCGGGCCATCGAGACGAGCGTCGTCGGCAACGCGGCGGCGCGCTCGGCGGTGGACTGCGCGCTGTGGGACCTCGCGGCCCGCGCGACCGACCTGCCGCTGGCCGAGTTCATCGGCGGCCGGGCCGCCCCGGTGCGGACCGACATGACGCTGTCCGTCGGCACTCCGCGCGACCTGCTCGAACGCGCCCGCGAGCACCCCGGCTTCGGCACGCTCAAGGTCAAGGTCGGCGGCGGGGAGCACGACGTCGAGGGCGTCGAGTCGCTGCGCCGCGAGCTGGGCCCGGCGATCGTCCTGCGGGTGGACGCCAACCAGGCGTGGACCGCCGGGCAGGCCGTCGAGGCGATCCGGCGCTGGGAGGACTCCGGCGTCGGTCTCGACTTCGTGGAGCAGCCGGTGCCCGCCGCCGACGTCGAAGGGCTCGCCGCCGTGCGCGCGGCCGTCACGACGCCCGTGCTGGCCGATGAGTCCGTCTGGAACCGCCGCGACCTGCGGCAGGTCATCCGGGACGGCGCGGCCGACGCGATCAACGTGAAACTCGCCAAGTCGGGCGGGATCACCGAGGCCCGCCGGATGATCGCCCTGGCGGCCGAGGCGGGGCTCGGCGTGATGGTCGGCTGCATGATGGAAAGCCACGTGGGCATCGCCGCCTCCGCCGCGCTCGCCGCCACCTTCACCCCCATCGGCGCTCAAGACCTGGACGCGGGTCTGTGGCTCACCCGTTCCCCGGTGTCCGGCGGCGTCGAGTACCACGGCGACCTGGTCCGCCCCTCCCC
>NZ_POUA01000777.1 GCF_003236385.1 Spongiactinospora gelatinilytica
CACTCGACTAGTCGTCGGCAGCGTCAGATGGGTATAAGAGACAGTCTTCGGCGTCGGCGATGGTGAGCCGGCCGTCGTCGCCGACGCCGAAGACGCCGTCGAGGTGGTCCGAGAGGGTGGCGGCCAGTTCGGTGGCGAGGTTCGCCGAGACGGAGTCCTGGCCGGTTGTGGCGGACTGGAGCAACCGGCCGAAGGAGGCGTGGCCGCCGGTGAGGTCGAAGGCGTCCAGGCGGGTGGTGAGCAGGTAGGAGAGGGTGGAGCGGCCCCAGCCCGCAGGGGTGTGATCGAGCAGGGCCTGGGCCGCGGCCGGGTCGGGCGCGGCGGCGGTGAAGAGGGCGTCGAGTACGGCCCGGCCGGACTCCCCGGCACCCGGCAGTCGGGTGCCGAGCATCGCGGCGAGGTCGAGCAGGGCCACCTGAGGAGCGCCGAGGCCGAGCAGGCCGGCGCGGGCTTGCCAGCGGCCCGCGTACAGTTCCCGCTCGAAGGCGATGGCGTCGCGGCCGACGATCTCCATGAAGCGGCGCGACCAGGCATGGCCGCCGAACCTCCAGAGCAAAGCCTGGGCCTGGTAGCCGTAGTAGGTCACGCCGAAGACGGTGTGCCGGGCTCTGCCCTGCCGGGCGAGCTCGGTCAGCAGGTCGTCACCGGCGAAGGCGGCGTCGCCGGGGTCGGTGGCCCTGGCCACGGCCGCCGACAGCAGGGTCAGCACCCGCCGGGCCTGGGCCGCGACCCGTTCGGCCCGCGCGGTGTCGCCGTTCCGGAGCGCGTCGCCGATCCGCCAGACCAGTACGCCCGGCACCCCGGCGACCCCCGCGCCGCCCAGCGTGCCCACGAAGGCCCGCACGAAGTCGGGATCGTCCGGACTGGTGGCGTAGGACTCCAGCCGCCCGAGCGCCCCCGCC
>NZ_POUA01000778.1 GCF_003236385.1 Spongiactinospora gelatinilytica
CGCCCCTCATGCCCGACTCCCGGCGATCCAGCGCGCGCATTGCGATGACGCCGCCACCACTCCAGACCCGGAGCGGCGCGAGCAAGAGGTTGCGCCCACACCGTTGAGCGGGTTCAACGGGCGCCTGGCCGACGCCGGCCTCGCCGCGGAGATCGGCGAACGCGCCGCTCACGATGGGCACGAACGCGCGGCACGGCGCACGCATAGTGCGCGGCTGCCGGGCAGAGGACTACAACACAGCGTTCGGCGCGCGAACGCGCCGACGAGCGAACCTGACACATCGCAGGCAAAGGAGCAGGCAGATGAGCTCGGCACAGCAGGAAACCGGCGACATCACCGGCACCCGGGACAAGGACTACAACCTGATCTGGTTCGTCGAGCAGTGCCTGAGCAATGTGCTGCGGCTGGAGACCTACATTGCCGACGCCGACCGCGCCGGCGACGGGGAACTGTCCGATTTCTTCCGCCGCGCTCAGGCCGAAAGCCGGAAGGGAGCCGAGCAGGGCAAGGCCCTGCTGCGGCAGCGTCTGGCCAAGTGACGATAGTGCGTTTCGGGAAGGCCGCCGCCCCCTGAGCCCTATCCGTCCCGACGATCAGTGGATGTCCTCGGCCGCGCGGGCCACGCAACGCCGGTGAAGAATGGGCAGGTGACTGATCAGGACGCGGCCGTAAGCCGCCAGGCGGATCGGGCCGGCTCGTCCAGTTTCTCGCGCTGCTCCGAGACGTCCCGCACGCCGGGCGGGCCGCATGCCTAGGGTCAAGGATCACCACCGCAGCGGCCTGTTCTCCAGGCTCTCCGAACTCCGTCTCGGCGGCGGGGATGACCGCGGCGTAGTTCACGGCGGAATTCAAGGCGGAGGCCGGGGCGATGGCGGGGCTGGGGGGCGAAGCG
>NZ_POUA01000779.1 GCF_003236385.1 Spongiactinospora gelatinilytica
GACCTGCGCGGGGGGCAGCCGGGTCGCCTGATCGCCTTGGGCGGCGTCGAGCTGGGACTGGATGAGGAAGATGCTTCCGGTGAGGTCGGCGCCGCCGAGCTTCGCGCCGCGCAGGTCGGCCCCGATCAGGTCGGCGGCCCTGAGATCGGCCCCGCGCAGGTCGGCCCCGATGAGGAACGCGCCGCGCAGGTTCGCGCCCCGCAGATCGGCGCGGCGCAGGTCGGCCCCGGCCAGGTCCGCGCCCCTGAGCTGCTTGCCGGGCGTCCTGCCGCCGCCGCGCCGGCGGCCCTGGCCCTTGGCCAGGCCGGCCCTGGCCAGCTCACTGGCCTTGAGCAGCAGCGCGTTGACCTTTTCCCGATGCTCGCGCAGGTCGAGTTCGGCGAGCGCGTCGGGGGTTTCGCCGGTCAGCCGTTCGGTCTCGGCGTACGCGGCGGCGAGGTCGTCCCGCAACCCGTGCGCGGCGGGAATCGTGAGCGCTTCGCCGATGTACCACAACAGCTCGTGCAGTTGCCGCATGGTGGCGAACACGCCGAACATCGACGCGGTCGTCTCGGGGTGCGCCCGCCAGTCCCGGCCGCCGTAGGTGACCTGGGAGACCTGCTGTCCCGCGCCGAAGCAGTCGAACACCGTGCATCCGGTGAAGCCGCGCTCCCGCAGGGTGGTGTGGACGCCGCAGCGGAAGTCCAGCTCCAGGTTGGGGCAGGGACGCCCGGCGGGCTTGTCGATCGCGAAGTCCGCCGACTTCGCGAACGCGGGCGCGACGCAGCACAACCCGAAACACCGCCCGCAATCCGCCCGCAGATCCCCGGGCCCGGAGTGGTGCTCCTGCGCGGACGGGGGTGTGGCGGGCCCGGGGATCTGCGGGCGGATTGCGGGCGGTGTTTCGGGT
>NZ_POUA01000077.1 GCF_003236385.1 Spongiactinospora gelatinilytica
CGTCCAGGCTCGCCGGCATCCCCGAACGCCTCTACCGCGGCCCTTCGGACCGGCCCCCCATGACGGCCCGGGCGCGGTCGATGTCCGGGCCGCGGTAGAGGCGTTCGGGGATGCCGGCGAGCCTGGACGGGTGTACCTGTGGCCCCAGGCCGTAGAACTTCTGGAAGCTCATGATCAACGGACGCCACGCATCGGGGTCGATGTGGTCGTCCATGCCCTTCATCCGGATGGCCTCGTCCACGTACACACGCTGCACGCGTACCTCGAACACGAGCACGCGGCCGTGCTGCGCCGGATCGTCGGCGGCCATCCGGTGCACGCCCGCCACGACCGCCTCCAGGTGTACCTGGCACTCGGCGACCCGCGGCGGCGACACCGTCTCGGCCGCGATCGGCGTGACCCCGGCCAGATGGAACTTGTCCGGTTCGTAACGGTAGCCGCGGGCCTGCTTCCCGGCCGGAACAGGGTCGGCCCCCGTGGTCAGCGCCAGCCGGTCCACCGTGCCGGCCAGCGCCTCCGATGGCAGGTTCAGCACGCACTCACCGGTCCGCAGCAGGTTACGGCTGGTCTGTGACGTCGCTCCGAGGCCGAGCATGGCCCGCCAGCCGAGCCAGAAGGCGGACGACATGGGAGCCAGGTTCGGCTTCCCGTCCTCGTTGAGGGTCGAGATGAGGACGACCGGCGTCCCGAAGTACAGGATGCCGGGCTCTATCCGCGTGTGGTCGATCGATACTTCATGCACACCTTCCAGGTTCGGGACACCGGGTCGCCTTCGCTGGCGGTAAGCGGACGCCGCGTCGAGCCCGGCCACCGCAAGTCGCCCGCCCGGATATCCGCAACGTCGCCCGCGTTCTAGGCTTGGCACATGGCGGACATACTTACCGGGCAGGGCTGCTCATGGACCTTTGAGGCGGGCGCGGTGCGGATGCGGTTCCATCGCGCGATGAAGGTTCCCAAGTTCCTCCAGGAGCTGGGCGAGCGGCTGATCCCGTACGAGGCGCTGGCCGATGTGTCGCTCACGCCGGGCAAGCGGGGCACGGTCGTGCTGCGGGCCGTACCCCGGCAGGGCGCCGACCCGGTGCTGATCGCCGCGGCCGGGCAGCTCAAGGAGGCGCTCGACCCCTACCGCCTGGTGCTGCCCGCCGACCGTGAGAGCCTGGCCGACTACTACGCCGAGGAGATCCGGCGATCGATCACCGACTCGGGCCCGGCCAGGCGCTGCCTGGTCCAGGCGCCGCCGACGCCGCGCTCGTTCAAGGGCTGGGACGGCCAGGCGCACTTCGACGATGAGACCGTGCGGTTCCAGTGGTTCTGGTCGAGCGCCGAGAGCGTGAAGTACCGGGCGGGCGACCAGCGCTTCGCGGTCTCCGACATCGAGGGCGTGGAGTGGCGCTCACCGGATGTCTTCGACGGCTACCTGCGGCTGCGGGTGCGCGGGCTGGAGGCGCCGAAGGAGCCGGAGAAGGACCCGGCGTCGGTGGTGTTCGGGATGGGGTACGGCCTGACCGCCGAGTCGCTGCCGTTCGCGGCGGCCGTGGTGGGCGCAATCCGCGACCAGCACCCCGCCGCGGAACTCCCCCCGGCCGAGCCCGCGGCCGAAGAGCCGGTCGTGGCCGCGATCGACCGGGGCGAGGACATCCCGGCGCTCATCCGCAAACTAGGCGAACTGCGCGACGCGGGCCTGCTCACCGAGGAGGAGTTCCAGGCCAAGAAGGTGGAACTCCTCTCCCGGCTCTGAACCGGCCCGCGCCACCGAAAGCCGCCCGCTACGGGACGATGTTGACCAGCTTCGGCGCGCGCACGATGACCCTCCTGGGCGTGCCGGAGAGCTGTGCCTGTACCTTCTCCGAGCCCAGCGCCAGCGCCTCCAGCTCGGCGTCGGTGATGTCCGGGGAGACCTCCAGGCGGTCACGGACCTTCCCGGCCACCTGTACCACGCAGGTCACCGACTCCTGCACCAGCAGCGCGGGGTCGACCTCGGGCCAGCCGGCCTTGGCCACGGACGGCGACCCGCCCAGCCGCTCCCAGCCCTCCTCGGCCACGTAGGGCGCGACCAGCGACAGCATGACGGCCAGCGCCTCGGCGGCCTCGCGCACGGCGGGGTCGGCGCGGCCGGGACCGGCGTCGATGGCCCGCCGGGCGGCGGTGGTCAGCTCCATCATCCGGGCCACCGCGACGTTGAACCGGTAGGAGTCGACCAGCTTGGTGACCTCGTCCACGGTGCGGTGGGTGACCTTGCGCAGCTCCAGGTCGCCGCCGGTGTAGGAGACTCCCGGCTCGCTCGTCACCTCGCTCATCACCCGCAGCGCGCGGGCCAGGAACTTCTGGGAGGCGGCGGGCGAGACGTCGGCCCAGTCGATGTCCTCTTCCGGCGGACCGGCGAAGATCATGGTGAGGCGGACCGCGTCGACCCCGAAACCGTCGATCTGCGCGCCCAGGTCGACGCCGTTGCCCAGCGACTTCGACATCGCCTTGCCGCGGTTGATGACCTGGCCCTGGTTCAGCATCCGGATGAACGGCTCGGTGAAGTCGAGCATGCCCATGTCGTGCAGGACCTTGACGAAGAAGCGCGAGTAGAGCAGGTGCAGCACGGCGTGCTCGATGCCGCCGACGTACTGGTCGATCGGCCCCCACCTGCGGACCTTCTCGACGTCGAACGGGCCGTCCTCGTACCCGGGCGAGCAGTATCGCAGGAAGTACCACGACGAGTCGACGAAGGTGTCCATCGTGTCGGTGTCGCGCTTGGCCGCTCCGCCGCACTTGGGGCACTCGACGTTGACCCAGTCGGTGGCGCTCGCCAGCGGGGAGACCCCCCGCGGGGCCAGGGCCTCACCGCGCAGGTCGGGCAGCGTGACGGGGAGCTGGTCGTCGGGGACGGGCACCTCGCCGCAGTCGGGGCAGTGGATGATCGGGATCGGGGTGCCCCAGAACCGCTGGCGGGACAGCAGCCAGTCGCGCAGCCGAAAGTTGACCGCGGCCTTGCCCCGGCCCTTCTCGCTCAGGATCCCGATGATCTTCTTGATCGCGTCGGCCTTGCTCAGGCCGTCGAGCGGGCCGGAGTTGACCAGCGAGCCCTCGCCCGGGGTGGCCTCGCCGGTCTCGCCCGGGTCGGCCAGGCCGGTGTGCACCACGACCCGGACCGGCAGCGCGAACTTCCTGGCGAAGTCGAGGTCGCGCTGGTCGTGGGCGGGCACCGCCATGATCGCGCCATGGCCGTAGTCGGACAGCACGTAGTCGGCGGCCCAGACCGGGATGCGCTCGCCGTTGACCGGGTTGATCGCGTGGACGCCCAGGAAGACGCCGGTCTTCTCCTTCTCGGTGGACAGCCGGTCGATGTCGCTCAGCTTGGCGACCTCGGCGCGGTACGCCTCGAACGCCTCCCGCTGCGCGGGCGCGACGATCTCGTCGGCCAGCGGGGCGTCCGGGGCGACCACGAAGAAGGTGGCGCCGAACAGGGTGTCGGGCCGGGTGGTGTAGACGGTGACCGGCTCCTCGCGCCCCTCGATCGTGAAGAGCACGTCGGCGCCCTCGGAGCGGCCGATCCAGTTGCGCTGCATGGTCAGCAGCCGGTCGGACCACAGGCCCTCCAATTGGGCCATGTCGTCCAGCAGCCGGTCGGCGTAGTCGGTGATCTTGAAGTACCACTGGGTCAGCTCGCGGCGCACGACCTCCGCGCCGCACCGCTCACAGCGGCCGTCGACCACCTGCTCGTTGGCCAGCACGGTCTGGTCTTGGGGGCACCAGTTGACCAGGCCGCCCTTGCGGTAGGCCAGGCCGCGCTCGAAGAAGCGGTTGAACAGCCATTGGTTCCACCGGTAGTAGCCCGGGTCGCTGGTGTGCAGCCGGCGCGTCCAGTCGAAGCTGATGCCGTACCGCTTGAAGGACGTGGCCTGGGTCTCGATGTTGGCGTAGGTCCACTCCGCGGGATGGGCGTCGCGCCGGATCGCCGCGTTCTCCGCGGGCAGGCCGAAGGAGTCCCAGCCGATGGGGTGCAGCACGTTGTAGCCGCGCTGGAACCAGTAGCGGGCGATGACGTCGGCCAGGGCGAAGACCTCACCGTGGCCCATGTGCAGGTCACCGGAGGGATAGGGGAACATGTCGAGCAGATAGCGCCGCTCGCGGGGGTCGGCGGGGTCCTCGCTCGCCCGGTAGGGGTCAAGCTCCTCCCACCGCCGCTGCCACTTGGCCTGCAGCGCCTTCGGATCATATTGCTCGGTCACGGTTGTGGTCCCTCGGTTTGAGCTGCTGAGCCGTCGGCCCCTGGACTCACGGTGCACCTCGCGGACCCGGGTCGCGGTCCATCGATCGCGTAAGGCCCACAAGAAAGCCCCTCGCGAACGCAAGGGGCATGCCGCGCCGGCGGGGCTGTGCTCAGCCAGGCCGACGCGGCCCGCGAAGAAGCAGGGGCACGTAACGCATACACCAAGGGTAGCGCAGAGAACAGCCCTTCGTTGTCGGGTCGGCAGAGGCGGGCGCGGGGCGCGGACGCCCCCGGTACGGTCGCGCACGGCGGCACACCACGACACGGTGAGCGAGACCCGATGGTGATAGATCCGTTGTGACCTCTTCTGTCCCTTTAGTTTACTGTTGTCCGCGTGGCGATCTCAGGCGACCAGGACCCCGGTAACCCGGGCGGACGTGGCATGCCGCTGCAGGACCCGCCAACAGATCCGAAGGGATTCTCCCGTTTTCCTGCGGTACCCCCTGATTCGCATGAGATCATGCCCAGCATCGCAAGTCCGGGCACGATCGCGGGAGGTACGGGACGCATGGCCCCGGATCAGTCGAGCCATCCCCAGATGCCGCCGGCGTGGCCGGATGTGCCGCAGGGCGGTTCCGCCCCGCCGCCGCCCGAGCATGCCCCTGACCAGGGCCGCAAGGGGCGCGGGCGCCCCTCCACGCCGTCCCGGTCCTGGGACGATGATCCACTCGGCCCACCGCACACGCCGCCCGCCGTACCGCCGTCGGCCACCTCCGACGTGAACTACGAACGGACGGTGGCCGTCCCGATGCGCCCGCGCGAGGAGGCCGCCGCGCCGCCGCGCGAGCGGTCCGCGCCCCGGCGGCAGGGCGACACGCCCGGCGGCACGCTGGGCCGCGACCCGGCCGACCCCAACCGCCCCTTCGTCACGGCCGGGCAGATCAGCGGTCCGAAGACCCCGCCGCCGGAGCGGCAGCAGGAGCTGTGGAACACCGTCTTCGGCGACAATTACCAGGCAATGGAGGACGAGGAGCGGCCCGAGCGCACCGGCAAGCCGGTGTGGATCTACGCGCTGGCCGGGACGATCGCCGTCGCGCTGGTCGCCGTGCTGCTGTGGTGGGCGTTCACCTCGGGGCCGCTGGCCTCCGCGGAAGGGCCCGCGTCCACGCAGACCGCCCAGAAGACGGCCGCGCCGCAAAAGCCCGCCGCGCCCAAGAAGACCCTCCCCCGGCTGCCGCGATACAAGGGGGCGGCCTCGCAGAGCGCGGGCACGCTGACCGACCAGCTCGGCGGGATCACGCTGCCCAAGCTGGGCCCGCCGTGGCGGCAGGACCTCCGGCCCACCGTGCGGGAGAAGTTCGGATACCCGACCCGGCAGTACGTGCCGGCGGGCCGGGACGCCGCGGGCAAGACGCAGTTCGGGCAGGTGCTGTCCGGTCCGCTGCCGAAGCAACTGGCCGGGAAGTACGGCTCGCCGGAGGATCTCACCCCGGTGGTCAGCGCGGTCGCCTTCCAGGCCCGCACGAAGTACTTCGCCAAGGGCAACACGATCGCCAAGACCGTGCACCAGACCAAGCCCATCGGCGGGATGCCCGCCGAACTGATCGGCTATGAGATCACCTCGGCCCAGACCAGGACCACGATGGTGGTGGCGGTGGTGGCCACCGGCCGTGAGGTGCCCACCGTGGTCTTCATGATGGTGCCGGAGACCAAGAAGAAGCTGCTGCCCGACATCAACACCGTCTTCGCCGGCATCCGCCCGGTGACCGGCTCCTGAGCCCACGGGTGCGCGGCGGGCCGACTAGAGGCGGGTCACCTCCATGTGCTTGACGCCGTTGATGAAGCTGGACAGCAGCGGCTCGGGCTCGCCCACCTCCAGGTGCGGCACGCGGCGCAGTAACTCGCCGAACATCACGCCGATCTCCCGCCTGGCCAGGTGGGCGCCGAGGCAGAAGTGCGGGCCCGAACCGCCGAAGCCGACGTGCGGGTTGGGGTCGCGGGTGATGTCGAAGCGGTGTGGGTCGGCGAACACCGCCTCGTCGCGGTTGGCCGACCAGTAGAACAGCACCACCTTGTCGCCCGCGCGGTAGAAGGTGCCGTTCATCTCGTGGTCGCGGGTCAGCTTCCTGCGCATGAAGTTGACCGGCGCGGCCAGCCGGATGATCTCCTCGATGGCCTTGGGGGTGTGCCCGGCGATGTCGGTGAGCCAGCGGGCGCGCTCGGCCGGATGCTCGGTGAGCAGGCGCATGCCGCGGGAGATCGCGTTGCGGGTGGTCTCGTTGCCGGCCACCACCAGCAGGATGAAGAACGAGCCCAGCTCGGCCGGGGTCAGCGCCTCGCCGTCGATGTTGGCGTTGACCAACGACGAGATCAGATCGGACGTGGGGCGCTCGGTACGGTGGGCGGCGAGGGCCTGGACCAGTTGCTGCAACTCCATCCCGGCGGCGAGCAGGCGGTCGGCCAGGCCGTCGATGTCGCCGAAGTCGGGGTCGAAGCCGCCCAGGATGATGTTGGAGCGGTCGAGGACGAACTGGTGGTCGCGCTCGGGGATGCCCATCATGTCGCAGATGATCTTCAACGGCAGCCGGGCCGCCACCTGGGACACGAAGTCACCGCCCGGGCCCGCCGCCAGCAGGTCATCGACGATCTCCGTCGCCGCCCGGCGCACGTCGTCCTCGAACTGCCTGATCATCTTCGGCGTGAACGACCGCGACACGATCCGCCGCAATCGGGCGTGCCGGGGGTCGTCCATGTTGATCATCGATCCGAAGTATTCGGCCAGCTCGGCGGGCATGTCGGCAATGTTGGTCGCGCCGCCGTCGCCCGAGCAGAACACCTCGGGAAAGCGGCTGACCGCCACGATGTCCGCGTGTCGGACCAGGGCGTGGTAGCCGGGCCCCGCCGGCCCCAGGAAGAACTCCGGCTCCTCGTAGAAGACCGGCCGCGGGAGCTCGCGGAGCAGCCGGAAGGCGTGCTCCCGCTCGGCCATGGGCCTGGCCCAGAAGTCGTAGTCGGACAGATCGAAGTCCGCCGCGGTGATGATCGAAGTGCGCCCGGTGGTGGGGTCCACGCTCATGACCCCAATGATCTGCTTGCGACCGAGCGCGGTCAAGCCATTACTCGTGGCTAGAAATCGCAGGTCATCCTTTTGATCCCATTGATGAAGCTGGAACGCAGGCGGTCGGGCTCGCCCACGGACCTGATGGCGGGCGCCCGGGTGAACAGCTCGCGCAGCATCAGCTCGATCTCCCGTCTGGCAAGGTGGGCGCCCAGGCAGAAGTGCGGCCCAGGGCCGCCGAAGCCGACGTGCGGGTTGGGGTCGCGGGTGATGTCGAAGCGGTGCGGGTCGGTGAAGACCGCCTCGTCGCGGTTGGCCGACCAGTAGTAGAGCAGGACCTTGTCGCCCTCGCGGAACGTCGTGCCGTTCATCTCGTGGTCGCGCGTCAGCGTGCGGCGCATCCACGCGACCGGCGAGGCCACCCGGACGACCTCCTCCACCGCGCCCGGCAGGCGTGCGTCGAGGTCGGCCAGCAGCAGCTCGCGCTGGCCGGGGTTGGTGGTGAACAGGTGCAGGGCGTGGGAGATCGCGTTGCGGGTGGTCTCGCTGCCCGCCACCACCAGCAGGATGAAGAACGAGCCCAGCTCCTGGAGGGTCAGCGCCTCGCCGTCGATGTTGGCACTGGTCAGCGCGCCGATGAGACCGGCGGGCGCGGACCCGGCGAGCGTGGTGACCACGTCCTGGAGGCGCTGGGCGGTGCCGAGCAACAGCGGCCCGGCCTCCTTGGGGTCGGTGATGTACTCCGGATCGCCGCCGGACAGCAGGATGTTGGACGCCTCGAAGACGGTCTGGTGATGCTCTTCGGGGATGCCCATCATGTCGCAGATGATCTTCAACGGCAGCCGGGCCGCCACCTGGGACACGAAGTCACCGCCCGGGCCCGCCGCCAACAGGTCATCGACGATCTCCGTCGCCGCCCGGCGCACGTCGTCCTCGAACTGCCTGATCATCTTCGGCGTGAACGACCGCGACACGATCCGCCGCAACCGGGCGTGCCGAGGGTCGTCCATGTTGATCATCGACCCGAAGTACTCGCGGAACTTCTCCGGCATCTCATGGATGCTGGTGGCGCCCTGGGCCGAGCTGAAGATCTCCGGCCTGCGGCTGGCCTCGACGACGTCGGCGTGCCGTACCAGCGCGTGGTAGCCCCGCCCCGGCGGGGCGAAGCTCACCGTGGGAGCGGCGAACCACCTCGGCCCCGGCAGCGCCCGCAGCGCGGCGAACGCCTCCTCGCGCTCGGCCATCGGCCGTGCCCAAAAGGCCGGGTCGGCGAGGTCGATCTCCCCGGCCGAGCTGATCGGAACCGGCACATGCCCTCCTTAGGTCAGCGTCCGGCTTCAATCCTGCCACCTTCCGACCATGCCGCGATGATCAGGTCGGCGGCCCGCTCTCCGATCATCACGGCGGGGGCGTGGGTGTGCCCGCGGTTGATCACCGGCATCACCGAGACGTCGGCCACGCGCAGGCCGCCCACCCCCCGTACGCGCAGCTCGGGATCGACGACCGACTCCGCGTCGGTCCCCATCCGGCAGGTGCCCGCCGGGTGGTACAGCGTCTCGCTGCGCTCGCGGATCCAGCGGTCCAGCTCCTCGTCGGTACGGGCGCCCCAGTAGGGCGCCATGGGACCGGCCGCGTACGGGCGCAGGGCGCCGGTCCCCACCAGCTTCAGCGCCAGGCGCAGGCCCGCCGCCATCCGCCGCCGGTCGGCCTCGGCGCTGAGGTAGCGCGGGTCGATCACCACGTCCCGGCCGCTCAGCGAGATCCGCCCGCGGCTTTCCGGCCGCAACAGCACCACGGCCACCGTGATGCCGTGCCCGTCCGGCCGGGTCAGCCCGTGGTCGGCGAAGGCCACCGGCACGAAGATCAGCTCGATGTCGGGCGCGGGCTCCCGCGGCGAGGTGCGCGCGAACGCCAGGGCCTCGCCGATGTTGGAGGTCAGCATGCCCCTGCGGCGAACCAGATAGCGGACCAGGTTGGCCAGGGACTCCGCGCTCGCCAGGGTGACCTCCGCGGGGCAGCGCATCATGATCCCGGAGGTCAGGTGGTCCTGTAGGTTGCGGCCGACCTTCGGCCGGTCCACGAGCGGGGGCACCCCGTTGGCCCGCAGCTCGGCGGGGTCGCCGACGCCGGACAGCATCAGCAGGTGCGGCGAGCCGATCGCGCCGGCCGACAGCACGACCTCGCGGCGGGCGGCGACCACCGTGCCGTCGGCGCACTCCACGCCGGTCGCCCGCCCGCCTTCCAGCAGCACCCGGTTGGCGTGCAGGCCGGTGAGCACGGTGAGGTTGGCGCGGCGTCTGGCCGGGCGCAGATAGGCGTCGGCGGAACTCCACCGCCTGCCGCGGTACTGGGTCACCGGGGCCTGGCGGCAGCCCTCGGCGTCGTCGGGACCGTTCAGCTCGGTTAGCCGCGGCAGCCCGATCTCCTCGCAGGCCCGCAGGAACGCGCCGGTGACCGGGTTGGGGCTGCGCAGCTCGGAGATGTGGGCCGGGCCCCCGACACCGTAGACACCGCCCTCGTTGGAGCCGATCCGGTTCTCCGCGCGCTGAAAGTAGGGCAGCACGTCGTCATAGGACCACCCGGGCACTGCCCACCCGTCGTAGTCGGCCCGGTGGCCCCGCACCCACATCTGCGCGTTCATGCTGGACGAACCGCCCAGCACGCGCCCACGCGGCCAATAGAGCCTCCGCCCTTCCATCTCGGACTGCGGAACGGTGCTGAAATTCCAGTCGTAGGGGGTCTTGAACAGCTTCTTGAAACCGGCCGGAATGCGGATCTCCGCCTTGTCGTCGGCGCCGCCCGCCTCGATGAGCGCCACCGTGACGCCCTGCTCCGCGGACAGGCGGTTCGCCAGGACACACCCCGCCGAACCAGCACCGACGATTACATAGTCGTACTCGGTGGACATGCCACGCCTCTTCTGTGGTCAGCCGAAACAGCACCGCCAGGTGAGCGACCTGACACCTGCTTACTCCGCGCCGGCCGCCGCGTCCACGAAATCGGCGGACCTGCCAATAAAGCGTGGTTTGCTTTGTAATCAGGCGCACCTACCGCGTGGTATGCCGTTTTGCCACTATGAACGCATGCCCGCCGCTCCGGCTCAGGAGGATGACCCCCATGCTCAACCTCGCCACAGTACTGGAGGACAGCACGCGCGACGTGCCCGGCCGGACCGCCGTGGTCCACGGCGACCTGCGCCTGCCGTACTCGGTGATCGACTCCGTCGCGTGCCAGGTCGCCGGCCTGCTCACCGCCAGGGGCATCGGCCGCGGCGACAGGGTCGCCCTCGCCTGCCCCAACGTGCCCTACTTCCCGTTCGTCTACTTCGGCATCCTCAAGGCCGGCGCCACGGTGGTGCCGCTGAACATCCTGCTCCAGCCGGGCGAGATCGCCTATCACCTCGACGACTCCGGGGCCAGGGCGCTGTTCTGCTTCGAGGGCACTCCCGAGCTGCCGCTCGGCGAACGCGGCCGGGCCGGCTTCGAGGCGTCCTCGGCTGAGCTGTTCATCGTGCTCCCGGCGACGCCGCAGGCCACCGGCTCCCCCTACGGCGAGACGCTGTGGGCCGCGCTGGACGGCGTGCCGGCCACGTACTCCACCGCACAGACGAGCGCCGACGACACCGCCGTCATCCTCTACACCAGCGGCACCACCGGACACCCCAAGGGCGCCGAGCTGAGCCACCAGAACATGCTCATGAACGCGATCGTCTCCGACGAGATGCACCTGCGCCGCGAGGAGGGCGACGTCTACCTGACCTCGCTGCCGCTGTTCCACTCCTTCGGCCAGACCGTGCTGATGAACGCGGGGTTCCGGCGCAGGGCCACCCTGGTGCTCCAGCCCCGCTTCGAGCCGGCCGCCGCCTTGGGCCTGATGCGCGAGGAGGGCGTCACGCTGTTCGCGGGCGTGCCCACGATGTACTGGGCGATGCTCGCCGAGGTCCACGCCCGCGGCGGCCCGGTGCCCACCACGCTGCACACCGCCGTCTCCGGCGGCTCGGCCGCGCCGCTGGAGGTGCTGAAGGACTTCGGGGAGACGTTCGGGATCGGCATCCTGGAGGGTTACGGCCTGTCCGAGACCTCCCCGGTGGCCTGTTTCAACCAACGCGGCAAGCCGAACAAACCGGGCTCCATCGGCACCCCCGTGTGGGGGGTGGAGATGAAACTGGTGGACCCCGAGTGGAACACCGTCGAGGGCGAGGGCCCCGGCGAGGTCGCCGTGCGCGGGCACAATGTGATGAAGGGCTACCACGACCGGCCGGCCGAGACCGCGGAGGTACTGCGCGACGGATGGCTGCGCACCGGCGACATCGCCACCCGCGACCCCGAGGGCTACTACTTCATCGTGGACCGTGCCAAGGACATGATCATCCGCAGTGGGCTCAACGTCTACCCGCGCGAGGTGGAGGAGGTCCTGATGGGCCACGACGCCGTGTCCCTGGCCGCCGTGGTGGGGGTGCCGGACGAGGCGCACGGCGAGGAGGTCAAGGCGTACGTCATCAGGAAGCCGGGGGCGGAGATCGGCGAGCGCGAGCTGATCACCTGGGCCCGGGAGCGGATGGCCGCCTACAAGTACCCGCGGCTGGTGGAGTTCCGCGACGCGCTGCCGATGACGGCCACCGGCAAGATCCTCAAGCGCGAGCTGCGCTGAACGCCGCAGAGAACGACGGAACGCCCGGCCCCGCTTCGAGAAGGGCCGGGCGTCGCCGGGAAAGCCGCAAGGAGCCGTCAGGGCCAGTTGCGGCCCGGCCGCAGCGGCACGTGGGCGACCCCGTCGCGGTCCAGCTTGGTCGCGAGGATCTGGTGCAACTGGACCTTGTTGCGCTCGAAGCCCACGACCGAGCCGGCCATGTAGAGCCGCCACACGCGTGCCGTGCCCGCGCCGACCTCCGCGACCGCCTCGTCCCAGTGCTCGTCCAGATTGGCGCACCACTTCTGGAGGGTCTTCGCGTAGTGCTCGCGCAGATTCTCCTCGTGGCGGATCTCGTAGCCGATGTCCTCCATCTGGCGGATCAGGTGGCCCACCGACTCCAGCTCGCCGTCGGGGAAGACGTAGCGGTTGATGAACCCGCCCTTGTTGATCGACTTCTCGACGCCGGTCGGCCGGGTGATGCAGTGGTTCAGCAGCCGCCCGCCCGGCTTGAGCCGGTCGTACAGGAACTTGAAGTAGAAGGGCAGGTTGTCCTTGCCGATGTGCTCGGTGAGGCCGATGGAGCTGACCCGGTCGAAGCCCGTCTCGGCCACGTCGCGGTAGTCCATGTGCCGGACCTCGGCCAGCTCGCCGAGCCCCGCCTCGGCGATCGCCTTCTGCGCCCACTCGGCCTGCTGGCGGGACAGCGTCACGCCGACACCCTTCACGCCGTAGTGCTTGGCCGCGTGCATGACCATGCCGCCCCAGCCGCAGCCCACGTCCAGCAGGCGCATGCCCGGCTGGAGGTCGAGCTTCTTGGCCACCAGGTCGAACTTGGTGAACTGGGCCTCCTCGAGCGAGGAGTCCTCCTCTGGGAACACGGCGCAGGTGTAGGCCATGGACGGCCCGAGCACCCACTCGTAGAACCGGTTGGAGACGTCGTAGTGGTGGTGAATGGCCTCCGCGTCGCGCTTTTTGGCATGCCTGCTGCCCAGCCGGGCCAGCATGCTCTTGCGCATCTCCTGCTTCGGCGGGGGGACCCGCATCAGCAGCGGCTTCATACCGAGCGACCGGACCGCCGCGATCTTCTCGCGGGCGGGCATGTCGTTGAGAGTGAGCGACCACATGCGGTCCAGCAGGGTGTACATGTCACCCCGCAGGTCGATGTGGCCGGAAACGTACGCCCTGGCCAGCCCCAGTTCGCCGGGCGCCTGAGCGAGATACGCCACCGCGATCGGCGTCTTCACCTCGATCTTGAGGTCGGCGCCGTCCGGGCCCGCCTTGCTGCCGTCGTACGCGCTGAAGGCCACGCCGGCATCGGTCCCGACAACTTTCTCGAAGATCTGTGCTAGTGACACAGAAGCAACCTCCTTAACGCCCCCGTACACATTTGTCGTAGAGGTCGAGCAACCGGCCACCCGGGTCGTATGCCCGCTTGACCGGCCAGTAGGCATCTCCGTTGTAGAGGCGCCAGAACTCGTCCCGGGGGTAGAACGACGTCGAGTACAGGGACTTGTGGCCGTCGAGATCGTGTACGGCGTTCTCGATGAGCCGGTTGTGATAACCGTCGAACTGCCCTCTGGGCAGCGGCACGGTGCCCCAGAACCCGAAATTCAGATACAGCCGCCCCTGCTCCAGCGGGTAGAGCGGCCAGTCGCCGGACGCCTTGAGCGGGCACATCCACACCGGCGTCATGCCGACCTTCTTGTGGAAGAAGTCCAGGAACTCCGCGCCCCGCTCGATGGGCACCTCGATGTCCTGGATGACCGACTCCTGCGGGGGGTTGCCACGCCAGCGGTCATAGCGGGCCAGCAGGCCGTACTTCCGGTCCAGCCCGACCAGCCTGCGGTAGACGTCGGAGCGCATCCAGCGGCGCGGCATGAGCGAGCGCACCAGCGGGCGCTGCACGCCGAAGGCGCGCGAGCACCAGAACCAGTCGGTGTCCCAGCGCCACAGGTAGTCGCGCACGGTGAGCCAGTCCCGCGTGCGGGTCTGGATCGACCGGTAGTAGATCCGCATCCCGGTGTAGTCCGAGACGTACGGCGCGCGGTCGGCGAACCGGCCGAGCGTGATGTACAGCTCGCCCGGCCCGAAGAAGACGCCGTCCACGAAGTCGACCGGCTCCCCCTCGTGCTCGCGGCTCTCGCAGATCTCCCGCATGGCCAGCAGGCACTTGTCGGCGTCGTTGAACGGGATGTGGGTGAGCTTGACGTACGGCGAGACCGGCTTGAGCCTGATCCTGATGCGCAGGGCGTAGCCGAGGGTGCCGTAGGAGTTGGGGAAGGCGCGGAACAGGTCGGCGTGCTCGTTGTCCTCGCGGGCCACGATGATGCGCCCGTCGCCGGTGAGGATCTCCAGTTCCTCCACCGACTCGTGCGGCAGGCCGTCGCGGAAGCTGGTCGACTCGATGCCGAGCCCGGTCACCGCCCCGCCGAGCGTGATCGTCTTGAGCTGCGGCACGACGTAGGGCATCAGCCCGTGCGGCAGCGTGGCGTCCACCAGGTTCTCGTAGGTGGTCATGCCCTGCACCTCGGCGGTCCGGGCGACCGGATCCACCTGGATCACCTGGTCGAGGTCGCGGGCGGACAGCTTGGCGGCCCGGCCGCCCCCGGCCTCGCGGAACCTGAACAGGTTGGTCGTGGCCTTGGACAACCGTGGCGCGGAGTCGTCGGGGATGGCGGCGTAGGACTCCTTGATCTGCTCGACGGCCCGCTGGTGCGCCAGCATCTGTCCTGTATCGCGCATGGAACGTCCCGGCATGACACCACCCCCAGATTTCCAGAGACGGAGATCGTCCCCTGGCACGCTATATCCAGAAAAGTCGGCAGACCAGCCTCGACGTGCTAAGCGCCGGAAAACTCGGTATCGCCGGTCGGCTCTGGTCCTTACTGCTCCCACATGTGCGAAACGAGCGAAACTCTACCCCTGACTGATCCGATCGCCACGCACGACCCCCCGGAGGAATCCCCTCGCGTCCCTCTGGTCACCCCTGTCACCTGGCCCGAGGGGTCCCCATCGCCCCGGCGGCTTCGCTCGCCGCGAACGACCGGAACACCTCTTCCCGAAGCCTTCGGCGCTTGCCCCACTCGCGAGAGGTCATCGTCCACTCCAGCACGTAGGCGGTGCCGTCCACCACGACCGCGCGGCGCAGTTCGTGGTACACCCGCCCGGGCGCCACCCACGGCGCCCGGCTTGCGTCCCCGCTCGTCCAGGTGAACTCCCACTCGGCCGCCCGGCCCTCGGGGACGGCGACACTGCCCCTGCGTAACGTCGTCACCTCCCGCGCGTAGGGGGTGAGCAGCCGTTCCGCGGCGCGCAGGATCTTCGCGGGATCATCGCCCGCGCTCTTCCGCATCTCCACGCCGAGGTGCGCCTTGCCGTCCCTGCGCAGCCACTCGGCGTGGGCGCCCTCGCGCGAGCCCCGCCAGCCGCGCGGGAAGGCGATGGACCAGCCCGCCGGGGATGTCCAGATCGGCAGCGGGCGGCGGGCCCGTGCGTACGGGGGGTGGGGCGTCGCGCTCTGCCGCCCGACCGGCCCGGCCGAGCTCGTGGGGGCCGCGGTGGCGGCGGCCACCGGGCGCGGCCCCGTGGAGGTGGCCGCGTCGGCCGCGGGCCCGCGCCCGCGCGGCAGCCCGTTCCAGACGACCACGGCGCCCGCCGCCAGCACTACGGCCGCGACCCCGGCGGCCAGCGCGACCTTGCTACGCGGCCTGGGCACTCGCGGCGGCGGGCCCGTCACGCGGTCGCGGGCCCGCTGGGCCGCCTGGATGTCGGCGAGCATGCGGTCGGCCTGCTCGGCGGTGAGCCTGCGCGCGGGATCGCGCTCCAGCAGGCCGCGCAGCACCGCGTGGAAGATCTTGGGGATGCGGCCGTAGACGGCCTCCTCGGTGAGGATGGCGTTCAGCGTCTCCATGGTGTCGGCGCGCTCGAAGGGCGAGCGGCCCATCAGCCCGGCGTACAGGGTGGCACCGAACGACCACAGGTCCGAGGCGGCCCCGCCGATCCCGCCACTGGCCCGCTCGGGGGCCAGGAAGCTCGGCGAGCCGGCCACCATGCCGGTCTGGGTGAGCGAGCTGTCGCCCTCCGCGGTGGCCACACCGAAGTCGGTGAGCACCGCCCGGCCGTCCTCGGTCACCAAGATGTTGCTCGGCTTCACGTCGCGGTGCAGCACCCCGGCCTGGTGGGCCGCGGTGAGCGCGGAGAGGATCTGCCTGCCGATGTCGGACAGCAGGCGCACCGGGACCGGCCCGGTCAGGCGCACGATCTCGTCCAGGGGCTGCGCGTCGACCAGCTCCATGATGATCCACGGCCGGCCGTCCTCCTCGACGACGTCATAGATCTGGACGATGCCGGGGTGGTTGAGCCGGGCCGCGGTGCGCGCCTCGCGGGTCGTACGCAGCAGGTGACGTTCGCGCTCGATCGGGGGGAGCCCCGGGGGCAGCACGACCTCCTTGATCGCGATAGGCCGGTTCAGGAGCGTGTCGTGGCCATGCCAGACCACGCCCATGCCGCCCTGACCCAATGCACTGGACAGCCGGTAACGTCGGGCGATCAACCGTTCGCCGTCGTCCGGTGACGCCATGTCAGATTCCGCCCTTTGATCCCATTTTGGTCGTCGAAAAGTTTCCCATATTCAGTCGTACTCGCGCGGGCAAGCGCGTGTGTTGCGCGCCACGACCGAATCTTGTTCCACTTGACCCCCAAGGAGGAACGATGACCCAATCCAATGTGTCGGCCCCGCTGTCCGGTGTCAGAGTGCTGGAACTGGCGGGCCTCGCGCCCGGGCCCTTCGCCGGGATGATGCTGGCCGACCACGGCGCCGAGGTCCTGCGCGTCGATCGGGCCGACGTCGTACGTCGGGCCGGCGACCGCCCCCGCCCCGACGTGATGGACCGCGGCAAGCGGACCATCGGCCTGGACCTGAAGTCTCCAGAAGGGGTCGCCGCCTTCCGCGAGCTGGCCAGAGAGGCCGACGTCGTCATCGAGGTGTTCCGGCCGGGCGTGGCCGAACGGCTCGGGATCGGCCCGGACGACCTGCGCTCGGTCAATGAGCGGCTGATCTACGGCCGGATGACCGGCTGGGGCCAGGAGGGCCCGCTCGCGCCCACCGCGGGGCACGACATCGACTACGTCGCCGCCTCCGGCGTGCTGTCCCTGCTCGGGCGGGCCGGGGAGCGGCCGGCGCCGCCGCTCAACCTGCTGGGCGACTTCGCGGGCGGCGGCCTGATGCTCGCCTACGGCGTGCTGCTCGCGCTGTTCGAGCGGGAGCGCACCGGCCGGGGCAAGGTCATCGACGCGGCCATGGTGGACGGCGCCGCCCTGCTGGCCGCGATGTTCTTCCACCAGATCCACGCCGGGACGTGGGGGCCGCGCGGCACGAACCTGCTCGACACGGGCGCGCCGATGTACGACACCTACGAGACCGCAGACGGGCAGTACGTCGCGGTGGGGGCCCTGGAACCGCGGTTCTGGGAGGAACTGGTGGCCGGGCTGGGCCTGACCGGGCTGCCCGACAGGGACGAGCCGGCGAACTGGCCGGCGCTGCGCGAGCGGCTGGCCGAGGCGTTCCGGGGAAGGACGCGGGCGGAGTGGGCGGAGGTGTTCGCGGGCACGGACGCGTGCGTCTTTCCGGTGCTGTCCGTCGCCGAGGCCGCAGAGCACCCGCACAACAAGGCCCGGGGCACGTTCGGCCGGGTGAACGGCGTACTCCAGCCCGCCCCGGCCCCTCGCCTGCTGGACGCCCCACAGGCGGCCCTCTCCCCCGCCACCAGGCTCACGGACCTGGCCTCCTGGGGGCTGCCCGCCGCGACCGAGGCGGAACTCCGGGAGAAGGGCGTCCTGGCCTGACATAGCAGTCCTTGTCAAGAATGTAGTAGGTGTACTACATTTCTTAGTATCAGTGCTGCATCGATGGAGGGCTGCGCGGTGTCGCAGGAGAACATCCACAACCGGATCGCGGTGCTGCGAGCCGAGCGCGGCGTCTCCAGGAAGGACCTGGCGGGCGCGCTCGGCGTGCACTACCAGACCATCGGCTACCTGGAGCGCGGGGAGTACAGCCCCAGCCTGCACCTCGCGCTGCGGATAGCCGCGTTCTTCGAGGTTCCGGTCGAGGTGGCGTTCTCGCTTCGGCCGTTCCCCCGCCTGGGCGAGGAAGGGAGATGACGATGAGGATTCAGGAGTGGTGGCACCACCGTCAGGCCGAGGCGATGCAACAGGACGTCGCGCCGTCGTGGTACGCCACCAGAGCGCGCCGGCACGCACTCGTCGGCGCGCACGGCGTCGCGCTCGCCCTGCTGTGGACTGCCGCCGTGCTCTGGCTGTTCTCCATGAAGGGCGGCGGCCGGGTGGGCACGGTGCTCATCGTGGCCGGGCTGGTGCTCGCCATCCCCACGATCTCCCTGCTCAACCTGGCCACCAGGGGCACCACCGCGCTCGCCGAGGAGAGCCTGGACGAACGCCAGCTCGCCGACCGGATGCGCGCGATGGCGACGGCCCACCGCGACACGATGATCATGCTGGCGATCGTCGGCGCGGGGGCCCTGGTCACCGGCCCCATCGCCGGGCGCGAGCGTCGCTGCCGGTCACAGGCGTCCCTCAGCTCACCATCGCCATCGGCCTGACGCACATGAGCTGCCGCCGCCGGTGTCGGCGTGGCAGTTGCCCGACCCGCCCGCCGAGGACGCCTGACCTCCCGGGGCCGGCCTCACCCCTGCCGGGGCGGCAGGATCGCGATGTAGAGGTCGGCCCCCTCGGGGTGGTGGACCTCCAGATCGGTGGTGAACGCGCGGGGCGGGGTCGCGCCGGACTCGGTGTGCTTCCACACCCGCTGCCAGCACTCCACCAGCACCCCCGGCATCTGCCCACGGGCCTCCAGCTTCATCGCGGCGGCCTTGGGCACCCGCACCGCGACCATCCCCTCGGGCAGGGCGGCCGCGCTGCGCACGGCCACGCCGACCACCTGGGTGTAGGGACCGTTGTGATCGCTTTGGTAGTCGGTGAGGACGGCGTAGAGATTCTCGTCGACCTTCCCCGGTACGTGCGCGAACGCCCCAGGGGCCCCGGCACGGGCCCAAAGGGCGGGAAGCCGCGCCCGGGTAGGGTCCATCTCGTCGGCATTGGCCGTTCGTACGGCGAAGCCGACGACCAGGACCTCTGGCCGGTCAACGATGTTCACTGCGCCTCCCTCTAACGCTGTGCCATCCACATTAGATCGCGCCGTCAATGTAGCCCCTCCAGGCGCAAATGGATCCTAAGTGGTGATGATCCCTCCCCACCCCGGCTGCCGGGCCAGGATTCGGGGAACACCCAATCGTGATGATTCGCCACGTAGAATGGATATACGTGAAGTTCCTGAACGACATGCGGCCGGCATTCGACCTGACCTACAGCGACGTCTTCATGGCGCCGTCGCGCTCATCGGTCGGTTCCCGGCTCGAAGTCGACCTTTCCACCCATGATGGCACCGGCGCCACCATCCCCGTCATCGTGGCCAACATGACCGCGGTCGCCGGGCGGCGGATGGCCGAGACCGTGGCCAGACGCGGCGGGCTCGCGGTCATCCCCCAGGACATCCCCATCGACGTCGTGGCCGAGGTCGTCGACTGGGTGAAAGCCCGGCACCTGGTCCACGACACGCCCATCACCCTCACCCCGCACGACACCGTCGGCGAGGCGCTGAACCTGCTGCCCAAGCGGGCGCACGGCGCGGTCATCATCGTGGACTGGAACAACCGCCCGGTCGGCGTGGTCACCGAGGCCGACTGCCAGGGCGTGGACATGTACACCCAGCTCTCGCAGGTCATGTCGGCCTCGCTGCTGACCCTGCCCGCCGGGCTCGAACCGCGGCGGGCCTTCGAGATGCTGCACGAGGGACGGCACAGGCTCGCCCCCGTCGTGGACGCCGACGGCCGCCTGGTGGGCATCCTGACCCGCACAGGGGCGCTGCGGGCGACTCTCTACCAGCCCGCCCTGGACGCGTCCGGGCGGCTGCGGATCGGCGCGGCGGTGGGCGTCAACGGCGATGTGACGGCCAAGGCCAAGGAGTTGCTGGAGGCGGGCGTCGACTGCCTGGTGGTGGACACCGCGCACGGGCACCAGGAGAAGATGCTGTCGGCGCTGCGGGCCGTACGGGGGCTCGGGCCGGACGTGCCGGTCGCGGCCGGCAACGTGGTCACCGCCGCGGGCGTCCGTGACCTGGTCGACGCCGGGGCCGACATCGTCAAGGTGGGCGTGGGCCCGGGTGCGATGTGCACCACGCGGATGATGACCGGCGTGGGCCGGCCGCAGTTCTCCGCGGTGCTCGAATGCGCCGCCGAGGCGCGCAGGCTGGGCCGGCACGTGTGGGCGGACGGGGGCGTGCGCCACCCCCGCGACGTGGCGCTCGCATTGGCCGCGGGCGCGGCGAACGTGATGATCGGCTCGTGGTTCGCCGGGACGTACGAGTCGCCCGGAGACGCCCGCACGGACGCCGACGGGCGCAGGTACAAGGAGAACTTCGGGATGGCCTCGGCGCGGGCGGTACGGCTGCGCACCGCCGACGACACGCCGTTCGAGCGGGCCCGCAAGGCGCTGTTCGAGGAGGGCATCTCCACCTCGCGGATGTACCTGGACCCGGCGCGCCCGAGCGTGGAGGACCAGATCGACGCCATCGTGGCCGGGCTGCGCTCGGCGTGCACCTACGCGGGCGCGGTGGACCTGGAGGAGTTCCACCGCCGCGCGGTGATCGGCATCCAGGGGTCCTCCGGCTACACGGAAGGCATGCCGCTACACCAGAGCTGGTAGGAATATCCGGCGGGTGCGGGGTAGGGCGAGCCGGGTGGGCACGTCGGCTTCCTGAAAGGCAGACCTACCATGACCGCACCATCCGTCGGCCGGGACACCGTCGCCGTCGACCGGAGGCTCCTGGTCAGTTATGAGAACTACGCGTCCGCGCAAAGAACCGTGGACGCCCTGTCGGACGCGGGCTTCCCCGTGGAGCACGTGTCCATCGTCGGCTCGGACCTTCGGCTGGAGGAGATCGTCACCGGCCGGGTCACCAACCCCAAGGCCGCGCTCGCCGGGGCGGGCAGCGGCGTGCTCTTCGGCGCGATCGTCGGGCTGTTCCTCGGCCTGTTCACCACCACGACCGGCTCCTTCATCGCGCTGGTCCTCTGGGCGGCGCTGTGGGGCGCGGTCCTCGGGGCGGCCTTCGGCTTCGTCAACCACGCCTTCCAGCGCGGCAAGCGCGACTTCTCCTCGCGCAACGCGATCGTCGCGGGCCGCTACGACGTGATGGTGGACGCCGAGCACCTCGAACGCGCCCGCGCCATGACGCCGCCGTCCTTCCCCGGATATCCCGGCGCGTCCGACCACACCGGCCGGGGCGACACCGTCGCCATGGAGACCCCGCCCACCGCGGGGACCTTCGGCCCGGGCGGGACCGGCGTCCAGGAAGGCGGTCCGGTACCTCCGCCGCGCACCGAAGGGCCGCAGGGCACGGACCGCCCGGTCGGCGACCCCCCGCGGTTCCGCCACCCGGACGACGAGGGCACGACGGAGATCGGACAGGAAGAGCAGCCTCAGCGGCGTCAGTGGTGACTCGTAGGGCACCATTGACGGTGTGTTGCTGATCGATGTGGCGCGGGTGTCCGAAGAGGTGAGCCGGACCTCCTCGCGGCTGGGCAAGATCGGCCACCTGGCCGAACTACTCGGCCGGGTGCGGAGCGAGGAGGCCGAGCTCGCCATCGCTTACCTGTACGGCGAGCTGCCGCAGCGCCAGATCGGCGTGGGCTGGCGCAGCCTCCAGGACCTCCCCGCGCCGCGTCAGATCGCCACCATGACCCTCACCCGCGTCAACGACCTGTTCGACGAGATCAAGCGACAGGGCGGGGCCGGGTCCCAGGCGGCCCGCAAGGCGCTGGTCGGCGAACTGTTCGGCGGGCTGACCCAGCAGGAGCAGGCGTTCCTGATCCGGCTGCTGAGCGGCGAACTGCGCCAGGGCGCCCTGGAGGGCGCCATGATCGAGGCGGTCGCCAAGGCGTCGGGAGCGCCGTCCGCCGAGGTGCGCAGGGCGCTCACGCTGCGTGGCTGGCTGCCCGCCGTCGGCGCGGCCGCGCTCGCGGGCGGGGTGGAGGCGCTGCGCGGCTTCCATGTGGAGGTGGGGCGCCCGGTGGCGCCGATGCTGGCGCAGAGCGCCCCCAGCATGGCGGCGGCGCTCGCCAAGGTGGGCGAGCCCGCGGCGCTGGAATGGAAGATCGACGGGATTCGCGTCCAGGCGCATCGCGCGGGCGAGACGGTGGCCGCGTTCACGCGCACGCTCGACGACATCACCGCGCAGGTTCCCGAGCTGGTGGAGGCGGTGCGGGCGCTGCCGTACGACGACCTGATCCTGGACGGCGAGGTGATCGCGCTGCGCGCGGACGGGCGGCCGGAGCCGTTCCAGGTCACGGCGTCGCGGGTGGCCAGCCGGGTCGACGTGGCCAAGATGCGCGCCAAGACGCCGCTCAGCGTGTTCTTCTTCGACGCGCTGCGGGTGGCGGGGCGCGATTTGCTCGACCTCACCGACACCGAACGGCACGACGCGCTGCGCGCCGCCGTACCGGACAACCTGCTCATCCCCCGCCTGACGACCGGCGACGTCCCGGAGGCCGAGGCGTTCTTCGCGGAGGTGGTGCGGCGCGGGCACGAGGGCGTGGTGGTCAAGTCGCCGAAGACGCCGTACGCGGCGGGCCGGCGTGGCGCGGGATGGATCAAGGTCAAGCCCCGGCACACGCTCGACCTGGTGGTGCTGGCCGTGGAGTGGGGGCACGGGCGGCGCGAGGGCAGGCTGTCCAACCTGCACCTCGGTGCGCGCGCCCCGGAGACCGGCGGGTTCGTCATGCTCGGCAAGACCTTCAAGGGGCTGACCGACGAGTTGCTGGCCTGGCAGACCGAGCGGTTCCTGGCGCTGGCCGACGGGCCGACGGACGGCTGGACGGTGAAGGTCCGGCCCGAGCAGGTCGTCGAGGTCGCCTTCGACGCGGTGCAGACCTCCTCGCGCTACCCGGGCGGGATGGCGCTGCGGTTCGCGAGGGTGCTGCGGTACCGGGAGGACAAGCGGGCGGAGGAGGCCGACACGGTGGAGACCGTGCGGTCGCTGATGTTCTAGCGCCCCGGCAGGGTCACTTGACCAGGCGCAGGGACAGCGGGTAGCGGAACCGGCCGTCGCCGAGCGCCGAGACCCCGCCCATGATGCCCGCCACCAGCCCGCCGATCCACAGCAGCGGCACCAGGACCAGGCCGACTACGGTGATGGACAGCAGGATGGTCGCGCCCAGCAGCGTGATGTGGAAGTTCAGCGCCTCGACGGCCTGCGCGCGGACATAAGGGGACGTCCTTCCCATGGCCAGCAGCATGATCAGTGGACCGATCACGGACAGGCCGATGAACGGCAGGAAGTGCGCCGCGGCGGCGGCCGGGCGGTCATCGG
>NZ_POUA01000780.1 GCF_003236385.1 Spongiactinospora gelatinilytica
ATCCTCGGCCGGTGGTGGGCCGGGGGCCGATCCGGAAGGGCCGGTGCCGGGGTCGCCGGCCAGTGAGGGCCCGGATGCAGATCCGGAGGCGGTGGCGCGGTCGATCTGCCTACGGCTGCTGACCATGGCGCCACGTACTCGGGCACAGCTCGCCGACGCACTGCGCCGGCGCGAGGTCCCGCAGGCGGCGGCCGACGCCGTGCTCGCCCGCTTCTCCGAAGTGGGATTGATCGACGACAAGGCGTTCGCCGACGCCTGGGTCACCTCCCGCCACGCAGGTCGCGGGCTGGCCCGGCGGGCCTTGGCGGCCGAGCTACGGCGGCGCGGCGTCGATGACGACACTGTTCGCGACGCGGTCGATCGCCTCGACTCCGAAGAGGAGGCCGAGACCGCTCGCCGCCTCGTGGCCCGCAAGCTCCCGTCCACCCGCGGCCTCCCCGGCCCGGTCCGCACCCGCCGCCTCGCCGGCATGCTGGCCCGCAAGGGATACTCCTCCGGCCTGGCCTTCCGCATCATCCGCGAGGCCCTCGAAGCCGACGGCCTCGACTCCACAGACCTCCCCGAAGAACTCGACTGACCCCACCGCAGGCCCCGCCGCAGCCCACCGGTGCCAGGGACCCTTGCCTGGACACCCTCGAGTGCGCCCCTTGAGGTGGCTTGCTCATCCTCCTGGCGGTCCGCAGGCGAGGCCCGTCCGATCTCGGTGGTTGAGATTTCCGCACGTCGCGGTAGACGCACTTTGCCAGAAGGAACTGGTCTTCCGGTCTGCGGTGGGTGTCTCCGTCCGGCCCGTGCGGACCTTGAACGTTGGAGGCTCGTCGCGGTATCCGTTCGTCCGTCGGGGGAGAGGTCATGGGGGTGTGAGGTCCAGGGTGAGGACGTCCATGGT
>NZ_POUA01000781.1 GCF_003236385.1 Spongiactinospora gelatinilytica
GCTCAGGTCCGCATCGCAGCAGCCCACGCCCACGGCCGCCAAACCGCCATCCCCGTACCCAACGATCCACGAACCCACTGAAAAGGAGCACCACCCATGACCCAGTCCCGCTTCACGCCCGCCGTCCTGGCCGCGCTCGCCGTACGTCTCACACCCCGCGACCGCAAGATCCTCCGCGCCGTCTGGGACCACCGCGTCCTGACCTCACCCCAGATCACCCAGCTCTTCTTCGACACCGACACCGCCACCCGCAAGCGCCTGCTCACCCTGCACCACATGGGCGTACTCGAACGCTTCCGCCCCAACCTTCCGGTAGGTGCCGGAGCCGCCCCGTACCACTACGTCATCGGCGCGGCCGGAGCCGCCGTCCTGGCCTCCGAAGACGGCATCGAGTTCGCCGCCCTCGGCTACCGCCGCGACCGTGCCCTCGGAATCGCCCACAACCAGCGCCTCACCCACCTGGTCGGCGTCAACGACTTCCACGCCGCCCTCGCGGCCTTCGCCCGCCGCCACGAAAACGCCCGCCTGGTCACCTGGTGGCCCGAACACCGCTGCACCGCCCAATGGGGCCAGACCGTACGCCCCGACGGCTACGCCCGCTGGCGCGAAGACGGCCACACCCTGGACTTCTTCCTCGAACACGACACCGGCACCGAACCCCTGGACCGTGTCGCCGCCAAACTCGACGGCTACGCCCTCCTCGCCCAGCGCACCGCCATCGTCACGCCCGTCCTGTTCTCTGTCCACAGCGACCGCCGCGAAGCCAACCTCCGCACCCGCCTCCAGCGGCACCCGGCCGCCCAAACCGTCCCCATCGCCACCACCTCCCGCACCGGCGGCCTGATCAACGACGGCCCCGCCGGCCAACGCTGGCTCCCCTTGAAC
>NZ_POUA01000782.1 GCF_003236385.1 Spongiactinospora gelatinilytica
GGGGATAGGAGGTTGCGCATGTCGGTGATGGTTTGGCGGGCTCGGGCGGAATGGACGCCGTTTTCGATGGTGTCCAGGGCGGTGGTCCACACGGTGCAGGCTTCTTCGAGGCTGCCCTGGGTGAGGTGGGCGGCACCGAGGTAGCCGAGGGTGACGGCGTGGGTTCGGCGGAAGGTGGTGCCTCGGGTGCGGATGCTGTGTTGGTAGTGGCGTAGGGCGCCGGGGGTGTCGCCGAGGGCGGTGAGGGTGCGGGCGGTTTCGTGGGCGAGGGCGGCTTCGGTGAAGAAGAAGGTGCGGGCGGGTTCCGGAGTGCCTGCGTCGGCTGAGGTGAGGTCGTCTTCGGCTTGGAGGAGGGTACGGGCGGCGGCTTGGTTGTGGCCGTTGGTGGCGAGGGCGCGGGCGTGGACGACGCCGGTGAGGGCGCGTTCGCGTGGAGTGGCGTTGGTGTAGCGGCGGCCTTCGATGGAGGCGGTGGACAGGTCCAGGGCCTGTTCGGGGGCGCCGAGGTCGAGGGCTTGGTGGGCCATGGCGCGCAGGATGTGGGCGGTTAGGGGCGGGTCGTCGGCGCGGGCGGCGAGTTTGACGGCCAGGACGAAGTAGCGCTGGGCGAGAGCGTGTTCGCTGTTGTCGAAGGCCATCCAGCCGGCGAGGTAGGCGAGTTCTCCGGCGGCGCCGAACATGTCGCGCTGGACGGACTCGGTGGAGAAGGAGCCCTGGAGGAGCGCCGCCACGTCGGTTTTGAGGTACTGGACGACGGCCTTTCGGCCGTGGCCGCCGCCGCGTTGCTGGTCGACGCGGGAGAAGGTGGCGGTTAGTTCACGGACGGTCTCGATGTCGGCGGGGCCGATGCGGTGGCG
>NZ_POUA01000783.1 GCF_003236385.1 Spongiactinospora gelatinilytica
GTGCCGCCGGTACGGCTGCCGGACGGGCGGCCGGGGCGGGTGGCGAGCCATCGGCACCTGGTGGGCGACTACCTGCGGGCCGCGCTGCCGGTGGGGCTGCGGGTCGTGCGCTGCGAGGAGCCGGCGCCGCCGGTCGCCGACCGCGCCGAGCAGGGCGAGCCCCCTTCGATCGACGTGTGGGAGCTGTGGCCGTGGTCGCTCGCCGCGCTCGCGCCCGAGGCGGCGAAGGCGGCGGCGGCCGGGGTTCCGGCCATGCTGATCTGGCACTTCCAAAAGAGCTGAACCGCATTATGCCGAGGTCTTCGCCACGCTCCAGCCGCCGTCCACGGTGAGGGCCGCGCCGGTGATGAAGGAGGCTTCTGGGGCGGCCAGGAAGGCGACCGCGGCGGCCACCTCGTCCGGGCGGCCGAACCTACCGGCGGGCGTGGCGGCCACGGTGGCCACCCGTCCGGCCTCGGCGACGTCGTTCCAGGCCGGGCTCATGATCGGGCCCGGCACGACCGCGTTCACCCGCACCTCGGGGGCGTAGTCCACGGCGAGCTGCCTGGTCAGGGACAGCAGACCGCCCTTGGCCGCCGCGTACGCGCCGCAGCCGGGCAGCCCCACCCCCGCCTGTACCGACGACGTGATCACCATCGCGCCCCCGCCGTCCTTGGCCAGCAGCGGCAGGAACGTCCGCGCGCCCAGATAGGCGGCCTTGAGCGAGACGGCGAGCTGGAGGTCCCAGTCGGCCTCGGTCAGGTCGCCCAGCGGCAGCGCCGGCACCACCCGGCCGGGCCCGTTGGCGTGCAGTACGTCCAGCCTGCCGTACTCCGCCAGCACCCACTCCCCCGCCGCCGCCCAGTCGCCCGGCAC
>NZ_POUA01000784.1 GCF_003236385.1 Spongiactinospora gelatinilytica
CTCGAAGCGTGGGCGGGGGCCGGCGGGCGGGCGCGAAGAAGCGCTGACCCCCGCGCGAGCGACCCGCTGACGTCTGGATTTATCTGGCATTGATATCGAGGGCGGTAATCTCCTGAAAGTGCGCTGGCTCACCGTTCTCCTGGGAGCGGCGATCATCGCCGCGGTCACGGCTGTCGTCATCGTTCTTCCCAAGGAGCCGCCCGCCCGGCGCCCCGCCGAGCGCAAGGCGCCCGCCGCACCTCAGGCCAGCCTGTTCACCGACCCCTGCGGCACCTTCGACACCGGCACCCGCACGCCGTACGCGGTGACCGGCTACTGGCTGGTCCCCACCTCCAACGAGTGCACCTGGCGCAAGCAGCTCGAAGCCATCCACAAGGTCGGCGGTGACACGGTGATCAGGCTCGGCACCGGCCTGCAACCCCGCTTTGTGGATGATGACGGCCGCATCATGACCAAGGACATGGAGGTCGACCCGCGCTACGCGCCCTGCGAGGAGGACGGCCTGACCTGCGTGCAGGCCGCCGAACGCGACCTCAAGAAGTTCAACCGCAACAACCGCATCACCTGGACCTACGTCTACCGGACCGACGAGCGCTTCGGCGACGGCGTCTTCCGCTGCCCGTCGGTGGAACGCTCGATCACCGTCGGCAAGACCGTCTTCCACCGGCTGATCGCCCCCCAGGACGGCAGCGACGACTCCGGCTGCGACTTCACCAAGCCGCGCAACTACCACCTGATCATCATCGCGGCGGCGCGCCAGGACAGCCTGACCCAACTGCTCGACCTCGCCGACCGGTTCCGCATGCAGGTCTTCCCTGCGCTGCCGCTGGCCCCGCGCAACCC
>NZ_POUA01000785.1 GCF_003236385.1 Spongiactinospora gelatinilytica
GCAGTAACACCACCCCGGCCCGCCGCATCAGGGCGGCGGGCCACCCCACCCGAAAGGCACATGATCATGGCAACCAGCCGTAGCGCCAGCAAGGCGAGCACCACCCCGGCCGACACCGCCCCGAAGGACGTCACACCGGCCGACACCCCGGACGCCCCCGCGCCGGAGGCCGACGCTCCGAAGCTCGCCCCCGTTACCCCGGCCGCCCGCAAGGCGCTCCTTACCCGGCTGCTCTCGTGGCTCACCACCAAGGAGGACGGCACCGCCCGCCCGGAAAAGGGCTGGCAGTTGCTCTGTGAGAAGAACCCCACCATCGCGGAGGCCATCTCCTACCAGGGCACCCCTGGCCTGAAGGATCGTACGCGCCCCGGCTCCGGCGTGATCACCGCCAGGGAGGACCACCCGGCCGACGTCGTGGCCTTCTACCCGGACGGCCGCGCGATCGTCACCCGACAGGACGACGGGGCGTGGCGTCTCGGCGTCAAGGCGGCTGAGCCGCTGGCCACGCGCGTGCTCCAGCTCGCCGAGCTTCGCAAGCTGGTGGAGGCCGAGGACCCGCAGGCCAAGGCGGAGGAGCTGGCCGGTGCGGCGGCGCTCAAGGCCAAAGAGGCCCGGCAAAAGGACCTGGAGCGGGATCTCAAGGAGATCGCCCGCCGCCAGAAAGCCAGTCGCCCGATCGGCGAGCACGTCAAGGCCCTTCGTGAGGAGTGGTCCGACGAGGAGATCAGGACCGTCCTGAAGAAGCTGGACCTCTCGCTGAACATCTAGCGCAACCGGGGCCGCGCTCGGTGGCGCTGTCTCTTATACACCTCTCCGAGCCCACGAGACTAGCGCTC
>NZ_POUA01000786.1 GCF_003236385.1 Spongiactinospora gelatinilytica
CCCACCCTCGACCTCCTCCCCTTGATCATCGACCGCATCACCATGGACTGACCGGGCCCCCGGACCGCTGCGGGCAGTCCCCCGCCTCCGGCGGGTGAAATGGTCCTCGCCGGCGCTCGGCCTGCCTTTTAGGGGCCGGGCTTCGCCCGTCGTACGGCATGCCCGCCCTCGCCGCCCGCCGTGCTTGCTCACGGCCCGGTGTCCGGCATTTCGCGAGCCCGGTGGCTGATCGCCGTTCCAGCACCGGCTGAACCGGCCCCCTCTATGCCATCGCGCCCGCCTGGTTCATTCTCGCCGTTGACTCCGCCTCCGGCGGGCAGAATCGTCCTCGTTGATGTTCGGCCTGTTTCAAGGGGGCGGGCATCGTCGGGCGTACGACATACGGTGTTCCCACTGCGCGCCGTGCGCGGCCGCAGCGGTGATGTGGCCAGTGTCCGTCGCCAAGGTACGCACATGATCTCCCAGGCGGCCGCAGCTACTCGCATGCTGGGGCGACGACCTTCTGTTCGCCTGGGCTCCCCGGCCCGGAGTCTCAGTTGTTGGTCAGGGTGTGGGCAAGGAGGGGGAGCAGGCGGTCCCAGTGGTGTTGTAGGCCGGTCGGGCTGAAGGCATCGGTATCGGACATGGTGAAGCCGTGGACGGTGCCGGGATAGATCTCGGAGGTGTAGTCGACGCCTGCGGTGTCCAATGTCTGGTTGAGTTCGCGGAGAGCTTCAGGCGTGATGTCGGATTCGGCGTGGCCGAGGTGGGCCTGGGCGGCGAGTTTGGCGAGGTTGTCGGGGCCGACGGCGCCGACGGGGGCGTGGAATGCGGCGATGGCCGCCACCTGGGTGGGG
>NZ_POUA01000787.1 GCF_003236385.1 Spongiactinospora gelatinilytica
GCGTGTTTGAGAAGATCGTTTAGGGTTCAAGGGCAGATGTAGCGGGGTTGGCGTCGTGCGGGTCCGCTCCGGGTGAGGCGGCGGGCCATCCCCGCGATGGCGGCCCAGCGGATCAGCGCCTCGGAGACGGCCGGATCGCGCTCGTAGTCGCGGGCCAGGCGGCGGCAGGCGGTCAGCCATGCCAAGGTCCGTTCCACCACCCAGCGCCGGGCGATGACGTTGAAGCCGGGCTTGTCCGCGGGCTTGCGCACGATCTCCAGGGTGGTGCGCAGCCGGTCGCGGGTCCAGTCCACCAGCCGCCCGGCGAACCCCTGGTCGGCGAACACATGCCGGATCGGGGTGGTCAGGTACGCCGACAGCAACGCGGTCTTGGCCCCGTCGCGGTCCTGCCAACTCGCGGCCAGCACCGTCACCGTCACCAGCAGGCCGGTGGTGTCGGTGACGATGAATCGCTTACGCCCGTTGACCTTCTTGCCCGCGTCGTATCCGCGGGTGGAGCGGCCCACGGTGTCGGCGCCTTTGACGCTTTGGGAGTCGATGAGCCCGGCGGAGGGTTCATCGGCGCGGCGGGCTTTGACGCGCAGCTCGGTCAGCAGGGTTTCGGTGACGCCGGCGGCCTCCCATTGCTGGAAGTACCAGTACACGGTCTGCCAGGGCGGCAGGTCGGTGGGCAGGTACCGCCACGGGCATCCCGATCGCACGACGTACAGGATGGCGTTGACGATCTCCCGGCGCGGGTGCTTTTCCGGGCGTCCGCCGGTGTTCGGCTCGGGCAGCAGCGGCTCGATCAGTTCCCACTGGGCGTCGGTC
>NZ_POUA01000788.1 GCF_003236385.1 Spongiactinospora gelatinilytica
CGCCGAAGACCGCCTGCTGCTCGGGGTCCTCCCGGTCCAGGCGGCCGTCGAGCGACTCGCCCGCGCGCTGTTCCTCGCGCGTGGTACCGAAGTCGTCGACGGCCTCGGGGCGGTCGCCGGGCAGCGGGGCCTCCTGCGGGTCCACCGCCCGCCGCGCCGCCGGGGTGCCGTCCTGGAGGTCGGGAATGCCCTCGTCCTCGGCGCGGGACCGAGGGTCCGGTTCGGGAATGTTCTTACTCACGGCGACCTCCCTGATGTGCTTCCCCGTCACCCGCCTGCTGCCCCGCCGCCCGGGGGCGTAACGGGGCGGCGGGACGAGATCGCCCGGAGAGGCGGGAAGGTCAGTGCGGCGCCGCCTTGGCCGGCTCGGCGTCGGCCGCCGCGGCAGGCGCTCCGCGCAGCGGGACCTCCCTGACGAAGATCGCCAGTAGCGGCACCAGGGCCGCGAACAGGATGGCCCGCCAGAACACGCTGGAGATCGCCGAGGCCACAAGAACCGCGACACCATGATCGAACTCGGTAGGGCGCTGCACTCTCCCGGCGGGCC
>NZ_POUA01000789.1 GCF_003236385.1 Spongiactinospora gelatinilytica
CGGCCCTACCCTGGCCACCTCGGGACCGACCGCCGGGCCACCCGGACCCCTGTCCCGCGCCTTGACCCCCTTGCGTACGCTCACCGGACGGCACGCCACCCAGACCGGCCCGCGCCTCATCTTGACCGCCAGGCGTCGGTTCACCGGACGGCACGCCGTCTCGGCCGGTCCGCGCGTCGCCTCGGCCCGGCTCCGGATCGCTCGGTGCCAGACCACCGGCCCAGGCTTCTCCTTGGCCGGCGTTGGGCCGGGGCGCGTGTCGGCCGCCTTCTGGTCCGGGAGACCCGGGGGTGCCCGCCTCGCCTTGGGCGGGCCTTGGGGTTCGCTCGCGGGCGGGGCCGCGGCCCACCAGGCGGTCGGGACGTGCCGGTCTACCGCCCGGAGGACGCCCCAGGTGGTGAACCGTCTCGTCCGGATCCGTCGGCGGGGGTTGCGTACCGCTCTGGTCCGCCGCCGCTGCCGGAGGGGGTGCCAGGTTCGGTGGCGCTTCGCCCCGGCTCAGGGCCGGCTGCTCGGGTTCGTTCCGCTCACTCGCCGGGGATTCCGGCTCGCCCGGCGTCCGCTCCTGCCTCGCCGTTATGGGCAGTCCCGCCGGTCGCGGGTAAGGCTTGGTGTCCGCGCTCTCCTCTGGACGCCCGCCAGAGCCCGCCGGAGGCCCGTACGGTGCGCGCCCCGCGTGCGGCCGGGCGGAAGGGTCCTTCGCCGGACGCTTGGACGGCTTACGCGGCGGCCCGGTGGCGACCAGCTTGTCCGGTCTGGCCACCCGCCTCGGCGGCCGCTCCCCACCGGCCTCCTCCCCC
>NZ_POUA01000078.1 GCF_003236385.1 Spongiactinospora gelatinilytica
GGGCGTCTTCTACCTGCTCCCGGCCGACCTGTCGGCCCGCTACGAACGCACCGGCGAACGCCTCGCGGTCAGCCTCACCGCCTCCCGCAAGGTACTCGACCACGACCTCACCGACCGCGCCGACTCCGCCGATCATGCCGCCGATCACCGCCTCGGCGTCGTACTCGACCCGGGTGCCGCCGCCTTCGGCGTCGTCGAGGCGGATCAGGACGGTGGCGTCCACGGTGCCCGGCTCGCCCTGGCCGCCGGCCTTGAGCCTGAAGCGCTCCGGTTCGGTGAGGTCGGACAGGGTGACCTCGCCCTGGTAGACCCCCTTGATCGCGGCCACGCCGATGGCGACCGTCATCCGGTAGGAGTCGTCGCCGAGGTCTTCGAGGCGGCGGCAGCCGGGGATGGCATGGACCAGTACGGCGGGGTCGCGCAGCGCGGTCCACACCCGCGGACGGTCCACGCCGAGCACGGCACTTCCGACGACCTTCATCGCCACCTCCAGAGTCCTGAGGTTAGACAATTCCCGCCCGGCGGGGCATCGCTAACGCCGAAACCGGGATCGGTACGCCGTACGCCCACCGGCGTAGGGGGCGCGTCTCCCCACGGAAGACCCGTGCGCAAGGCGTCCCGGTGACGATGGGCGCATGCTCGTCGATGAGAGGGCCGCCGTCCGGGAGCCGAGCGCCGCGGCGCCCGGCCGCCCGCGCTGGTGGACGCCCCGGACGCGGAAGTTCGTCCTGCTCCTGCACGTCGTGTCCGCCGTCGGCCGGCTCGACCTGAACCTCGCCATGCCCACCCTCGGGATCACCGGCATGACGACCACCGACCCCCGGACCCAGCACGCGGTCTACCTGGTGCGGCGGAATCCGTCGGGATGATGAACATACTGCTCTGGGGGGATCACAGAGCGGCGCCGGGATTCTAGTGTCGTTCGTATGGCGCGTCTGGTAGGGCGAGGCGAAGCGCGGTGGATGTGGCTGGGCGATCCGGACCGGCCCACGTTGATCAACGTGGTGTTCTGGGTGGTGCTGCTGGCCACGGTCGGCGATCACATGCTGCGACCGGCCAAGACCCTGTACTCGGTGCTGTTCGCGATCAACATCGCCGTCGTCGTGGGCCTATGGCTGGTGCTTCCCTGGCGGCCCGCCCCCCGCTACCGGTTCATCCCGCTGCTGTTCCTGCCGGCCACCATCGCGCTCGGCCTGACCGGTTCCTACGGCACCCACCTGCTGCTGACCCTCATCGGCACGGCCAGCATCGCCTTCGTGTACGGCATGCGCACGGCCGTCGCCGTGCTGGCCGGCATGCTCGCGTTCATCGTCGCCGGGACGCTGCTGTTCGACCGGACCATGCAGGAGGCGCTGTTGCAGGCCGGTGTGGTGGGGGTGTTCGCCATCTTCGTGCTCGGCATGACCTCGGCCATCCTGGAGGCGCGGCTGCGCCGGGCGGAGGCCCAGGCCCTGCTCGAACGGGTCCGTGAGCTGGCAGTGGCCGAGGAGCGGGCCAGGATGGGCGCGGAGATGCACGACTCCATCGGCCACCACCTGACCGTGATCAAGGTCGGCCTGGAGAACGCCGAGCGCTACCGCGAACGCCGTCCCGACGCCGCCTGGCAGGAGGTGCGCCAGGCCAAGGAGGTCACCGCGGAGGCGCTGGCCGACGCCCGGCGGTGGGTGCGCGCGCTGCGCCCGCTCGCGCTGGACGGGCGGGTCGGCAGCGCCGCGCTGGAACAGCTCGCGGTCTCCTTCGACGGCACGGGGCTCAGCGTCACCTTCGAGGTCGAGGGCCGGGAACGCCCACTCGACCCGGACGTGGAGCTGGTGCTCTACCGGGTGCTCCAGGAGGGGCTGACCAACGCGCTGCGGCACTCGGAGGCGCGGCAGGTGCACGGGCGGCTGACCTTCGGCGAAGACCGCGTGACGCTGGTCATCAACGACGACGGCAAGGGCAGGAAGACGGGCGGCCGGGACGGCGCGGGCGGGTTCGGGCTCCCGTCGCTGGCCGAGCGCACCAGGGCGCTGCGCGGCGTGCTCACCGCGGGCGACGCCGAGGGCGGCGGCTTCGAGCTGCGCGCCGAGCTGCCCGCCGGGACCGGGGCGGGCCCGCCCATCGGGGCCGGCCTCCGGCCCGGAGCGGAGGTGCGGTGATGTCACGGATCAGAGTGCTGCTCGTGGACGATCAGGTGCTGCTGCGCCATGGGCTGCGCAAGCTGCTGGAGATCGAGGACACCATCGAGGTGGTGGGCGACGCCGCCGACGGGCACGCGGCGCTGCGCGCGATCCTCGAATGCCGCCCGGACGTGGCGCTGGTGGATGCGCGCATGCCCGGGATGGACGGGGTGGAGCTGATCGGCCACCTGTCCAGGGAGCATCCGCAGGTGGCCGCGATCGTGCTCAGCACGTTCGACCAGGACGACTACATCTTCGGCGCGCTGCGCGCCGGCGCCGCCGGCTACCTGATCAAGGACTGCTCGCCCGACGACCTGGTCGCGGCCATCCGGCGGGCGGCCCGCGGCGAGACCGTGCTGGCCAGCCCGGTGGCCGCGCGGCTGGTGGCCGAGCTGCGCGGCACGCCGGTCGGCGTCTCGGGCGCGCGCGGCGCCCCGGCCGGTCACGAGAAGCTGTCGGCCCGGGAGATCGAGGTGGCCAGGCTGGTCAGCGCCGGGGCCGCCAACAAGGAGATCGCGGCCCGCCTCTACATCACCGAGGGCACGGTGAAGAACCACGTCTCGGCCGCGCTGCGCAAGCTGGGCCTGCGCGACCGGACCCAGCTCGCCAGGCATTTCAACGGCTGACGGCGCAGGGGATCCTCCACGGGGACGATCGCCGTATTACCGGTGATCCGTCTCATCCGGCCTGTTCGCAGGAGGTGGAGCACATGACCCGACCCGTCAGCCGATCCCCTACCCCCGCCGTCGCCCTCCCCGGTCGTCCATGGCGGGTGGTGTGGATCAGCGCGGTGGCGGGATTCCTGCTCAGCGTCGTCTGGTCGGCGCAGTTCGTCGACCAGACGATCGGGGCCAACGTCGCGGGCACGATCCTCGGGCGCGACGCCGCCGAGGCGCCGATCGCCGGGATCCTGTCCGGTGTCGTGTACGCCTTCACCACCGGCCTGGCCGGGACCTTCACCGCCTGCAACATCGCCGCGCTGGGCGCGGTCGCGCCGATGCTGGGCGAGCGGAGCTCGGCCCTGGCGCGGGTGCGCGAGACGCTTCGGCCGCTCGGCTGGCTCTGCGTCGGGATGCTCGCCCTCTCCGGCGTCTACGGGGCCGTGGTGGGCTTCGTGGGCACGGCGATGCCGCAGTTCTCCACCGCATCGTCCGCGTCCGGGCTGGTGCCGCGCAACGTGCAGTCGATGGTGGTGTTCGGCCTGATCGGCCTGGTGTTCGTGTACCTGGGCCTGGCCTCGCTCGGGGTGGTCCTCGACCCGCTCGCGTCCGTCTCACGGCGGCTGCCGAACGCGCGCATGGTGCTGATGGGCGCGCTGATCGGCGGGTTCCTGATCGGCCGGCCGTTCGGGCTGTTCAGGAAGCTGTTTCGGGACGCGGCCGAGAGCCACAACCCGCTCTACGGGGCGCTGGCGTTCATGCTCCAGTCGGCGGGCAACATCGTGATCATGGCGTTGCTGTTCGTGGTGCTGGCGCTGGGCCTGGGCGACCGGACGCGGCGGTGGCTCGCCGCCCGGCCGCAGCGGGTCGCGCTGATCACCGGTGCGATCTTCATCACGGTCGGCGTGTTCACGATCTTGTACTGGGACCTGCGGATGCTGGCCTTCCGTGACGTGATCTGGTACCCGGTGCTGTGGAGATGACGGCGCACGGCCGGTCACTTCAGGGCGAAGGCCCTGATGACGGTCTGCTCGACCTTGGCTCCGGCCGCGTCCCAGGCGGTCACCCGCAGCGAGACGTGCCCACTGCGGCGCTTGTGGTCGGCGCGGACCGCGTAGCGGCCGTCGCCGCGCCGGTCCACGCGGACGTCGCTCCAGGTCGCCCCGTCGTCGTAGGAGAGCTGCGCCGTGGCGCCCGCCACGCGCGGGGACGCCGCGCCGGTCGGGTGCCGCACGGTGAAGCCGAACGTGTGGCGTCCGGCCCGTACGGCGTTGCGCAGGTCCACGCCGAGGTCGTAGCCCGGATACCGGGCTGCCTGCGCTCCAGCATGGTGGCCATCATCGAGTAGCGGCCCGCGGGGAGTTCGGCGCGCAGCGTGCCCTCGTCGGTGAAGGCGAGGTCGTGGAACTCGTCGGTGTCCAGGACGCGGTCCTTGACGTCGGGGTGGGCGGGGTCGATGCCGGTGTCGAGCACCGCGACCTTGACGCCCTTGCCGGCCAGGCCGGCCTGCCAGGCGGCGGGCGCGCCGATCCGCGGCACGCTGTCGGCGAGCGTGGCCCGTACCGGGCGGTCCAGCCACACCTTGGCGTCCGGCGCGGCGGCCCGGCCGAGCTCCCCCGCCGAGATGGCGTTCCAGAACTCGGCGGCCTTGGCGGGCGGCCGTTCCACGGCGGTGGCCGAGGCGCTGCGCAGCACGCGCGTGCGCCGCGCGCCCGCCGGGGCGCGGCTGGGCGGCCGGCGTGCGGGCCGCGTCCTTGCCGTAGGTGAGGACCAGCGGCGGAGATCATGCTCAACAAGAACAGATCCGTCGACAATCCTTTTGACGGCGATTATCCGTCATGTCGCCTTCTCGCCACCCGTCCGCCATGGCCTCGGGCTGGTCCACCGGCCGGTGTAGTCCCGGATCAGCCGAGCGGATGACGACCGCGCGGGGGACGCTCGCGCAGGATGTGAACGTGCGGCACGAGGGGGTTCGAGCCGCGCTGGAGGGGTGCCGCCGGACGGACCCGCGCCGGGGGCGCGGGTCCGCCGGCGGTGTGACGAAGATCGCAGCGGTTCGCGGCGCCGCCCCGGCCCATTGCTCTACGGCTTGTAGTACTACTGAAGGTAGAACTACAGCTTGTAGAGCTTCGTTCGTGAGGGGGAAGATTGGAAGCCCTGGACCTCGCCCGGTGGCAGTTCGGAATCACCACCGTGTACCACTTTCTGTTCGTACCGCTGACCATCGGCCTGGGCGTTTTCGTGGCCGGTCTCCAGACGGCCTGGCACCGCACGGGCAAAGCGCACTACCTCACGCTGACCAAGTTCTTCGGGAAGCTGTTTCTGATCAACTTCGCCATGGGCGTGGTCACCGGCATCGTGCAGGAGTTCCAGTTCGGGATGAACTGGAGTGAGTACTCCACGTTCGTCGGCGACGTCTTCGGCGCCCCGCTGGCGATGGAGGCACTGCTGGCGTTCTTCCTTGAGTCGACGTTCCTGGGATTGTGGATCTTCGGCTGGGACCGGTTGCCCAAGCGCGTCCACCTGGCCACCATCTGGGCCGCGGCGATCGGCTCCAACCTGTCGGCGTACTTCATCCTCGCCGCCAACGCCTGGATGAAGCACCCGGTCGGCTACACCGTCGTGGACGGCAAGGCCCGGATGACCGACCTGTGGGCGGTGCTCACCAACTCCACGGCCATCGCGCAGGTCCCGCACGTGGTGGGGGCGGCGTTCGTCGTGGCGGGCGGCTTCGTGATCGCCGTCAGCGGCTACCGCATCCTGCGCGAACGCCGGGCGGGCGGCGGCGCCGACGCCCGGACCTGGCGCAGCGGCCTGCGCGCCGCGCTGGTCATGACGGCGGTGGCCGGGGCCGTGGTGGCCGGCACCGGCGACATGTCGGCCAAGCTGCTGCACGAGCAGCAGCCGATGAAGCTGGCCGCCGCCGAAGGGCTGCGCCACGACGAGAGCGGCGCGCCGTTCTCCGTCGTGCCCGGCGTGGAGATCCCCGGCCTGCTCAGCATCCTGGCCGCGAACGACCCCGGCGCGGTGATCCAGGGCGCCGACGACATCCAGCGCCGCTTCGCGGCCGAGTTCGGGCCCGGCGACTACCAGCCGAACATTCCCGCCGTCTTCTGGTCCTTCCGGGTCATGATCGTGTTCGGCATGGCCACGGTGGGGCTCTCGCTGCTCGGCCTGTGGCTCACCCGCAGGCGCAGGCGCGGCGGCGAACGGCCGCTGCCCGCCTGGTTCGCCCGCGTCTGCCTGCTCGCCCTGCCGCTGCCCACGCTCGCGGTGATCGCCGGATGGCTGCTGAGCGAGATCGGCAGGCAGCCGTGGACCGTCGCCGGCGAACTGCTCACCGCGGCCAGCGTGTCGCCCGGCGTCAGCCTGACCGAGGTCGCCATCTCGCTCGCGGTCTTCACCGCCCTGTACGGCGTGCTCGCCGTCGCCGAGTTCGCGCTGCTGACCCGCTATGTCAAGGCGGGCCCGCAGGAGGAGCCCGCCCTACGGCCGGGCCAGGGCGACGGCGACGACTCCCCCGCCCTCCAGCCCACCCTCATGTACTGATCAGGGGCACGCATGGATCTCACCACCGTCTGGTTCGTCATCATCGCCTTCCTGTGGACCGGCTACTTCGTCCTTGAGGGCTTCGACTTCGGCGTCGGGATGCTCGCGCCCGTCCTTTCCCGCGGCGAGGCCGAGCGCCGGCAGGTGCTCACCACCATCGGCCCGGTGTGGGACGGCAACGAGGTGTGGCTGATCACCGCGGTCGGCGCCATGTTCGCCGCGTTCCCCGCCTGGTACGCGGGCCTGTTCAGCGGCTTCTATCTGCCGGTGCTGCTCGTGCTGGCCGGGCTGATCGTGCGCGGCGTCGCGCTGGAGTGGCGCGGGAAGGTCGCCACGGCCCGCGAGCGGTCCTGGTGCGACGCGGCCATCTTCGCGGGCAGCGCGCTGCCCGCGTTCCTGTGGGGCGCGATCTTCGCCGCCGTGCTGGCGGACAGCGGCCTCGCCGCCGTCCTCGGCGGGGTGTTCACGCTGGCCCTCAGCCTGCTGCACGGCGCGGTGTTCCTCGCGCTGCGGACCGAGGGCCCGGTACGTCGGCGTGCCCGGCGGGCCGCGCTGACCGCCTCCCTGGCCGCCGTCCCCACCGGCGTGGTCGCCCTCTCCGCGATCCCCGCGGGCGGCTCCCCGCTGCTCTGGGCGGTCGCGCTGGCCGCGATGGCCGCCCTCGCCTCGGCGGTGGCGCTCACCTGGCGGCGCCGGGAGGGCTGGGCGTTCACGGCGACCGCGGGGGCGATCGCGCTCGGCACGGCGGCGCTGTTCGGCGCCCTGTGGCCCGAGCCGCTGCCCGGGATCACGGTCGCCGAGGCCGCCTCGGCCCCGTACACGCTGGGGGTGCTGACCTGGATCGGGCTGATCGCGCTGCCGTTCGTGCTGGGGTACCAGGGCTGGACGTACTGGGTGTTCCGCAAGCGCGTCGTCAGCGCCCCGCTGTCCAAGGTCGGCTGACTCACCGCCGCCGGGCGGCCTCCTCGCGCAGCCGGAACAGGTCCGACGGTGACAGCGGCATCCGGTCGATCACGATGCCCTCGGCGTCCTCCACGGCTCCGGCGATGACCGCCGCCACCGGGATCACCCCCGCCTCCCCCGCGCCCTTGACGCCCAGCGGGTTCAACGGGGAGGGGGTCTCCAGGTGGGCGGTCTCGATGTGCGGGATCTCGGTGGCGTAGGGCATCAGGAAGTCCATGAACGAGGCGTTGCGGAGCTGGCCGTGGGAGTCGTACGCCATCCGCTCGTACAGCGCGCCGCCGACGCCCTGCGCCACCCCGCCGTGGATCTGCCCCTCCACGATCATCGGGTTGATCAGCCGCCCACAGTCGTGGACCACCGCGTAACGCAGGATCTTGATCTCCGCCGTGTCCGGGTCGGTCTCCACGATCGCCGCGTGCATCCCCGAGGCGAACGTCGAGCGCAGCGGCGAGTAGTACGCGCGGCCCTCCAGCCCCGGCTCCTCGCCCTCGGCGATCGGCGGCCGGTCCGGGTCGCCCGGCGCGGCGAACTGGGTGGCCCTGGCCGCCTCCGCGTCGAACGCGTAGCGCAGCGGGTTGGCCAGCGTCGCGACCGTGGCCAGCTCGATCGCCGCGCCGGGCGACCCGGCGACGCGGATCACGCCGTCCTCCACCACCAGGTCGGCCGGGTCGGCCTCCAGGGCCTCGGCCGCGATGCGCAGCGCCTTCTCGCGCACCTTGCGGCAGGCGAGCGCGATGGCGCTGCCGCTGACCACCGCCGCCCGCGAGGCGAAGGTGCCGGTCGCGTAGCCGAGCCTGCGGGTGTCGCCGGTCACCACCGAGACCCGGTCCAGCGGCACGCCCAGCTCGCCCGCGGCGATCTGCGCGAACACCGTCTCATGGCCCTGGCCCTGTGAGGTCAGCCCGGTCGAGACGTGCACCCGCCCGTCGGAGGTGACCTGCACGTGGCCGCCCTCGTACGGCCCGACGCCGGTGCCCTCCACGTAGCAGCCGATGCCGATGCCGACCCGGCGGCCGTCGGCGGCGGCCGCCGCCCGGAACTCGGCGAAGGAGTCCCAGCCGATCAGCTCCTTGATCATCCGCAGCGACTCGGGGTAGTCGCCACTGTCGTAGATCAGCGGGCGGCCGTCCTGGAAGGTCATGCGCTGGTCGTAGGGGAACTCGCCGGGCTGGATGAGGTTGGCCGCGCGCACCGCCGTACGGTCCAGGTCCAGGTAGGCGGCGATGCGGTCCATCGTGCGCTCCATACAGAACACGCCCTGCGGGCGGCCCGCGCCCCGGTATGGGGTGACCTGCACGGTGTTGGTGTAGACGGAGGAGAACTCCACCCGGTAGGCCCCGATCCGGTAGGGGCCGAGCAGTTGGGTGGAGGTGACGATCGGCACGATGATGCCGTAAGGGGTGTAGGCGCCGTGATCGTGCAGGAGCGTGACGTCCAGGCCGAGCACCCGGCCCTCGCCGTCGAACCCCACCCGCACGAACTGCGCCTGCCCGCGCTCGTGCGAGGAGGCGACGAAGTGCTCGCGGCGGTCCTCGGCCCACTTGACCTCCCGGCCGAGCACCATCGCCGCCCAGGGGACCAGTACCTCCTCCGGCCACGGATGCACGAGCTTGACGCCGAAGCCGCCGCCCACGTCGGGGGCGATCACCTCCACCGACGGCAGCGGCAGGCCCAGCCGGGCCGCGATGGCCATGCGCACGCCGGTCGAGGTCTGCGTGCTGGAGTAGACGCGCAGCGAGCGGTCGTCGAGGTCCCAGCGGGCGAGCACGCCGCGGCCCTCCAGCGGCATCGGCGCGCTGCGCTCGATGTCCAGCCGGAAGGCGAGGGTGTACGGCGCGGACTCGATCATCTGCCGGGCCGGCACCCCGGCCGCCGACGGCACCTCCTGCACCAGGTGCGCCGCCACGTTGCCGGGCACGTCCGCGTGTACGGCAGGGCCGCCCTCGGCGGCCTTCTCCACGTCCACCACCGGCTCGCGCGGCTCGTAGTCCACGCGGATCAGGGCGCAGGCGTCCTCGGCCAGGTAGCGGTCGTGGGCCACCACCATCGCCACCGGCTCCCCGACGTGCCTGACCACGCCCTTGGCCAGCGGCCGGGCCGTGCGCCCGTGCGCGAGCGCCGGGTGCGGGATCAGCAGCGGCAGCGGCTCGGCGACCCGGGGCGGCAGGTCCTCGAAGGTGTAGACGGCCACCAGGCCCTCGATGTCGAGCGCGCCGGACACGTCGATGTCGCGGATGCGCGCGTGCGCGTGGGGTGAGCGCACGAACGCCGCGGCCAGCGCGCCGGAACCGAGATCGTCGAGGTAGCGCCCGCGCCCGGTGAGCAGCCGCGGGTCCTCCCGCCGGCCGACCGGCTCGCCGAACAGCTTGGCCGTCACGACTCCTCCGCGATCAGGTCGGCCGCGCGGTGGACGGCCTTGACGATGTTCTGGTAGCCGGTGCAGCGGCACAGGTTGCCGGAGATGCCCTCGCGGACCTGCCGTTCGCTGGGCGCGGGGTCGTCCCGCAGCAGGGCGGTCACCGCGCACAGGAAGCCGGGGGTGCAAAAGCCGCACTGCAGGGCGTGGCACTCGGCGAAGGCCCGCTGCACCGGCGACATCTCGCCGTCCGCGCGGGCGAGCCCTTCGACCGTGGTGACCTCGCGGCCGTCCACCGTGACCGCGAAGGTCAGGCAGGAGCGGACCGGCTCGCCGTCCAGGAGTACCGTGCAGCAGCCGCACACGCCGTGCTCGCAGCCGACGTGGGTGCCGGTCAGGGCGAGGTCGTGGCGCAGGAAGTCCGACAGCAGCCGGCGGGGCGGCACACTGGCCCCGCGCCGGACCCCGTTGACCGTCAGCGTGACGAGCAACCGGACATGCGGCTCACCATGCGGGCCGCCAGGCGTCCGGGCCGTCCCGGTCAGGCATCGGCCGCCCTCCTCGACGCCTCGGCCAGCGCCCGCTCGGTGAGGACCCCGATCAGGTGCCGCCGGTAGGCGGCGCCGGCGTGGACGTCGTCTTCGGGCTCGATCCGCTCGCGTACGGTGTGCGCGGCCGCCGCCCGGTCGCCCGCGCCCGCCTCGGCCGTGACATCGACGACGATGGGGACCGGGCCGACCCCCGCGCACGCCACCCTGGCCTCCTCCAGCCCGAGGTCGGCGCGCATGGTGACCACCGCGGCCACCCCGGCCAGCGCGAAGTCGCCGTGCCGCCGCGACACCTCGTGGAAGGCGGTGCCGGTGCGCGGCGGCAGGGCCGGGAAGAACGCGGAGACCGCGAGGTCGTCGGGCCCCGCGGCCACCTCCAGCGGGCCGGTGAAGAACTCCCGGGCGGGCACGTCGCGCTCGCCGTCCGCCACGCTCGCCAGCCGCACCGACCCGTCCAGCACCGCCAGCACCGCGGGCAGCTCGGCGGCCGGGTCGGCGTGGACCAGGCTGCCCACCACCGTGCCCCGGTTGCGGATCGCCGGGTGGGCGACCAGCCGCAGCGCCTGGCGCAGCAGCGGCTGGACGGCGGCGGCCTCCTCGGAACGCTCCACGCGCGCCTGCCGGGTGAGCGCGCCGACGCGCACCCCGTCCGGCCCGGCCGTGAGGGTGTCCAGCCCGGCGACGCGGTTGATGTCGACGACCGTGCCGGGGGCGGCGAGGCGCATGTTCAGCAGCGGGATCAGGCTCTGCCCGCCGGCCAGGACCTTGCCGTCCTCGCCCACCGCGGCGATGTCGGCGAGCGCCTGCCCGACCTCGCGCGGCGCGCGGTACCCGAATGGAGGTGGCTTCACGCTCCCTCCAGTACCCACGTCGCGGCGCGGTCCCCCGTCCCCCGGCCACGATCTTTCAATGGGATGATCTTCCACATCGTGGAAGACGGCCGGTGATCGGCGGTGTCAGGTGGCCGCCACGACGCGGATCTGGAAGCCTTCGCCGGTGACGGTGTGCCCAACGCGGATCTTTCGGGCCTTGCGGAGCTCCACCTCGCCGTCGACCATGACCTCGCCCTCGGCGACCAGGTGCTTGGCCGCCCCGCCGGTGTCGGTGACGCCGCACACCTTGAGCAGGTCGCACAGCGGGATGTAGTCGGTCTCCAGCTCGAAGGTCTCGTTCACCCGGCCAGGATACGACCCCCGGTGGACCCGCTCAGATGCCGCGCATCCGCAGCACGTGCAGCGCGAGGGTCAGATTGAGCCGCAGGTGGGCGTCGCCGGTGAATGCGCCCAGGATGCGTTCCAGCTTGCCGATCCGGTAGCGCAGGGTGTTGTAGTGGAAGTGCAGCCGCCGCGCGGTCTCGGCCACGTTCAGGTTGGTGTCCAGCAGGACCTGAAGCGTGCGGCGTAGGTCGGCGTTCTCCGGGTCGGCGTCGCCGGCCAGCGGGCCGAGCGTCTCGCGGACGAAAGCGTGCAGCTCCTCGGTGTCGCTGACCAGGGACAGCAGCCGGTAGACGCCGAGCTGGTCGAAATGGGCGACCGCGCCGGAACCGTGCAACTGGCGGCCGACCCTGGCGGCCTTGAGCGCCTGGTTGTACGCCTCGGGCAGCGCGTCGGGGCCCGGCGCGGTACGGCTGGTGCCGGTGGAGAAGGTCGCGGGCGGGCTGTCGGCGAACGCGGCGGCGGCGTCCTTGGCGACGCGGGCCGTCTCGGCGGAGGCGTCCACGACGGCGACCACCTCGTGGGAGAAGCCGGCCACCGCGCCCTTGGGGTCGTGCCTGCGCATGGCGGCGGTCCAGGAGGCCACCAAGCGGTCCTGGGCGATGCGCTCGTCGCCCTCGGGGTCCAGCTCGGCGACCATGACGATCACCGGGCGGGCGAGGTCCCAGCCGAACGCCTGGGCCCTGGCGGCGACCCGCTCCGCCGTACCGGCCCGGCCGGTCAGCACGTCGCGCAGGAAGTCGGCACGGTACTTGCTCTCCACCGCGTTGACCGCCTCCTGCCTGGTCACCACCAGGGCGGCGACCGTGGCGGCGCTCTCCAGGATGCCGACGTCGCTGTCCTGGATCGTGCCCGCCGGGCTGTAGGCGACCATCCGGCCGTGGTGGTGGCCGCCCGCCATGACCGGCACGGCGGCGATCGCCCGCCCCGCCGGGCCGGGGGCGGGCGGCGGGCCGCCCTCGGCCGCGAACCGGCGCAACGCGGCCACATGCTCCTCGGGCCCGGCGGCGGCGAGGACCTGCCCGGTACCGTCGAGCGTGGCCACCGCCACATCGAGCAGCCCGGCCACCTCCGCGCTGACCTCGCGCAGCCCTCCCCCGGCCAGCACCACCGCGACCAGCGCGCGATGCGCCTCCCCGGCCCTGGCCAGCACGGCGGCCTGCCGGTTCAGGATGTCGGTGAGCACCTGGTTGAGGATGTCGTCGAACCCGACGTCGCCCGGCAACTGGATCAGCGGGAACCCCAGCCGGTCGGCCTGCTCGACCATCTCCTCGGGCAGCACCTCCACATAGCGGCCCAGCTTGATGGCCATCGCGGCCAGGCCGCGCTCGTCGAGGTCGGCGACCAGGCGGCCGAGCGACTGCGGGGTGTGGCGCAGCGGGTAGCCGGTGGTGAGCAGCAGCTCGTGCGGCTTGACCCAGGCCAGGATGTCGGGGACCTCCATCACGTTGAGCCGCTGCACGATCCGGCCCAGCCCGGACTCTCCGGCGATCAGCCGCGCGCCGGTCAGGCTGGAGACGCCGAGCACCTCCCTGACCGACACACCATGAATGATCGTGCCGGTGCTCGCCAGGCGCCCAGGGGGTTTCATGAGGGAATTTTGACCGATGGTTCCTCTGTCAGGAAGAGCCAACCATCGAGCCGGCTGTTGGCAGCTTTCTCCGTACGGGCGCCGGAAGCGCACGATCTACCGCCGGGCTGCCGTCGGGTTCAAAGGTCACGCTCGGGGGGAGCATCCTGGTACCCGCTCGACGCGGGCCGTCCGGCCGATCAGGGAGGTCCGGTGACCGTTGGAACGCGCCCGAGAGCGCGGAGGGGGCCGATCCGCACGGGTCATCCTCCGGCGCACATCTCCGGCGCCGCCAGCAGCGCGCTCCGGCCCGTCTTCGAGGCGCCGCGCCGCCCGGCGCGGGTCCTCGCCGCCTTTTCCACCGGGGTGTACCTGGAGATCCGGGCCGACCTGGAGCCGCGCGTGGTCGCCCTGGTGACCGGTGACGGGGTCCGGCTGCCCAACAGCGTGGTGCTCGGCGACCCGCTGCCCGGCGTCGCCGCCGGTGATGACGCCATGGTCGGCGAGGGCGCGATCGAACTCGGCGGGTGCGTCCTGCGTCCCCGCCGCTGGTGGAACCCGGCGCCGCCGCTCGGCCCGGTCGATCCCGCCGCGCTGGCGCGGGCGGCGGAGATCATGACCGTGGCCTGCGCGCGCAGCCCGCGCCGCCCCGGCCTCGAGGACACCGGCGCGGCCACCCTGCTCGCCGACGGATGCGCGAGCGGTTCCCTGATCCGGATGATCACCGCGGCCGAGCACCTGGTCGGGCTCGGTCCAGGGCTCACGCCGAGCGGCGATGACATGCTGGCCGGGCTGCTGGTGGCGCTGCGCGGGCTGGGCGGCGCGAGCGGCGCCGCGCGGGCCGTGTGGACGGCCGGCTGGCTGGCCGCCGCCGTCACCTTCGACGCGCGCACCCGTACCACGCCGATCTCGGCGACCTTGCTGCACTGCGCCGCCAGGGGCGAGGGGAGCGCCGAGGTCGTCGCGGTGCTGCGCGGCGTGTGCGGACGCCAGGCCCTCGAACCCGCCCTGGCCCGGCTGCTGTCGCTCGGCCACACCTCCGGCGCCGACCTCGCGTGGGGCCTGCGGGTGGGCCTCGCGGCCGTGCGGGGCTGATCGTTGTGCTGGGCGAGCCGCCGCGCCGCAGGTGGCGCAGGCCGTACGCGAGGCGGTGGAGAACCTCGCCACGCCGTCCGTGCTCGCCCTGCTCGGCGACGGCGAGGGCGATCTGACCGACGCGGCGGAGGGCGCGCTGCGCGCGATCCGGCCCCGGGGAGCCGCTGACAACGGGACGTACCCCCGTCACCCCAGCTCAACGGACATTTAGCGGTTTGCCGTCACAGTGGGTGGCATCGCCTATTAGCATCCCGATAGCGTGTCGAGCCACGCATTATTCGCAAATCATTGGAATCAGCAGAGGGCCGAGATGGCGCTGATGCCGCCGGGCACGGGCGTTCATTTGGTTCCCGGACACAGGGGCCTGGTATGACCGATCGCACGCTGGGCGATCTCCCCTCCACGCCGCGAGGCGGTGACAGCGGGGGTCTCGCCGAAGGTCAGGGCCGGCTGGTGGGGAGGCGCTACCGCCTCGGGTCGCCGGTCGGCCGGGGCGGCATGGGGGTCGTCTGGCAGGCCCATGACGTGCTGCTGGACCGGCCGGTGGCGGTCAAGGAACTGATCCTGCCCTTCGGGCTCGACCACGCGGGCAAGCAGGTCGCCCACCGCCGGATGATCCGCGAGGCGCGCTCGGCCGCCCGGCTCAGCCACCCGGGCATCGTGACCGTCCACGACGTGGTCGAGGACGACGGGCGGCCCTGGATCGTGATGGAACTCGTCCGTGCCTGGTCGCTGGAGCAGGCCGTACGGGAGACCGGGCCGCTGCCGGTGGGCCAGGCCGCCGAGATCGGCATCCGGGTGCTCGACGCGCTGCGCCACGCGCACGACGCCGGGATTCTGCACCGCGACGTCAAACCGGGCAACGTGCTGCTGACCGCCGACCGGGTGGTGCTGACCGACTTCGGCATCGCCGCCATCGAGGGCGACGTGTCGGTGACGCAGACCGGGCTGCTGATGGGCTCGCCCGCCTACATCCCGCCGGAGCGGCTGCGCGGGCTGGCGATCACGCAGGCGGCCGACCTGTGGTCGTTCGGCGCGACGATGTACGCGGCGGTGGAGGGGCGCCCGCCGTACGAGGGGCCGGACGCGGTGGCGGTGCTCGGCGCGGTGCTGACCGAGGACCCGACCCGCCCGGAGCGGGCGGGTGAACTGCTGCCGCTGATCGAGGGGTTGTTGCGCAAGGATCCGGCGGCACGGCTGTCGGCGTCGCAGGTGTCGGACATCCTGGAACAGGTGTTGCGCGGCCACGGGTCGGCCGGGCGCGCGTACCGGAACGCGGCGGGCCCGCCGTCCTACGAGGCCGCCCCGCCCGCGCATCTGCTGCCGCCGCTGGACCCGCCGTCGGGACCGATGCCCTCGCGGATCATCGAGACGCCCTCGGGACCGGTCCGCGTGCCCCACGACCCGGTGACGGGATTCAGCGGCGCCCCCGAGACGGCCGGCACGGAGCCGGACGCCTTCGGCGGGCCCTCCGGCGGCCACGCCGGTCTGGGCGGCCCCTCCGGCCCGCATCGCACCGGCTATGACTCACTGGCCAGCCCGTCCCAGCCGCTGCCTCCGGAGTTCGGCGGCCCGTCCGGGTCGCACCGCGCCGGCTATGACTCGCTGGCCAGCCCCTCCCAGCCCCTGGCCGCCGACTTCGGCGGGCCGTCCAGGGGACACGACCTGCGCGGCGGCGGGCAGGCCCGCCGGCCCGCCCCCAAGGGACGGCACGACGGCGGCGAGCGCCCTCCGGCCCGCAACCCCGGCAAGGTCGAACGGCGGCCGGGGGCGCGCGGGCGGCTGCTGATCGCCGGAGCGGGCCTGGCCGCCGTGGTCGTGGTGGCCGTGGCGCTCGTGCGGTCCGGCGACGCGCCCGGCGAGCAGGCGGCCCCGCCCGTCCCGACCGCACAGTCCCCGACGAACGTCGTCGTGGGCGCCAAGGAGGTGCCCAAGGGCTTCTCGCTGCGTGAGAAGGGCGGCGTGGCCGCCGCGGTGCCGCGCGAGTGGCGGGTCTCGGCCAAGGGTGGCCGGGTGACCTTCGCCGCCCCTGACGACACCGAGCAGACGGTGACCGTGGACAAGGCCGCCCCCGCCGCGGACGGCGGGATGGCCGCGCTGCGCAAGGCGCGGGAGTCCACCGAGTTCACCGACTACATCCAGGTACGGCTGCAGGGCGTCACCTACGGGGCGTGGAAGGCCGCCGAGTGGGAGTACACGCACACGCTGTCCAACGGGGTGCCGATGCACACGCTGGTGCGGTACGTGTCGGTGGACGCCGAGCGGGCCTACCGGATCGCCTTCTCCATGCCCGACATGCGCTGGGACGACAGCGCGGAGATCCGGCAGACCTTCTTCGGCACGTTCGGGCCGGAGGCCTGACCCTCCGGGGCCGGGGCTGCTGGCACACTGCATTGGTGGCAGCAAAACCGATAAACCCCGAGAAGCCTACCGATTCGGCTGTGGTAGCCGGCCCCGCCGAGTCGTTCACCTCACCGTCGATCCGCGCCGCCCAGCGCCGGACCCTCCTGGTCCTGGTCGCCGCGCAGATCGTCGGCGGCATCGGGGTGGCCCTCGGGCTCAGCCTGAGCGCCTGGGTCGTCTACAAGCTGTCCGGTTCGGAACCGATCAGCGGCCTGGCCGGGACCGCCGGCGTACTCGGCGCGGCGCTGCTGGCCCTGCCGGCCGCCAAGGCCGCGAGCACGGGGGGCCGCAGGCGCGGACTCGCCCTCGCCTACGGCAGCGCCGTCGCCGGCTGCCTGGTCGCGGTCGCGGCCATCGCCGCCTCCTCCTGGCCGGGGCTGCTGTGCGGGCTGGTGCTCATGGGCGGCGGCAGCGCGGGGAACCTCGCGGCCCGCTACTCCGCCACCGACCTGTCGCCTCCCGGGCACGCGGCCAGGCACCTGTCCCTGGTGGTCTGGTCGGCCACGATCGGCTCGGTCCTCGGCCCCAACCTGGCCGAACCGGCCGAGGCGTTCGGGCCGCCGCTCGGCCTGCACCCGTGGGCGGGACCGTTCCTGCTGGCCGCGGCGGTCTTCGCGATCTCGCTGGCGGTCGTCTCGCTCGGCCTGCGCCCCGACCCGCTGCTGCTGGCCCGCCGCCTGGCCACCGCCACAGGCCCGGCCGCCCACGCCGAGGGCCGCGAACGCACGATACGCACGGCCTGGCAGGCCATCCGCGCGAGCGCCGCGGCCCGGAGGGCGCTTGCCGCCATCGCGGTCACGCACACCGCGATGGTGTCGATCATGTCCATGACGCCGGTCCACCTGGACCACGGCGGCGCCGGGATCTCGGTGATCGGGCTGGTGCTCAGCCTGCACATCGCCGGGATGTACGCGCTGTCGCCGCTGGTCGGCTGGCTCGCCGACCGGATCGGCAGGCCCGCCGTCCTGCTGATCGGCATGGGCGTGCTGCTGGCCGCCGCGGCGCTGTCCGGCAGCGCGGGCGAACACGGCGTCGCCCAGATCACCGCCGGGCTCGTCCTGCTGGGCGTGGGGTGGTCGTGCGGGCTGGTGGCCGGTTCCGCGCTGCTCACCGAGTCGGTGCCGATCGAGCGGCGGCCCGCCGTACAGGGGCTCTCGGATCTGCTGATGAACATCTGCGGCGCGGCCGGCACGGTGCTGGCGGGCGCGATCGTGGGCGGCCTGTCCTTCGGCGCGCTGGCGGTGGCCACCGGGATCATGGTGACGCTGTGCGCCGCCCCGCTGGCCGGGATGCTCACTTCGCGTCCGCGTACCGGTTGACCGCGACCGCGTGCATGGGGAAGCGGACCGGGGTGTCGCCGAACAACAGCCGGCTCGCCTCGCGGGCGGCCTCGCCGACCGCGCCGATCACCTCATCGGCCTGCCCGGCCGGGCAGTGCGCCATGACCTCGTCGTGCTGGAAGAACACCAGCCGCGCGGGGGCGGGAAGCCGGCCGCGCAGCACCGCGATCAGCACCAGGGCCCACTCGGCGGCCGTGGCCTGCACCACGAAGTTGCGGGTGAACCGGCCCCGGTCGCGCGCGGCCCTGGCTCCCTCGGGGCCGAGCACCAGCTCGCGCCAGCGCGGTGAGGGCGGCGGGGAGCTACGGCCCAGCCAGGACCGCACCAGCCTGCCCTCCTCGCCCGCGCGGGCGGCGTCCTCGACGAACGCGTAGGCCATCGGGAACCGCTGGCGCATCACCGCCAGCAGCTTGGGGGCGTCGCCGCTGGTGCCGCCGTACATCGCGGACAGCATGGCGATCTTGGCGTGGTCGCGCTGCCCGCCGAACGCCTGGGCCAGCGCGGCGTACAAGTCGATCTCGCCGGCCGCCCTGGCCAGCCCGCGGTCACCGGCCATCGCGGCGAGGACCCGCGGTTCGAGCTGCGCGGCGTCGGCCACCACCAGCTTCCATCCGTCGTCGGCGACGACCACGCGGCGCATCACCTTGGGGATCTGCAGGGCCCCTCCCCCGCTGGTCGCCCAGCGGCCCGAGACCACGCCGCCCGCCACGTACTCCGCCCGGAACCGGCCGTCGCGCACCCACTGGTCGGCCCACGCCCAGCCGTGGAAGCTGTGCAGGCGGGCCAGCTCCTTGTAGGCGACCAGCGGGGCCACGCCCGGGTGCTCGACCTGTTTGAGCACGTGGGAGCGGGTCGAGGGGACGCTGATTCCGGCCGACTTGAACGCCTTGAGGATCTGCTGCGGGGAGTCGGGGTTGACCGGCCGCCCGAAGGCCGCGTCGATCTGGTCGGCGAGGGCCTGGAGCCGGGCCGGGCGCATGCCGTGGGCGGGACGCGGGCCGAGCATCTCGGTCAGCAGCTCGTCGTGGACGTCGCGCCGCCAGGGCATGCCGTCGTGGCCCATCTCCGCGGCGACCAGCGCGCCCGCCGACTCGGCGGCGACCAGCAGCCGGAACCGGCGCGGGTCGGCGGTCGCGGCGATGCGCCGGATCTGGTCGTCGTACACATCGGTGACGACGTCGATCTCCTCGACTGGCGGGGCGGGCGGCTCGGTGTCGAACAGCGCGGCCTGGGCGGGCTCGGCCGCCTCGCGGTCTTCGGGCACCGGCAGGCCGTGCAGCCTGGCGTAGGCCGCGGCGGCCGACCTGGGCTCGCCGTACCGGCCCGCGTAGGCCAGCAGCAGCGACTCGGTGAGCGCGATGTCGTGACAGCGGGCGGGGCGCACGCCCTTGGCGAGCAGCGCGGGGTAGATCTGCCGGGCGTCGGCCCACACCCAGCGCGGCGACTCCCCCCAGGGCCCCGCGGCGTCGCCCGGCTCGCGCGAATGGGCGCGCTCGGCCGCGCGGACGGCCTCCCCCAGGTCGGGCACCGGGCCGCCCGGCCGGAGCACGCCCGTGCCGCCCGGACCGGCGGCCACCGCTATGTGCACACCGCAAGCCTGCCAGGTGAGTCCGACAATTCAGGCACACGCCCGGCCCATGTTCAGGTAAGGGGGATGCGGACCTCGTCTTCGAGCGGGGGATCGACCTCCTGGGCGAGGCAGCCGGTCGCGGCGAAGCAGCGGATGCGCAGCTCCGCGGGGGTGACCGAGATGTGCAGGAAGCTCTTGAAGAAGGGTGGGGTGTCCCAGTCGGACAGCTCCGACAGCCAGCGGTGGAACACGCGGCCCACCGGCAGGCGTAACGGCATCGGCCAGGCGCCGAGGAACCGCGCCGCCCAGCGCATCCGGCTGGTGATGCGGACCTCCTCGGTCACCGGCCGCACCGGGTCGTTGCCGATCTGCTCGCGCATGATGCACGCCGCCTCGGCGGGCCGTAGGTACAGCCACTTCATCCGCAGCCGCTTGCTGTACAGGCCGCTGTAGAAGGACAGCGAGTCGCCGCGCAGCGGGTAGCAGCGGAAGTCGCGCTCGGCCACGCCGCCCACGGTGACCTTCCGGATGGTGTGCGTGGCGTGGGTGAACGCGCCCGAGCCGCCCGCCACGATGTACTGGATCACCCTGCCGTCCACCGTGACCGGGTAGCGCTGGTAGTTGTGGATGTCGCCGCCGATCGCGGCCACGTAGCGGTTGGCCGGGTCGCGGACCAGGTCATCGACCGTGCCGCCGCCCTCGATCGGGCAGGGTTTGTGCTGGTTGCGGGAGTAGATCGGCTTGCCGGTGATCAGCAGCTTGGGCTTGGGGCCCGCCGAGATCCGGCGCAGCCACTCGCCCTGCTCACGGTCGAGAGTCCCCTCGATGCCGGTGTCGATGCCGACGATGACCAGGTTGTCGCTTTCCATGAACCAGTAGGGGCCCGGCTGCACGGCCTGCTGCCCGGGGAGCGGGCGCATCTCCCTCGCGCGTTCGAGGAGCTTTTCGTCGATCGGCTCGGGCTTGGACCACAGCAGCCCGCGCAGCCCTCCCGGCGAGAGGCTGAACCCCTCCTGGACCTTGAGCGGCGGCGCCTCGCAGAAGACCCGCATGAAGCCGCCGAGACCGTCGTACCAGTCGTGATTGCCGGGAATCGCGTATATCGGGGCTTTGTAGTCCTTGTACGGCCGATAGAACTTGTCGGGATAATCGTTGCCCGCCCCGGCCGGGTAGATCACATCGCTGGCGAGCACCGCGAAGTCGGTGTCCTGGCCGATCTTGAGGATGCCGGGCACGGTGGCGTACTGCGACGCGTCGCCCTCACCGGGATCGCCCAGCAGCAGGAAGGAGAAGCTCGGCCCGTCCGCGCGGTCGATCCGGCACTCCGGGTCGGCCCCCCGCGCGCGCTGCGCCCGCATCCATCGGACCCGCACCTTGCCGGAGGGATCGCCGAACAGCCCGGCCAGCACCTCGTTGCGGGAACGCCACAGGGTGCGCGGGTTGAACCAGGAGAAACCATCCCGATCGGGGCGAAGTGCCCGGTAAGTGCCGACCTCCGTGCAATCCCACCCCGCCCCCGCCTCGGAGACCCGTGATGACGCCTCTTTCCCTCGCTCCGCCGCCACTTCGACCATGACCATATTTTGACTCTCCGCTGACCTTCGCGTGCGCGAACGTCGGAGAAGGTAAGCGATTGGGAACCGGGCGGTCAGGACAGGCGGCTGACGACGAAGTCGTCGAAGTACGCGCGGGTGGCGGTGTCGTCGAACTCGGACTGGCTGATGCCGAGACCGAACTTCGGCCGGCCGGCCCCGCGGGCGATGTCGGTGTCGGTCACTTCGGCGATCTTGGCGTCCCCGGCCCACAGGGAAAGGCGGATCGCGCCCCCGCCGCGCGAGCACAGCGCCCGCAGCACCGTCCCCTCCTTGTACCCGGGCACCCGGATGTCGGACGTCAGATCCGTGACCAGGGCGCCGTCGGTCTTGACGATCTTGGCCTGGCCCTCCTTGCGCACGTGAAAGGTGTAGTAGAAGAAGGTCTCCGGACTGTCGACGGTGGAGTACTCGCAGTACAGGCCCGCCCAGCCGGAGGTGTCCGCCCGGGGAATGCCGACCTTGGCCGAGACCAGCACCTCTTCCGGGACCTGCACGTTCACCGGGGCCGGCGCCCACTTGTCGCGCGAGCCGGAGTCGCTGGACATGGTGTAGCGGCCGTCGCCGGTGTAGCCCCTGGCGCCGTTGACGCCGCCGGAATCGTCCCGCCAGCCGGTGTCGCCCTTGTCGAACGTCTCCTTGAAGATCACGCCGGCCGCGGACGGCGGGCCGGACGGCAGGCTCCTGCTCAGCTCGCCGACGCCCACGGCCAGCCCCACCGTCGCGGCGCCCGCCGCGGCGGCGAGCAGAAGCCGCCATTTCCCGGTCCGCCTGACCGCGGGCTCGTGCGGGTTCTGCACGCCCCCGGCGAGAGAGGTCGGCGGCGTCCCCACCGAGCTGAGGTCCAGGCGCAGGCCGCCGGCCAGGTCGGCGGTGTCGGCGTGCGAACGCCCGGTCAGCACCGCGAGGAGCTGGTCGGCGGTGGGCCGGGCGGCCGGGTCCTTGTTCAGCGCGGCCTCCACCGGCCCGCGCAGCGCAGGGTCGATGGCGTCCAGGGAGGGCGTGTCGTGCGAGACCCGGTACAGCGCCTCCGGCACGGTCTTGGAGGCGAACGGCGACCGCCCCGTGGCCGCCGCGACCACCACGCAGCCCCAGGCGAAGATGTCGGCGGGCGGTCCCGCCTTGTGGCCGGAGACCAGCTCGGGGGCCATGTACTCCGGCGTGCCGAGGAGCCGCCCCGTCGCGGTCTGCCCGAGCCCGCCGTCCAGCGCGCGGGCGATGCCGAAGTCGATCACCCTTGGGCCGAGCGGGGACAGCAGGACGTTCGCCGGCTTCAGGTCGCGGTGGACGACCCCCGCGCCGTGGATGGCGCTGAGCGCGGTGGCCATGCCGACCGCCAGGGCCTCGACGTTGGACCCGGCGAGCGGGCCGCCGTTGCGCAGCACCCGGGACAGGTCGGGCCCGGCGACGTACTCGGTGACCAGCCACAACGGCTCGCCCTCCAGGCGAGCGTCCAGTACCGGCGCGGTGCAGAACCTGCGGACCTTGCGGGCCGCGGCCACCTCGCGCTGGAAGCGCATGACGAACTCATGGTCCCTGGCCAGGTTGTTGTTGATCATCTTCAACGCCACGGGCCCCTGCGGGCCCTCGGCCAGATACACCGTTCCCATGCCGCCCATGCCCAGCACCCCGGCGAGGCGATAGGGGCCGAGCCGAACCGGATCGCGCGGTCCGAGACCGGCCACCGGGGGAATGCCGTACGCCGTCACAGCGGTCGATCTTATTGGGGTTGACCGTCGATTATGACGTTTGTGAGGAATGCGAAGAGATCATCATGCGAGAAGAACGCCGGGATTGAGCACTCCGGCGGGGTCCAGGCGGTCCTTCACCGCGCGGATCACCGCCACGCCCACTTCGCCGATCTCCTCCGCGTACGCCTCCCGGTGGTCGCGGCCGACGCCGTGGTGGTGGGAGATGGTCCCACCGGCCCGTCCGACGGCCTGGCAGGCGGCCTCTTTGGCGTGTTCCCACTGCGCGACGGGATCATCGGCTTGGGCGGTGACGACGGTGAAGTACAGGGAGGCGCCGGTCTCGTACACATGGGAGATGTGGCACATGATCAGGGGAGAGCCGAGCCGGTCCTGGAGCGCCTGCCGCACCTCCTGGTAGAGGCCCGGCAGGGCCGACCAGAAGGCGGCGGTCTCCAGCGTCTCGGCGGTCGCGCCGGCGCCGAGCAGGGAGTCGCGCAGGTACGGCGCGGCGAACCTGCCCGCCGCCCACGAC
>NZ_POUA01000790.1 GCF_003236385.1 Spongiactinospora gelatinilytica
GCTTCGGGGGCGTCGGGGGCCTTCTCGTCTGGTCCGGTGGCCTTTGTCCGCCTGCTTGGACGGGTTCGGCCGGGTTTCTCGGGCGCCGTACGGTCGTCTTGCCGCTCCCCATCCCCCGCCGCCTCCGGACCTGGCAGGTCCTCGCCATGCCCGGAGGCTCCCCTCTTGACGCGTTCGGTACGGGGGGGCGCTTGCCGCTCGAAGTAGACCTCCTCTAGGAAGGCATCGAGATCCGTGAGATCCCCGAACCCGTCACCGCCGCCCTTGGCCTCCTGGCCACCAGCCGCCGGACCGGCCCCGGGCGGCCGCCCGCCAACCGCCATGTCACCGCCGGGCCGGCCGCTGTCGCCCTGCCCACCGGCCACGGGACCCACCGCGGACCCGGCGGCCCCCGCCGGGCCGGCGGTCGGGTGGCCGGTGACCGTCAACTCTGCTGAGCCGGAGCCGCCCGCGGGCCGGCCGCCGGCGGGCAGCCCTGGCGTACCCGGGCCGGTGCCCGGGAGGCCGGTTGCGACGGGGTCGCCGGTGGGCCGGACGTCGGCCGGGTGGCCGCTCACCGGGGGGCCGGTGTTGGGTCGGCCCGTGACAGCCGGGCCGTCAGCACGCAGTCCGGGTGTGCATGGGCCGGTGCCCGGGGGGTTCGCGTTGGGCAGGGCCATGGCGGGGTGGTCGGCGGTCTGTAGGTCGGCCGCCGATTGGCCGTCGGCCACCAGGCCCGCCCTGGTCGTACCGGTGACAGCCTGCTCCGAGGCGGGTCGGCCGGTGGTGGGTAGGGCCGCTGTGGCGG
>NZ_POUA01000791.1 GCF_003236385.1 Spongiactinospora gelatinilytica
GGACAAATCCCCATATCCGAGCATGACGGGTCCTCACATTCGGTCCGACACCTATCCCAGCGGGCCGCCCCGCCCACACCATGGGGCGGCCCGCGCCGCAGGGCGGCAGGTGTCAGGGGGCGTGGTGGGCGGCGGCCTGCTCCGCCAGGTGGGTGACGCGAGCGAAGTGGGCCAGCTCATCCTGGGGGAGGGTCCCGCCGGGGCCTTTGTGAATGGCCAGTGCCATCAGCCGGAAGATGATCGCCCGGATCAGCATCTGGGGTCCGTCGCGGCCGGGAAGCACTTCCTCGATCAATGCCGGGGTGGCGTCGTGGTACAGGAGCCCGTCGGTGACGATGATGGCGTCGGCGTACCCCACCGGCCGCCAGTACGGCGAGAAGTCGATCACGGCGGGGGGCAGGCCAGGGTGGAACAGCACGTTGCCGGTGAGGTCACCGTGGACGAGCTGACTCGGCGCGTCAACGGGACACCGGATGCTCTGCAACCTCTCCAGCAGCCCGCCCACATCGGCCGAGCCCACCGGGGCGGGTTCGCCCCACGCGATCCGGTCGGCGACCGCCCATTGATGGTGGCGGCGGTCGAGCAGGTCCGGCCGGGGCAGATGGCGTAGGGCACGGTGAAAGGCCCGGCCTGCGGCGACCAGCGCCGCCCATTCTCCAGCGGGTCCCTCCGTACCCGGCATGTACTCGAAGGCCGCCCATCCCGCCACCACATGGCCGCCGCCCTCCGCCCGACAGGGCCGCGGAACCCGGAACCCGGCCGAGGAGGGCACGCCCGCCAGC
>NZ_POUA01000792.1 GCF_003236385.1 Spongiactinospora gelatinilytica
GCCTGGTGCTGGGGGTCGGGGCCGGTTTCACCGCCGCGTGGCGGCTGTCGATGCCCTACCTCGACTATTTGCGAGGTTCGCTGGTCCCGTTGCTGCTGATCTGTGCGGCCGTGCTGGTGGTGGCCGTGCTCGGCACGGCGCTCGCCCCGCGACTCGCCGCGCTGCGCCTGCCGTCCCGCCTGCCCGACGTCGTGGCGGCGCTGGTCGTCGCGGCCACGCTGATCCTCGCGGCGCGCCCATGGTTCCAGACCGTACGACGCTTCCCCGACAACGAGTACGACCGCCGGACCAGGGATTTCATCGAGGCGATCCAACGCGGCACCGGCCTGCCACCCGACGGCACCCGCCTCTACTACGAGCACAGCCTCACCTGGGTGACCTGGTACGTCGGCCTCCCGGTAGTCCTCCTCGCCACCCTCGCCGCCGTCATCCTGGCCAGACGCCTCACCACGCCCGTTTGTTCCGGAGCCGGCAGAGGATCGCAGGGAGCGGGCAGGTCGGCCGGGACCGCGGAGGCCCCTGTGCCGACCATCAACGCCGGCATCGCCGGGCCCCATGAGCCTGATCAGGCGCCCGGAGTCGGGGCGCATGGAGCCGCCGAGGCCGATGACGCGATCCCCGGGACCAGTGGGGCCGACAGGGCCGAGGCGATCACGAGCACTGCCGTTCCGGTCAACGGGGCCGATGACCCGATCATCGAGGCCGGTGCGGGTGATCAGAAGTCCCGGGCCGAGGCCGGGGTACATGGGGCCGACAGGGCCGTTGGGGGTGGTGGCGT
>NZ_POUA01000793.1 GCF_003236385.1 Spongiactinospora gelatinilytica
GGGCGGGCACGGTCAGATTTCGTGGGCGGCGCGGTCGGGTAGGCCGTGTTCCTTGGCCACGGGGTTCCACAGTTGGACGAACTGCTTCTTGGCGGCCGTGGCCTTGGAGGAGGAGGACAGGCCGGCGTTGTAGTCGGGGTCCTTGGTCCAGTCGGCGTCGCAGTCGCCGGCGCGGCGGCGGGCCCAGGTGAGGAAGCTCTCGTCGGCGTCGAGTGATGCCTGTAGGGCGGTGGTCAGGCGGTTCTTGATGGTGTCGCCGTCGGCGACCGCGCCGAGTTCGAGCGTGCGTACCTGCTCGACCTGCTTGCGGCGGGCCTCGGTGACCCGCTCGATGGTGCTGATGGCCGAGTCGGCCTCCTCGCACTGCCGTACCTGCGTCAGCGCGGGGCCGAGTCCGGACCGCGCGCCGCCGCTGTCGGACAGCAGGTCGTCAACGGCCTGAGCCTGCCCTGCCGCGGTCGTGCCGCCTCCAGGGTCCTGCGAAGCCTCGGACGGCTCGCCGGACCCGGTCTCCTGCGGATCTCGCGTGCCGGTGCCGGTCGCCTCGCCTCCGGCCGTGGTCGGGGCGCTGACCGGCGTCGCCTGCTGGGGGGTTCCGCCGCGCATCAAGAACCACATCACCCCTGCGGTGACCACGGCGGCCAGCACGGCCGCCAGGAGGGGCCACATGACCCGCCGTCGCCCCTCGCCACCTCGCGGTGGGTCGCCATCTGCGCCGTCTCCGCCGTCCCAGACCTCGGGC
>NZ_POUA01000794.1 GCF_003236385.1 Spongiactinospora gelatinilytica
CTTCCTGCACGCCCATCAGCCCGCTCCAGACCCGCAGTCCGACCGCGCCGCCCACGCCGTCGACCGGATCATCGCCGATCCCACCATCACCAGGGTCGCCACCCTCGCCCACCACCTCGGCACCAACGTACGCACCCTGCAACGCCTCTTCGCCGACCACGTCGGCATCGGCCCCAAATGGGTCATCCGCCGCTACCGCCTGCACGAGGTCACCGAACGCCTCGCCACCGGCACCCCCATCGACTGGCCCACCCTCGCCACCGACCTCGGCTACGCCGACCAGGCCCACTTCACCCGTGACTTCAAGTCCATGTTCGGCGAATCCCCCACCCACTACGCCGAACGCTACTGACCGGCGATTCGAGGGAGCGAGGGAGTTCGCCGGGGACTTCTGCGGATGATGGCCTCATCCCGTTGTGCGGCGCGTTCAGCCGGGCTTCGCCGATACGGCGGCTGCGAATGGGCGGATCGGAATGGCCGAAGGCACGAGACCGGCCCATCCGCGACAGAGGTCATATTGACTTTTGATCGACCGTCTGCTCACTCTTCACTCTGGCGCTCGGCCGGGATTACCCCGGAATGACAACACCCGCGCTCCGGCGGCGGTGCTGCATGCCGGAATAAGTGCCGATAATTCACACATTTGACGAAATTTATCAGGAAAGAGCCCGTGGCCTGTCACGTCGGTGGCGTGACAGGCCGGGCCGGGGTCACCAGTTGGCGGGGAGGCCT
>NZ_POUA01000795.1 GCF_003236385.1 Spongiactinospora gelatinilytica
GGCTGGTTCAGGATGCGCAGCCGGGGGACGTTGGCCAGCCAGTCCCTGGCCACCTCCGGATGGATGCCGATGCCGACGACCAGCTCGATGGCCTGTTCGAGCGTCGGCGGACGGTCCGCGTTGATGATCAGGCTGCGGGTGCGCTCGTGCAACTCGTCCAGGTCGCCGTCCACGATCCAGCCGTCCATCAGCCGGTGCCCCGGCAGCGAGGCCAGCACGAACTGCCAGCCCGGCACCTCCAGCGCACGGATCTCCTTGCCGTGCCAGTCCGCGGCCTCGACCAGCCGCGCCTTCGGCGCGGCCTTGCCCAGTGCCTGCTGCACGTCGGCGAGGTGCGTACGGTACGGCCGGGCGTCATCGCTCACCAGCCACTTCTTCAACCGCACCCGGAGGTCGGCCTCGACCTCCTCGATCTCGGGCGTCGAGACCGCGAACAGCTTGGCCAGCTCGTCCACCGCGCCGGGCGAGTCGGTGAACACCCGGTTCTGGGCCACCGCCCAGGTCTTGTCCTCCAGGCCGGTGAAGGCCGATTCGATCAGCGCGTGCAGATCGGGCTCCTCCGGCTCCTCGGGCTCCGGCGGCTCCTGCGGGATCAGCGGCTCGAACAGCGAGCGGCCGGAGGAGGCACCGGGCGGCGGGCCCGGGGGCAGCGACGGCAGGTTGGTGATGCCGAGGGCGGCCAGCGGCGCGAGGCCGGGCGGGGCGAGGTCCTGCGG
>NZ_POUA01000796.1 GCF_003236385.1 Spongiactinospora gelatinilytica
CGGGCGGCCAGGCCGTGCCGGAACGCCTTGGCCACCAGGCGCGCGGGGTCGGCGATCGGGCGGCCGTCGCGGGCCGGGCGGGCGCAGGCGGTGATCAGGGCCTCGGGCGGCGCGACGCCGCCGGCCGGCAGCTCGGCCGGGAGCAGGACGCGCGGATCGGCGGCCGTGGGGAAGGCCGCGTAGCCGGCCCCGGCGGCGAGCCCCTGCGCGGCCAGCTCATCGGCCGTGGCGGCCAGGCTCACCGGGGCGGTCGGGTCGGACCCGGGCGGGAACCAGTCGCCGTCGCCCCGGGCGTACGGCGCGGCCTCGACGAACGCGTCGATCCCGAGGTCGTTGCGGTCGGCCAGGACCAGCGTGCCACCGGGCGCGACCCGCCGGGTGACGTCGGCGAGCGTGTCGCGCCAGGTCTGGACGGGCACGTCGGCGGGGTGGACCCGGCCGAGCCCGTCGAGGGCGCAGACCATGTCGAACGGCGGCAGGTCGGGCAGCTTGTCCAGCCGCCCGCAGTAGACCGTGAACCCCGGCCGCCCGGCGTGGGCCCGGCCGAGCCGGCAGGCGTCGGGGTAGGAGCGGAGCACCACGGCCACCGTGCCCGCGCGACCGGCCACCCACGAGACGAAGTCCGCCGGATGCGGGCCGATCAACAGCACGCTCCCGTCCCCGGGGGCCAGCCGGCGGATCAGCTCCCGCACGGCATGCCCCCGCCGCACCC
>NZ_POUA01000797.1 GCF_003236385.1 Spongiactinospora gelatinilytica
GTGACAGCCGGGAGGAGGAGGGGAGGTACGTCGGGGCCCAGGTGTTCGCGCCAGAAGCGGCGGTGCGCCTCGCCTTCTGTGCCCTCTGACAGCTCGCGCTGGCGGCGGGCGAACGCGGCGAGGACGTCCGCGTCGCCGGGCGGGGCGAGGTCGTGCCCGGCGTAGAGCCGGGACAGCTCGGCCAGCAGCAGGCCGCACGCCGTCGCGTCCAGCACGATGTGGTGCCCGGCGAACAGGACGATCCGGTATCCGGGGCCGTGCAGCACCTCCACCCGCAGCAGCGGACCGCGCCGCAGGTCGAACGGAACGGCGGCGCGCTCGCGTACCGCCTCCTGGGCCGGGGCGGTCACCGTACGCTCGACGACCGGGATCGTCGGCGCGTCCGCCCAGCGCAGGCTCGGCCCCTGCGGAGTCGGCACGACCCTGCCCCGCAACGCGGGATGCAACTCCCCGAGCCTGGCCACGGCCCGCCGCAGCCGCGCCTCCTCCAGTTCGCCCTCCAGCAGGAGCGGGAGGCAGACGGTGTAGGCGGGATCGTCCGGAGCGACCTGCCAGTAGATCCAGATGGCTTCCTGCGCAACCGACAGAGGAACCTCGGACGCCTCCGTCGTGGTAGCGGGCGTGGCCGTCGCCTCAATACTCATGAGTGCAGTCCCCCGTGTAGTCGTCGTCAGCGTTCGGTCAACATCCGGTGGCCGTCCGCCCCCAC
>NZ_POUA01000798.1 GCF_003236385.1 Spongiactinospora gelatinilytica
CCCCGAGCGGATTCGTTCAATTAACGATTCCATGGTGTAACGGCTCGATTTCGGGCGAGGGTGATCGAGCCGTTACACCATGGAATCGTTAATTGAACGAATCCGCTCGGGGCGCATATCCGCATCGCCGCGGGAGGGCGCCTATCAAGGGGTATTCGGGTCACCGCGATGAACGGCTCTGGCCACGGCCCTGAACTCCTACAGCGGGGCGTCCGGCCGCACCGTGACCACCGGTTCCCCTGCGGCGATGATTTCGGGGTAAGCGTGGATGCCGAATTATCCGCCTGGAGCAAGTACACCACACTGGAGAAATCCCCTAAGATTCCCGAGACTCAGCGGGAACGCGTCCGGAGAGGTATACAGGGAACATGAGATGGCGGGACCGATACGGGCTGCGCAAGCGCCGCGGTCAACGGCTGGCCAAGTTCGACCGGGAGGCTACGGATGCCGACATCGAGGCATTGATCGAGTTCGCCAAGAGCAGGCGTGGCGTCGAGTTCTACGTCGAGCCTGAGACGTTCGCGACCGACACGACCGCGGTCGCCGTCGCCGACGACGGCGAATGGACACGGCGACGGGTGGGCTCCCCCGCCGTCATCCACAAGGTGGCGCGCAACCTGGCACTGCCGGTCTACGACGTCCAGCTCACCGGCTACCCCCCACGCATGCGCGCCTACAACGAGCGCCGCAAGCAAGCCGAAGGC
>NZ_POUA01000799.1 GCF_003236385.1 Spongiactinospora gelatinilytica
CGGCGAGACGAAGGAGGCCACCTGGGCGGCGATGCGCACCCCCATCTCGTGCTGGATCTGCGGGGCGAGCTGGTGGCAGCGGGCGAGGTACTGCCGGGCGGTGCTGGCCACCTCGCCAGGGAGGGCGGAAAGCTCCAGCCCGGCGGCCCACGCGGCGAGCTGGGGCGGCATCGCGGCGGGCAGCGAACGGTCGCGCGGCCCGCGCTCGGAGATGACGACCGTGCCCGCGAAGATGTCGCCGAGGCGTTTGCCCCGCTCAGAGATCAGCGACGTGATCAGCGCCGGGGCGCCGGCGAGCAACCAGATCTCGGGCACCGCCGCCAAGGCGCGGAAGAACGCCTGCCGGAAGCGCTCCGGCCCGCCGTCGTCGCTCACCACCCGCAGGCCCATGGCGAGCTTGCCGAGGCTTCGCCCCCGTGACAGCGTCTCGAAGATGACCGGATAGCCGACCATCACCAGCGCGCTGAACAGGATGGACAGCGCCGCGAACAGGGCGGAGTCGGCGCGCAGGCCGACGTTGCCGACCATGGCGAACACGGCGTAGAGCAGCACGCCCTGCACGAGCACGTCGATGAACAGCGCCACCGCTCGGCTGGGAAGCTGGGCGAACCGCACTTCGACGACCACGGCCTCGCCGGTCACGACATCGGACACGCCAAGAAGCCTACCGACCCGCCCACCCCCCGACCGGGCAATGCG
>NZ_POUA01000079.1 GCF_003236385.1 Spongiactinospora gelatinilytica
CCACAGGGGACACCGGCACCCCTCCCGGCACCAACGGCACCGGCGGCACGGGCGGTACGGGTGGCCCTGGCACGGGCGGTACCGGAGGGCCGGTCGGGCTCGGCGGGGCCGGCGGAACGGCGGCCGACGGGGTGGTGGCGCCGACCGGAGGCACCGGTACGGACGGGTCGCCCCTGGGCGATGGCTCTACGGGAGGCGCTCCCACCGCGGGCACGGGCACCGGTACGGCCGGTGTCCCGTCGGCGGGGAGCTCGACCGGTACCGAAGGCGCGCCGACGGGCGGGACCGAGACCGGTACGACGCCGCCGGGGGCCGGGAGCCCGACGCCGGAGGCCACGTGCGCGCCGGAGGCGCCCGCCGCTACGGGGACGGGCACCGGAACAGGCCCGGCGACCGGCACGGGCCCGGCGACCGGCACGGGCACGGGCACCGGGACCGGGACGGGGCCGGTGACCGGGCCGACCGGGGGAGCGACCGGGCAGGGGACCGCGACCATGCCCGGCAACGGGACGACGGTGGCCCCGGTCGGGATCGTGCCGCAGGGCAAGCAGGGCCTGGACCACAACCCCGATCCGCGCTTCGGAAGCTGCCGCGAGGTCGACGAGGCGGGGTACGGTCCGTACTTCAAGGAAACTCACCCGGAGTATCACTATTATCCGGACAAGGACCACGACAACGTGGTGTGCGATCACGACGAGCTGGGCTGACCGGCGCTTGGCCCCCGGTTCGCCGTGGGCGGACATCGTTCACTCTGGGTAAAGACAAATTGACTGTGCGTTAGAGTGCGGTTAAGTTCACGCGTAGGCAAGTCCACGCAGCACACCTCAGCTCGGAGTCGATGATGGCTTTGAAGTTCCTCGGCAAGGACCCTGGAAGTGACGTTGACGACTGCCCGTCGGTCTGGGTCGATGAGACCGACGGCAGCATCGTCATCCAGGGCAGGGAAGTGCAAGACGCCGAGACACGGGTCCTGATGACATCGCTCAACCCCCTCGCGGAGGGCGAGCGGGTGGTCCGCATCCCCTTTCGGATGGCGCCGCTGCTCCTCGCGGCCTGCCGGGACGCCGACCTCGGGAGTTCGCATTCGTGACGCGGGCCGCCCGGCCCGCGTCGCCGTGGCCACGCCACACGTCCAGCACCGTCGGCGGCCGGCTCCCCGACGCGCCCCAGCAGGTCGGCACGCCATCTGACGCCTGTGAGACGGTATGGGATCCGGACAAGCAACATCGACGCGCGTGACGCCGGCGGACCGCCGGCCCAACGCGACGCAGTCATCGAGCAGCGTCCTCGCCGCCCGCCGGCTGATCGCGCAGCGGCTGCGCGAGCTGCGGCTGGACGCGGGGCTGAGCGCGCGGGCGCTGGCCGCGGCGGCCGGCTGGCACGAGTCCAAGTCCAGCCGCATCGAGAACGCCAAGACCCCGCCCTCCGATGACGATCTACGCGCGTGGTGCGGGGCCTGCGGCGCGGACGGGGAGGTGGAGGAGTTGATCGCCGCCTCCCGGCAGGCCGACGAGATGTACGTCGAGTGGCGCCGGGTACACCGGGCCGGGCTGCGCCGCACCCAGGAGTCCGGCATCGCGCGCTACGAGGCCACCCGGCACTTCCGGGTCTACTGCTCGCACGTGGTGCCGGGGCTGCTGCAGACGGTCGCCTACGCCCGCGCGCTGCTGGCCTCGGTGGCGGCGTTCCGCGGGCTGCCCGACGACTCCGAGGCGGCGGCACAGGCGCGGCTGACCCGCTCCCGCGTGCTGCACGAGGGCGACCACCGCTTCGCCATCCTCATGGAGGAGTCGGTGCTGCGCTACCGCATCGGCGACGCCGACATCATGGCCGGCCAGCTCGACCACCTGCTGACCGTCATGGCGCTGCCGCGCGTCTCACTGGGGGTGATCCCACAGACCGAGTCGCGCCGGCTGTGGCCGGTCGAGGCCTTCCACATCTTCGACGACCGGACCGTGAAGGTCGAGCTGCTCACCGCCTCGGTCAACGTCACCCAGCCCCGCGAGATCGCCCAGTACGCCAAGGGCTTCGACGAACTGGCGGCGATGGCCCGCTACGGCAGGCACGCCCACGAGCTGATCACCCAGGCCCGCGGCGTGCTCGGCTGAATCGTCCCCGTGGGGCGTCGGCCAAAGTCGTGTGCAAGTTCGTGCAAGCCCGTTGAGGGTGGGAGAGTCTCGTTCCTATCGTCGGAGTCATGCCTCCAAGCGCACCGGGTCCCGCCGCGGCCCGCCGCGGCGAGCCCGGCCGACAGCGTGGTCTGCTGATCGACGAGAGGCGAACGGTAGTGGTCGGCGGACGCGAGGGGCGTGCCATGGCTCGTGGCGACTGGACCATCGTCGGCAGGGTGGCGATCCGGTACGCGAACGGCCGGCAGGTCGTGGTCGCGGCCGGTGGGCGGTTCAAGTCGCTCGACGAGGCCATCGGTCACTGGGAGAGACAGGAGGCCGAGCGGCGCAACCGGGAGCTGGCCGAGCTCGGGCATGTCGTCAACACGGCGTTCAAGCGCATGGAGCGGGCCTGCCGGCGGCTGAACGAGATCAAGTTCGAGACGGGGGATCTGGTGTGATGAGCACGCTCGGAGGCCGGACGACCCCGTCACGCCGGCGCCCCTGACCATCGTGACCGCACCCGGAGCAGCACCCGGCCTCCGAAAGACCAGTACGCAGGGCCGATGTCCCTCCGCACCGCCCCGCGGCGGTGCCCTCGGGCGCCTGCCGCGGGAAGCCGGTCCCGCGGCAGGTCCCGCCGCCATATCGGCCACGGCGATCTGTCGTCAGCCGTCGAACAGGCCGACGCTGAAGAAGGCCACGAACATCGCGGCCACCACGTACAGCAGCGGGTGCGCGTCACCCGGCCGCCCCCGCCCCAGCTTGATCGCGACGTAGGCGATGAGCCCCGCGCCCAGCCCCGCGGTGATGCTGTAGGTGAAGGGCATCAGGGCGATCGTCAGGAAGGCGGGGATCGCCAGGTCCAGGTCGGTCCAGGGCACGTTACGCGCCTGCGTCATCATCAGCGCGCCCACCAGCACCAGGGCGGGGGCCGCCGCCGCGGCCGGGACGACGGTGGTGACCGGGGTGAACAGCAGCGTCAGCCCCAGCAGCGCCCCGGTGACCAGGCTGGCCAGGCCGGTACGTGCGCCCTCGCCGACCCCGGCCGCCGACTCGACGAAGACGGTGTTGGCCGAGGCGCTGGCCGTACCGCCGATCGCGGCGGACACGCCGTCCACGGTGAGGATCGCCCCGAGGCGCGGCACCCGGCCCTGTTCGTCCACCAGGCCCGCTTCGTCGCTGACGCCGATGATGGTGCCCATCGCGTCGAAGAAGCCGGACAGCACCAGCGTGAACAGCACGACGGTGGCGGTCAGCGCGCCCGCCGTAGCAAAACCGCCGAACAGGTCGAACGCGCCGAACAGCCCGAAGTCGGGCGCCGAGACGATCGAGGTGGGCACCCTGGGCGCCACCACCCCCCACTGCGCCGGATCGACGGCGAACGCCGTGCCGACCACGATGGCCAGCACCGTCGTGGCCACGATGCTGATCAGGATCGCCCCCGGGACGCGCCGGGCGTAGAGCACGATCATCAGCAGCAGCCCGAAGCAGAAGACCGTGACCGGCCAGCCGGAAAGGTGGCCGGTGGTGCCGAGCTGCACCGGCGTGCCGGTGCCCCTGGCCACGAAACCGGCGTCCACCAGGCCGATGAGCGCGATGAACAGGCCGATCCCGACGCTGATGGCGTGCTTGAGGGCGAGCGGGATGGCGTTCATGATCATCCGTCGCGCGCCGGACACCGCCAGCACCACGATGGCCAGCCCTTCGAGGACCACCAGGCCCATCGCCTGCGGCCAGGTCATGTGCGGCGCGGCCTGGTAGGCCACCACGGCGTTCAGCCCGAGGCCCGCGGCCACCCCGAAGGGGGCGTTGCCGACCACCGCCATCAGCAGCGTGCTGACCGCCGCGGCCAGCGCCGTGGCGGTGGTGAGCTGCGGGATCGACAGCCTGGCGCCGGTGACGTCCACGGCCCCGGCCAGAATGATCGGGTTGAGCAGGACGATGTAGGCCATGGCCACGAACGTGGTCACCCCGCCGCGCACCTCGGCGGCGACCGTGCTCCCGCGGGCCCGCAGGCCGAAGAAGCGGTCGAGTCGGTCCACGATCCTCCCTTGCCCCGGCCGGGGGGACGAGGCCGGTCCTACCCAGCTCCGGGCGGCACGATGTCCGCCCATCCGCCAGCCCCCCGCCGAACGTCCCGTACGGCGCGGCGGCGACGATTCACGTAACGGCGGCGTCGTGACCGGCGATGAGTTTTACACACAGGGCTTCTAACCGGTCACGGTTCCCGGCGAGGCGCGGCGGTAGTTCGCCGCGCGGCTGCCGGACCCGCTTTTCGACTACGCCGAAAAGCGCCTGTCAGAGGCCGTGCGGACGCTCGGCGTGTTCCTGGAGTACTCGGGGTCGTGGAACACGTGCGCCGAGCGCCCGCATGTACGTGCCGACACGGTGAGGTATCGGATGCGGAGGGCGGAGGAACCGACCGGGGGTCATGCCCCACCGGCCGGGCCGATCTCTTCCTTGCTTTACCAGTGAGTCAGCAGCACAGCGGCTCACCCACGTCCGAGAATGGCGACATGGAGGTTTGCGCGGCCGTAGCATTGGCCGCGACGGTGGCCATGACTGTGCACAGGACAGCCATGGCGAAAAGCAAGAGACGTCGACGCATGGTGGTGCTCCCGTCACTGTTTTCGTTCGACGACATTGTTCCAAGGGGTGCCGGTGAGTCAAGATCTGGTGGGGCAGCGCATTAAGACAATTCGTCGGCAGAGGGGTATGTCGCAAGCCCAGCTCGCGCATCCGGAGTTGTCCGACAGCTATGTTTCTCTTATCGAAAGCGGTAAGCGGACGCCGACCACGGCGGTGCTGGAGTTGCTCGCCGGCAAGCTCGACTGCTCACTCGGTTACCTGATCAACGGTGTTACCACCGAGCAGTTACACGAATTCGAGCTCGAACTCGGCTACGCGCGCATCGCCCTGGAGAACGGCGCGGTCGCCGAGGCCCGCATGCGGTTCACGAACCTGGTCGCGGACAAGAACCTCACCGGGCCGACCCGGCTGAGGTTCGAGGCCGAGTTCGGCCTGGCCCGGGCGATGGAGGCGGGCGGCGACCTCGACGCGGCCGTCGCCACCCTCAACGGCCTGCGGGCCGCGGCGGGCGACGCCATGACCCCGGAACAGCACATCACCGTCACCATCGCGCTGTCCCGCTGCTACCGCGAGCGGGGGGACCTGTCGGCGGCCGTACAGGTCTGCGAGCAGATCCTGCTGGGCTCGGTGCGTCCGGCCTGGTCCGATGAGCTGGTCGAACTCGGTTCCACGTTGCTCGGCGCGTACATGCTGCGCGGGGACCTCCTGCGCGCGCAGCACTGGTCGGCGGAACTGCTCGCCGCCGCCGACCTGCTGGGCACCCCCAGGGCCACGGTCGCCGCCTGCTGGAACGGATCGGCCCTGGCCGAGGCGATCGGCCGGACGAAGGACGCCCTGGCCCTGGCCCAGCGGGCCCTCGCCGTCCACTCCGAGAACGGCGATCCCCGAAACCTGGCGCGCGTCCGGCTGAGCTGCACCTACCAGCGGTTCCTGCTCCTCCCGCACGAGGCCCGAAGCTGCCGGGAGGCTCTGCACCGCTCCCGGCGCGAGCTGGCCGAGTCGTCCGCGGGCGTGGCGGACCGGGCCAGGTGCGAGCTGGACCTGGCGCACGTCGAACTCGCCCTCGGCGACTTCGGGCAGGCCATCGCCCATGCCAGAAAAGCCCATGACCTGGTCTCCAGTACGACCAACGGGCTCGGCGCCGACGCCCAGTTGCTGCTGGCCGGCGCCTACGCCATGGCCGACGAGCCGGTGGAGGCGCGTACGGCGCTGGACGCGGCCAGGCGATGGCTGGAGCAGGTGACGCCCGCGCGGCGCGCGGCGCAGGGCTGGCGGACCGTCGCCGAGGTGCTGCGCAAGCTCCAGGACGGCCCCGGGAGCGTCGCCGCCTACCAGCGGGCTCTGGTCAGCGTGGGCCTGTAGGCGGGGGGTGACGAGCCATCCGAATTGTGGATAACAGCCGTGCGCTACGGGACGATGTGATATAAGCACGATATGCTCGTAATTCACGAGCTGGTGAGGTGCGCTGATCCGCGCAGTGGGGGGCCATGAAAACGGAACGCGTGCGAGCGCTCGGTGTGCACACCGGCCGTGCGGGGCCGGGGAGCGGTCTGCCGAGCGCTCACACGCGCCTGGTCTGGGCGGGAGGTCCGGCGCGGGAAGGACGGAACCCGATCGGGTCCTGTCCGCCCGCGACGGTCGTTCCCGCCGGTCTCGGCTCTGCCGGGAGTCGGCTAGCAGCAGGCTATGTCCTTCCCTTCCGTGACCACCTGGGTCCCGGACGGATAGGCCTCCGCGGCGGTAGCATTGGCCGCGACGGCGATAAGGGCTGTGCATAGCACCGTCAGGGCGGAGACAGTGAGGCGTCGACGCATGGTGGTGCTCCCGTCACTGGTTTTCGTTCGACGACATTGTTCCAAGGGGTGCCGGTGAGTCAAGATCTGGCGGGCCAGCGCATTAAGACAATCCGCCGCCAGCGCGGTATGTCTCAAGCCCAGCTCGCGCATCCGGAGTTGTCCGACAGCTACGTATCTCTTATCGAAAGCGGGAAGCGAACGCCAACTCCAGCGGTGCTCGAACTGCTCGCCGGCAAGCTCGATTGTTCGCTGAGTTACCTGGTCAACGGCGTCACCGCCGAGC
>NZ_POUA01000007.1 GCF_003236385.1 Spongiactinospora gelatinilytica
GGTGGTGGTGTCGCTCGGGGCGGACGGGCTGGTGGCGGTCACGGCGGAGGGTACGTGGCGGGTGCGCATGCCGTACCCGGTGGCGGGCAACCCGACCGGCGCGGGTGACGCCGTGGTGGCCGGGCTCGCCCAGGGCCTGGTCACCGGCGTCCCCTGGCCCGACCGCCTCCGTACCGCCGCCGCGCTGGGAGCCGCCGCCGTGGCCGCGCCCGTCGCCGGCGACTTCGACGTCACCCTCTTTCAGAGCATTCGCCATCGCATAGACGTCCAGGAAGAGGAGTGACACCTTGCCTTTGGTCAGCACCGGGGACATCGTCCGCGCGAGCGTGGGCGGAGTCGGGGCGTTCAACGTGATCCAGCTTGAGCACGCCGAGGCCATCGTGGCCGGCGCCGAGCGGGCCGGGGCCGGGGTCGTACTCCAGATCAGCGAGAACTGCGTGCGCTACCACGGCGCGCTCGCCCCCATCGCGCTCGCCTCGCTGGCCGTGGCGCGGGCCGCCGCCGTACCCGTCGCCGTACACCTGGACCACGCCACGGACCGCGCGCTGGTCGAGGAGGCCGTCGGACTCGGCGTCGGGTCGGTGATGTACGACGCGAGCGCGCTGCCCGACGCGGAGAACGTACGCCGTACCGCCGAGGTGACCGCGTGGTGCCACGAGCGCGGCGTGTGGGTGGAGGCCGAGCTGGGCGAGGTCGGCGGCAAGGACGGCGTACACGCGCCGGGCGCGCGCACCCGCCCGGACGAGGCCGTCCGCTACGTCGCCGACACCGGCGTGGACGCGCTGGCCGTCGCCGTGGGTACGTCGCACGCGATGACCACCAGGGACGCCACGCTGGACCTCGCCCTGATCGCCGACCTGCACGCGACCGTCCCCGTGCCCCTCGTCCTGCACGGCTCCTCCGGCGTCCCCGAGGAGACCCTGCGCGCCGCCGTCCGGCACGGCATGCAGAAGATCAACATCGCCACCCACCTCAACAAGGCGTTCACCACCGCCCTGCGCGACCGCCTGACCGCCGACCCGAACCTCGTGGACCCCCGCAAATACCTCGCCACAGCCCGCGACGCGGTATCCCAAGAGGTCGCCCATCTGCTGACGGTTCTGACTCTTTGACCTCCTCCCCGGGCCTTCGTCGGCGTTCATAGAGCCGGTGGCCGATCACATCGGGGCGCGCGAGCGACGATACGACTTTGCGGCAAGGACGGCGTCTGGAGCGACCCACTCGACCCGTGCCGACCAGCGTCACCGGCTGCGGGGATGCTCGGTTTCGGTGTACGCGGGGAACAGTTCGGCCGCCGCCGCCTCCAGCCGTGCGACGTCGGCCGGGGAGTGCCGCGCCGGGCGGCGTAAGACCCAGCCCGCGACCATCGACGCGCGCAACATGCGCACACCGTCCACGCTCAGGCCGCGCAGCGGCACATGCGGGCCGTGTACCGCCAGCACCGGCGTGACCTCCACCGGCGTGTTCAGCCGGCCGCTGAGCGCGGCGGCCACCGAGCGGGTCTCGTACCGTACCGACTTGACCTCATCGGAGCCCCAGCGGCGGCCGACGTTGACGTATCGGCCGCGGCGGGTGATGCGCCGGTCGCGGGACCACGCCTTGCTGTCGATCACGTAGACGCCGGACGGGCCGATGGCCAGATGGTCGAGGTTGGCGCGGCCGGTCGGCAGTGCGCGGTCGTGGAGCACCAGGTATCCGGCGGCCTCCAGACGGCGGAGCCGGCGTGCGGTCCGCCGCTCACCCTGCGCACCGCGACGCCAGGTACGGACCGCCTCATGCCTGCGCCACTGATACACCGTGTCGGCCGCTCCGGCGACGACCGCGAACAGCAGGCCGCCCTCGAAGCCGATCACGATCCAGCCCGCGACGCCGGCGACGGCCATCACGGCGCCGCGGATCACCAGCCGCCGGGTGCGGCCTGCGGCGAGTTCGGCGCGGTAGCGGGCGTACGCGGACGCGCCGGCACCAGACGACCGAGGACGCGGCGATGGAGCCGCCGGGGGAACGGGGGACGCCGAAGCCATCGGAAGGACCTCCAAGCGAGCAGATACCGGGGGAATGCGCGTGCGGAGGAGCTACACAGAGCGTACGTGTGGTCACCGACAAAAGGGGGCGAATCCATAGAAGCCGGCGGCTCGGGCAAGGCGCTCAGGATGTTGTCGGCGTGCTCACCGGATCACCGCCGCGCTGGAGGCCGAAGTGCCCGACGTCGTGCTGATCCGGGTGGCGCGGTGGCTGACCAGCCGCCCGGCGAGCGGGCCGCTCACGCCCTGGCCCACACTCGTGCGACGCGCATGACGGGGAGATCCAGCGGCTTCAGGGGTGGCGGGACTTCGCCGAGACCGCCGACGAACTGCGCCAATGGGCGGCAGCGACGACACCCCACGAGGGATACGACTGGGTCTACGTACTCAACGGAAGGCTCCGGCCAAGCCCGCGGAGTTCGACACGCGCACCCCGCACTGGTTCGGGGCGACCAGCACGGTACTAGGGAAGGGGCATGAGCGCGTAGACCACCTTTGTCCAAGGTGGGGGCGCGTCCTTTGGGAAGCGGTATCCCCAGCTCGCCGCCAGGGCATCGACGAGGGCGAGGCCCCTGCCGCTGAGGGAATCGAAGGCGACCTCTCCGCGTGGCTCGGGGGCGTGCGGGTGGGCGTCCCATACCTCGATGACCAGGGCGTCGATGTCGGCAGGCACTTCCAGGACGAGGCGGATCAGGGACTCCCCGGCGAGCAGGGCACTCAGCTTCGGCTGCTTTTCGGAAAGGCCGGCGGCCTCGATGGCGTTGGTGACCAGTTCGCTCACCACTGACCGGGCGTTGTCCACGAACTCCTCGTCCACGAGTCCCCATCCGCGAATAGTCGCCGCCGAATATGCGCGCGCGAGGTACGCGGAATTGGGGAGCGCGACGAGGGTAAGTGAATCGCGGCGACTCGCGATGGTTGCACTAATTTGGATAGCCGTCATTTGACGTCACCCTTGCGTAGTGGCGAAGAATCGTGTCTCATACATTGCCGTAGCAACGACTCGGCCGATCCGAATATCGTCCGACACAGAACGTCAGGTGGCTCCAACTGGTGTGCCCAGATGTGAGCTTCTTGCGTCCGGCCCTCGAGGAGCCGCCTATGGCCAAGGAAAAGAATACCTCCCCAAAGGATCAATTCCGGCAAGAGCTGCGGAAGTGCCGAACCGCCAAGCAGTGGACGCATCGGGCACTGGCCAGCCGCCTCAACTGCGGCCACAGCCTCGTGGGGGCCATCGAGCGAGGTACCAGAAATCCGCAGCTCAGGTTCGCGGAGAAGTGCGATGAGGCATTTGGCCTGGATGAGCGCTTCGTCAAGCTTTGGAAGCGGATGAACAACGCTTTCAGCGGAGCTCAGTGGTACGCGCACTGGGCCGACGAGATCGAACCCGAGGCGCGCACCCTTCGCTCCTGGGTTCCGCTGATGATCCCTGGGCTGCTCCAGACCGAGGAGTACGCCCGCGCGATGTTCACACTCGGCATTGTCGAGGAGGAAGAAGTCGAAGATCACGTACGTGCGAGGTTGGCCCGACAGACCATCCTGGGGCGCGAGAAGCCGCCTACGCTGTGGGTACTGGTTGACGAATGGGCACTCCAGCGCCAGGTCGGCCCCCCGGAAGTGATGGCGAGACAGCTCGACCACCTGCTAACGCTTTCAGGACGCTCCAGGGTGCACATCCAAGTGCTGCCCGCCGACCCGGAGACCACCGCAGGGCTGGCCGGAGGCTTCATGATCGCGGAGATCGACGACCAGCCGACCACGGTTTACATAGATTCAGCGGCGCAGGCAGAAGTGACATCAGACCCTGAGCTGGTATCCATCATTCTGCGTAGATATGACAAACTTAGGGCGGGCGCTCTTCGCGTTAGCGAATCACAACAAGTGATCAAGAGGTGGCGGGACTCGTGGACCAGCAAGTAGGCCTTGATGGAGCGATATGGCGGAAAAGCACCCGCTCCTCCGACAACGGGGGTGACTGTGTAGAGGTGGCCACCAACCTCCCCGGCCTCATCGCCCTACGCGACAGCAAAGACCCCACCGGCCCCACCCTCACCTGCACCCCAGCCGAGTGGACCGCGTTCCTCCACCGGGTCAACGACGGCGTGGGGCCTACGGCGATGCGGCCCAGAACTGAACCTTCAACAGAGTGAAGCTGACCAGGTCCGGAGTGAATTCTTCATGCCCGAGGGATTTACGGTAGACCCTGGCATTCCAGTCGCCGTCCGGCCGGCCGAGGTCGAATTCCTCGCCGTAGGACGTCCCGCCCGAGGCTCCGCTGATCGCGGGCACTCGCCCCGTCGTGAAGCGCACGCTTCCGGTCCAGTTCCTGTCCCAGGAGGCGAGGAGCGGGGGCGTGTCGTCCCAGAGTTCGTACTTGATCAGGCACCTCTCGCTCCGGCGCTCGTTGATCACGATCCCGTTCTCGCCGGTCGTGATCCACTCCGCCGGATCGCCGCTGATGTCGTAGAGAGCCCACGTCTCCTCGGCGTCCGAGACACCGTGCAGATACTTCGATATCTCGTTCGGGTCGAGAAGTTCGGCGATAATACCGGCCATGGCTGAGGATATTCCAATACGTCACAGGCGGGAGTGCGGCTTGGCCGGACCGCCCAGCGCGGCCCGGCCAATCCTATGAGGCCACTGGAGATCGACCCAGTATTCTCGGTGCCGTCTATCCAGGCGACCGAGAAATTGTGCGGAGGGTTGACACGTACCACCCCTTGCAGGGTCGATCCGACGGGTCGAGTTCCTTTTTGGAGACGCCGTTACACTCTGGCAACTTGTTCCAGCTACCGCCTGGGATGTTCTTGGGCCGCTCGTCGCCGACCCCGGCTCCTTCAGGCCCTCGGCCGCCGCGCTCGGCCTCTCACGGCCAGAACTGCAGGGTGATCAACGTCCGCTGGACGACCTCCGGCGGGAACGCCCCGTGGCCGAGCCGCTCGCGGTGGACGCGGACGTTCCACCGTCGGCCGGGCCGACCGAGATCGAACTTGCTGTCGGCCAGATAGGTGCCGTCGATGGCCTCGGGCTGGATGATCCCGGACTCCAGATAGACGGTCCCCTGCCAGGTCGATGCCCCGGGCGGGTGCGCCGCCGGCTCGCCGTCCCACAACTCGTACCTGACGAGGCAGCCCTGTTCGATCGGCTCGTCGATGACGATCCAGTTGTCCCTGGCCGCGGCCCATCCTCCCGGCTCGATGGCGTACTCGTCAGGGGATTCCTGGGCTGCGGTGTCCACCACGCCGGCGAGGCCATGAGTCGGGTCGTCGTCCAGTAATTCACTGATCAATGCGGCCATGCTGCCTGCCTCCGCGGTTCGAGGGTGGTGGCGATGTCGGGATGGGGTCACCGCGCGAGCGCGGTGACCCCATCCCACCTCATCGGACGGCTACGGCGCTACGGGAGCTCGATGTAGAAACCGTCCTTGTTGATGATCCGGTTGTTCCAGTACCAGGCCTTCAGCACGTTGCCGTGCTGAAAGTTCATGGTCTTGTTGATCCTGGCGACGGAGAAGTTGTGGTCAGGATTCGCGCGTGCCGCCCCTTGATAGGTCGACTCGAAGGGGAACTCGTCGCAGCTCTTCTTGTTCTGATCCTCGACCGGGACCTCATTCTTGCAGACACGGGCTGTCGCCTTGTAGTTCGCCTCCCTCGTGGCCTTGAACGCCGCCCGGGTCAGCCTTGACGCGATGCTGTTCCCGGGAATGTTCTTGCGTTCGTTCTCGGTGTCGGGGAATGACTTCCCGCCGGCCAGAGGGTAGGTCTGGTCCGGATCGTAGAAGGCCCTTGAGACGTGGAAGTAGATGTCGTTGAAGTGGACTCCCCGCGGGTTGACGTCGTCCAGCCGCATGACCATCTTCGTGACGGCGTTCATGTGCACGCAGCCGCCGCCGTTCTTGTTGTGCCAGCCGATCGTCGGCGAGGCGTCGCAGCGGACGAAGGAGGGGAGGCCGACCGTGCTGCTGAACTCCCGTGGTCCCTTGTCGAAGGGGCTCTCGCCGTGCACGTAGCTATTGACCGTGCACCTGCCCAGCTTGTGGAAGCCCTCCCGGTACGGGTCGGAGTAAGTCTCCGTCATGTGCCAGCCGGGTTGCTGCGACGACGCCGTGGCCCACTGGGCGACGGTGTGCATGCCGAGCATGCCGGAATCCGATTTGTCGTAGCAGCGGGTCGGGTTCTGGTCGGCCGGCACCGTGGTCAGCACCTCCGAGCCGAACGCCACCCTCTTGGGCTGGTAGCCCCAGCTCTTGTCGGGGAGCAGCGAGATCCTCTTGTCCACTTGGAAGATCCGCTGGGAGACACGGGTACCGGTGTGCATCATCTGGAAGCCGTGCAACTGTCCCCTGAGCACCGCCGAGGAACTGCCCGGCGTCCCCTCCCAGACGTTCACCACGAACCTGGTCAGGCGGCAGTGTGAGAAGCGGTTGAGGGTGTAGACGCCGCCGGAGGACGCGCGCCCGGCCTCCCGGTAACAGTCCTGGGGGGTCGCCCACTTCGGTTGCTCCGCCCCGGTGGGCAGGGTGGTCTTGAGGTCATCGGGGGTGGTCGGAGGGTCGGCGGCGGGGCGCGCCGTGACCTTGGGGTTCCGGTCGACCATGATGGTCTGCCAGCCGGTCCAGTCGCCTGTGACGCCGCCGGTGGTGACCCGGGCCCGCCAGCGCACCTCTGAGCCCGCCCGCAGCCGGTCCTTGGGCACCCGCAGTGTGGCCTGCGCGTCGCCGGGTCCGGCGGTGGCCTGGCCGGACCAGATCGGCCGCCGGTCCGCGCCCGGCTTGTCCGCCTTGCCGGTCTTGGCGCCGGTTTTGGCAGCAGGGGCACGGGCGACTTCGACGTCCACCTTCGCCTCGCCGTCGCGCCTGGCGGGCAGCCAGGTGGTCAGGCGGGGGGTGAGGGTGGAGGTGACGGCGACGCCGTCCGCGGTGCGGGCATCGTCCACGGTCAGCCTGGCGATCTCGGGTGCCGAGTTCGTGGTGATGTCCACGCGCTGTTGCCGCGCGGGCGCGGCGGCACCGACCGGCTTGTTCATGTCGGCCTGGATCTCGGCGGCGGTCTGGGCCCGGTTGTAGACGCGTACCTCGTCGATCAGGCCGCTGAAGTACTCGTCGTCCCAGACGGCGTTGCCGCCCAGGCGCAGGTCACCGGCGTCGTCGACGAGTTCGCCGGTGATCGGGTAGGCGTCGGCCTGCACGCCGTTGACGTACAGGTAGGCGACGTTGCCGTTGTAGGTGAGGGCCAGGTGGCTCCACTGGTTCAGCGGCAGCGGGTCCTCGCCCCGCACCCCGCGGGGCGCGTCGGCGAGTTCCACCGAGCCCATGGGCAGGGAACCGCCGGAGTCGGAGTAGAGGGTGTAGGAGCCGTCCGTGATGTTCTCCTTCATCAGCACGGTGCGGTAGCCGCCCGACGCGGTGGGCCGTACCCAGGCCGACACCGTCAGTGTGTCGGTCATGCGCAGCGACTGGGCGTGCGGGACGGTGACCCAGCTGGTGGAGCCGTTGAAGGACAGGGCCTTGCCGTGCCTGCCGGCCGCCGCCCAGGTGGTGTCGGTGGCCGTGCCGATGTTGTTCTTGCCGGAGGAGTCGCCGACGATGGTGCCCGCGCCCTCTTCCATGCCGTAGGCGGCCACCAGGCCCGGGTTGGCCGGTGGGTCCGTGACGGTGGCCGCGGCCTCGTTCGATGACGGGCTGAGGTTGCCGGCCGCGTCGAAGGCCCGGACCCGGTAGTGGTAGGTTGCGGCGGCGAGGCCGGCGTCGGTGAACGTGGTGGCCGTCGAGGAGCCGACGGCGTTCGCGGCCGACGGGGTGAACTGCGGCGTCGTGGAGCGGTGGATCGAGTAGCCGGTCACGCCCACGTTGTCCGTCGAGGCCGTCCAGGTGAGTTGCGCGGTGCCGGCGCCGCCCGTCGCGGTGAGCGAGCCGGGTGCGCTCGGCGCCTGGGTGTCCTGTACCGGCGGCCGGCCGACGGGGGTGTTCATGTCGGTCTGGATCTCGGTCGCGCTCTGGGCGCGGTCATAGACGCGTACCTCGTCGATCAGGCCGGCGAAGAACTCGCCCCAGGCGGCGTTGCCGCCGATCCGCAGCGGGCTGCCGTCGTCGTACAGGCTGCCGGCCAACGCGGTCTGGCCGGCCTGCTGTCCGTTGACGAACAACCGCAGCGCGGCTCCGTCGTAGGTGAGCGCTACGTGGCTCCAGGTGCTGACCGGCAAGGGTGAGGCCCCGTCGACGGTCGTGGGGGTCTCCGGATCGGTCTGCACCCAGCCGGAGGGGACCGTGCTGTTGGAGGCGTACAGGGTGTAGGAGAGCGCCTCCTCGCTCAGTTCCTTGCCCAAGATGGGGCTCCAGGAGGACACGGTGGCCGGGTTGACCCAGGCCGAGAGCGTCATCCCGGTCGTCAGCCGTAGCGAGGCGGCGTCCTGGACGGTGACCCAGCTTGAGGAGCCGTTGAACGACAGCGCTTTGCCGTACTTGCCGTTCGCCCAGGTCGTGGCGCTGCCGGTGCCGGTGTTGTTCTTCCCGGAGGCGTCGGCCACGTTCGTGCCCGAGCCCTCGTTCATGCCGTAGGCGGCCACCAGCCCCGGGATCGGCTGCGGCGCGTCCGCGGCCGTGGTGAACGACCAGATGTGCGGCGCGGCCATGACGTTGCCCGAGGTGTCCTTGGCCCCGCTCACCTCGGCCGTGAACACGGTGGTGCCGGCCAGCCGCTGCTGCGGGGTGAAGGTCAGCACCTTGCCCTCGGCGTCCATCGCGGACGTGCCGGCGACTGCGGCGCCCTGGGCGTTCTTGACGGTGATCTGCGCGTCCGACACCTTCTCGCCGAAGGTCGCCCGCACCGGTGCGTCGACCGGCACTCCGGTGGCGTTCGCGGCCGGGCTCGTCCCCGACACGACCGGCGGGGCGGTGTCCGGCGCGGCGGTGGTGAAGGACCACGTCCGGGGGGTCATCACGTTCTCCGCGATGTCCTTGGCGCCGCTCACCTCGACGGTGTAGGCCGTGTCGCCGGCCAGCGCCGCGTCCGGGGTGAAGGTCAGCACCTTGTGGGAGGCGTCCAGGACGGCGTTCCCCGCGACCTGCGCCCCTTGCGGGTTCTTGACGGTGACGGCGGCGTCGGTGACGTACTCGCTGAAGACCGCCACGACCGACGTCGTGGTGGGGACCCCGACCTGGCCGCTCGCCGGGCTGGTCTCCGTCACCGTGGGGGGCGTTGTGTCGTCCTCGGGGAGTGGGTTGATGTCGGGCTCGGGCTCTTCCGGCGGCGCCTCGGGATCCGTGTCGATCCCCTCGATCAGTTCCTCGTCGGTGAGCCCTTCCGGATAGTAGGCCTCGGTCAGGGAGGTCTGCGCCGAGCTGTTGCCGGCCACGGCGTTGGCCAGCGCCTCGTCGTCGGTCATGACGCGCGACGGGGGAAGCTCGTCGTAGTGGACGTTGCCCGCGGCCACCCATGCCTGGTCGTCGGCGTACGACGCCGCGGGCGGCTCCTGGTCGCCCGGGTACGTGCGGAGCACGATCTGGTGCTCCTTGACGCTCGGGATGTACTCGATCATGAGGGCGGGCGGGTGGCGGTAGCCGGGATAAGGCTGGCCGCCGCCGAACTGGCTGGAGTAGTACTGACGCCAGTTGATCGCCGCGGTCTCGCTGGCGGCCCGCAGCACCATGCCGTGGTTGGGCACGCCCTGCTCGATCCAGGCGCGGGCCATGCCGGTGACCCGGTAGAAGAGTTCGTCGTCCTTGGCGCACCAGGTGGCGGGGTCGGCGTCGTAGTTGTAGCCGGCCCGGTTCAGCCCTTCGGTGCCGGTGGCCGAGGGCTGGTTGGTCCAGTCCAGGCTGTCGGCCGTCCCGTCCAGGGTCCACGGGCCGGTGACGCGCGCGGCCACGATGCCCGCGCCCAGCGGGTCGCCGCACAACTGGCCGTTGGGCCCGCCGGACTTGTAGTTCCACATCCTCAGGTCGGCCTGAACGACGGTGGCGCCCTTCAGCACAGGGTCCGTGGTGTCGAACTTCATGTAGACGCGGGCGATGTCCGCGCTGGTCGAGGTGGTGCCCGCGCGAAGGTACCCGGCCGCCGCGTTGTTGTTGTAAGGGTCGTTCTTGCTGACCCAGGCGTCCTCGGGGGCGCCGCCGCCGAACCATTCGGAGGCGGCGGCGATGGTCACCGGGTAGGCCACCGCCGGGTCGGCCAGGAACTTCGCGTCCGGGGAGAACACCAGCTCCGAGGTCTTGCCGGAGGTCTCCACCCGGGCCTTGACCGGGGAGGTCCTGCCCTCGCCGGGGGCGGCCTCCACCTTGGCGTCCGTCGCGGTCAGCACGACGGGCGCGGCCTTGGCCCTGCCCTTGGCGTCCTTGAGCTGCGGCAGCCCTTGGGACGTCTCACCGAATTCGGTGCCCTCGGGCAGGGTGAGCGGCAGGCGTACGGTGACCGGGCCGGCCGGCTTGCGCCGGAAGACCACCTGGGAGACGAAGCCGTCGGCCTGGGCCTGCACCACCAGGTCGGCCCCGGGGGCGATGGCGTCGGGGTAGGTGACGGCGTTGCCGGAGATCTTCGGCTCGGGCAGCGCACGGGTCACGCCCAGGCCGGTACCGCCGTGCTCGCCGGTCGCGGACACCAGGTGCTTGGCGCCTCGGCCGCCGAAGGTCAGCGGGGTCTTGACGCGGGCGGCCTGGAGCTTGCCGTCGCGGGTGACGATGCGGGTGTCGATGGGTTCCCAGGCGCCGCTGGCCTTGTTCTTGAGCTGGATGGGGCGGGTGTGCAGCTCGGCTTTGAGCTTCTTGCCGTCGGGGTCGGCCCAGACCTTCATGGTCTCGGTGAACTGGGCGGGGACTTCGATGGGTTTGCCGGTCTTGGCGGCTTTGTCCCAGGCGCTTTCGAGCGCGGGGTCCTGCGTGGCGCCTGCTGGTGTGGAAGTCGAGGCGGGGGGCGGTTTGGTTTCCTGGGCGATGGCGGGCGCGCTCATCAGGGAGAGCGGCAGCGTCAGAGCCGTGATCAGGGCGGCGGGGCGGCGCGTCCGGCGAGGTCGGCGGGACGCTAATCGGCGCTTGTTCATGCACAACCTTTCGAACAGATGTATGAAAGTGGGCCGATCATCACATAAGGAAGGTAGAAAAGTAAAGATCGTTTCGAGTAACGGGAACGGGATCCTCCGTCATTACGTGAAGTGATCCACTTGCGGCTCAGCGCATGATCGAAGGTGAGCAGAGGCATCGTGAACAGGGAGTTCGTCGCATCCGATGGCGACGGCACGATGCTGGTCGAGCCGGGCGATACCTCGCTCCACAGCGTGGCGTAACCGGTCGAGCACCGGGCCGAAGGCGGGGGCCCCTGGACTACCTCGCGGGGATGGTGGCCTTGATGCCGCACCCGGCCTGGGCCTCGGGTCGCCCGCATTCAAGGCATGGCACCGGATACCGCCGACTCGCGGCGGTGAACGGCGGGTCAGGCGGTCCTATCACGCCCGGAAGTACCACTCATAAGTGCGTGGCCGGGGACCTTGCCGTGCCGTCGCGCGCGGTGAGCGCCCTGGGCAGTGCCCTTCGCCCCTGCCCACAGGCCATATGCGCCTTGGCGACCGGCCGCTCGCGCGGCGGGCGGTCCATCGCCACGGTCAGCACCGGGCGGCTTGGCGTCCGGGTGAGAGATCCGGCCACACCCGTCAGAGCCGGCGCAGGACCGGCGTCGGCGTGTGGCCGGAGTGGTCGATCAGCGGGGGGCGACGACGACCTCTACCCGCTGGAACTCCTTGATGTCGGAGAAACCGGCGGTGGCCATGGTGCGGCGCAGTGCGCCCATCAAATTCATCGAGCCGTCGGCCACCGTGGAGGGGCCGTGCAGGATCTGCTCCAGAGTGCCGACCGTGCCGAAGGTCACGCGCCTGCCGCGGGGCAGGTCGGGGTGGTGGGCCTCCGAGCCCCAGTGGTGGCCCCGGCCGGGGGCCTCGGCGGCCCGGGCGAGCGGTGAACCGACCATGACGGCGTCGGCCCCGCAGGCGATGGCCTTGGCGATGTCACCCGAGGTGCCCATGCCGCCGTCGGCGATGACATGAACGTACCGGCCGCCCGACTCGTCCATGTAGTCGCGGCGGGCGGCGGCCACGTCGGAGATGGCGGTGGCCATCGGCACGGCCACGCCGAGCACCGTGCGGGTGGTGTGGCCCGCGCCGCCGCCGAAGCCGACGAGCACGCCGGCCGCGCCGGTGCGCATCAGGTGCAGCGCCGCCGTGTAGGTCGCGCAGCCGCCGACGATCACCGGTACGTCCAGCTCGTAGATGAACTGCTTCAGGTTGAGCGGCTCGGCCTGCCCGGAGACGTGCTCGGCCGACACGGTGGTGCCACGGATGACGAAGATGTCGACCCCGGCGTCGATCACCGCCTTGTGGTGCTGGGCGGTGCGCTGGGGTGACAGCCGGCCCGCGGCGATCACGCCCGCGGCGCGGATCTCCTCGACGCGCCGCCCGATCAGCTCGTCGCTGATCGGCGCGGAGTAGATCTCCTGGAGCCGCCGCGTCGCCGCCTCGCCCTCCATCTCGGCGACCTCGGCGAGCAGCGGCTCGGGGTCGTCGAAGCGGGTCCACAGCCCTTCGAGGTCGAGTACGGCAAGCCCGCCCAGCCGCCCCACGTCGATCGCGATCTTGGGGGACACGACGCTGTCCATCGGGCTCACCACGACGGGCAGCTCGAACCGGTAGGCGTCGATCTGCCAGGCGATCGAGACCTCTTCGGGGTCGCGGGTGCGGCGGGACGGCACGATGCCGATCTCGTCGAGCGCGTAGCCACGCCGCGCGCTCTTGCCTCTGCCGATCTCCACCTGAGTCATGCTGTGCTTCTTCCTGGCCGGAACTGCTAGCGGCCGTGGTAGTTGGGCGCCTCGACCGTCATCTGGATGTCGTGCGGGTGGCTCTCGGTCAGGCCGGCCGCGGTGATGGGCATGAGCTGGCCCCGCTCGTGCATCTCGGGGACCGTGCGGCACCCGGTGTACCACATCGCCTGACGCAGCCCGCCGATCAACTGGTGGGCGACCGCCGCGACCGGGCCGCGGTAGGGCACCTGGCCCTCGATGCCCTCGGGGATCAGCAGGCTCTCGTTGGCGACGTCGCTCTGGGAGTAGCGGTCCTTGCTGTAGGAGCCGCCGCGCTCGCGGTTGCGCATCGCGCCCAGCGAGCCCATCCCGCGGTAGGACTTGTACTGCTTGCCGTTGATGAAGATCAGCTCGCCCGGCGACTCCTCGCACCCGGCGAGCAGGCTGCCCAGCATGACCGTGTCGGCCCCGGCCGCGAGGGCCTTGGCGATGTCGCCGGAGTATTGCAGGCCACCGTCACCGATCACCGGGACCCCGGCGGGGCGGCAGGCCAGCGACGCCTCGTAGATCGCGGTGACCTGCGGCGCGCCGACGCCGGCGACCACCCGGGTGGTGCAGATCGAGCCCGGCCCGACGCCGACCTTGACCGCGTCGGCCCCCGCGTCGATCAATGCCTGGGCGCCCGCCCTGGTGGCGATGTTGCCGGCGATCACATCGGCCGCGCCGTTCTTCTTGACCTTGGCGACCATCTCGTACATGCCCTGGGAGTGGCCGTGCGCGATGTCCACCACGATCACGTCGGCCCCGGCCTCCAGCAGCGCCATCGCGCGCTTCTCGGCGTCGCCCGCGACGCCCACCGCGCCGCCGACCACCAGCCGGCCGTTCACGTCTTTCGTGGCCAGGGGGTACTGCTCGCTCTTGGTGAAGTCCTTCACCGTGATCAGGCCGCGCAGCCGGCCGCCCGCGTCGACCAGCGGCAGCTTCTCCACCTTGTGCGAGCGCAGCAGCTCGAACGCCTCGTCGCGGGACACGCCGACCGGGGCGGTCACCAGCGGCATCGGGGTCATCACATCGCGGACCGGGCGGCTCTGGTCGGTCTCGAAGCGCATGTCGCGGTTGGTGACGATGCCGACCAGCACGCCCTTGTCATCGGTGACCGGGACGCCGGAGATGCGGTAGTGGGCGCACAGCCGCTCGACGTCGGCCAGGGTGTCATCGGGCGAGCAGGTGACCGGGTTGGTGACCATCCCGGCCTCGGACCGCTTGACCAGGTCGATCTGCTGGGCCTGCTCCTCGATGGACAGGTTGCGGTGCAGAATGCCGATGCCGCCCTGGCGGGCCATCGCCACCGCCATGCGGGCCTCGGTGACGGTGTCCATCGCGGCGGAGATCAGCGGGATGCGCAGGTTCAGTGACCTGGTCAGCCGCGTGGTGGTGTCGGCGTCGCCGGGCTGCAGGTCGGAATACGCCGGGACGAGCAGGACGTCATCGTACGTGAGCCCGGTCTCGGTGAACTTGGCCATGCTGGTAACCCCTCTGCCGTGGCGCGCCCATGATGCTGGACCCCGGCCGTGGCGAAGCCCTTGTGGAGCGGTACCAGATCAGTTTAGTGGGCGCATGGAGCGTTGACATGCGGGGCCAGCACCGGGGGCGGCGCGTGGGCCCGAGGTCGGACGACGATCCCCACGTACCGCCGTCCGGCCACGGGCCCACGAGTCGTGACACCCACCGACATGGCACGGGGCCGGGCGACGACCGGCCCCGGTCCGTGCTCGGGGGCACGTGGCCGGAGACGAGAAGACGGGAGATCGGAAAGGTCGGTGTTCCCCCGATCCCCCGCCACCGGCACCGACCGGCGGAAAGCGCCTGCCACCGGATCCCCCTCCGTCTCCGGTCAGCGGGCCGCCTCCGACGGGCGATGCCGACGCTGTGTCAAGCCTGCGTCACCCCGCGTCATTGCGCAACGAAAGAACGTGCAACTGCACAAAGTTGCAACCAGGTTGCACGGACTCCGCCCAAGCCCAGGACCACCGCGCCGTGACCGGGTTATCCTCACGGCACATCGCGTCCCCCAGGAGCCCCGCCGATGCGCAACGACTCCCACACGCTACCCGACCCGCTCGGCGGCCTCGGCCTCACCCCGGCCCAGGCCGTGCTCTACACCACGATCCTCCGGCTGCACCGCGCCTCACCCGCCGAGCTGGCCGCGGCGACGGACCACCCGCAGGAGCGGCTGGGCGAGCAGCTCGCCGCCCTGGTACGGCTGGGCGTGGTCGACCAGCGTTCGGGCGAGTACTTCGCCAGGCACCCGGCGGCGGCGCTCGGCCGGCTGGTCGCCGACCGGCTGGACCGGCTGGCGGCCGAGAGCAGGCAGATCGACTCGGCGCTGAGTTCGATCAGAGAGCTGATGCGCGACTACGACGCGGGGCACGACCTGCGCAGCGGCCCGTTCCCCGTGGAGCAGGTCAGCGGCGCGGACGAGCTGTTCGAGAGCGTGGTGGGCATGGCGGTGGACGCGCCCCCGCTCGACGTCTGCGCGGCGATTCCGGACCATCGCACGATGGCCGACTTCGCCAGGAGATATGCCGACACGTGGGTCGATACGCAGCGGCGCGGGCTCATGTCGCTACGCATGATCGTCCCGGTGGAGTCGCTGAGCGTCCCCGGCCTGGCCGGCAAGCTCCAGGAGCTGACCGCGGGCGGCGGCAGCGCGCGCACCCTCGACCGCGTGCCGAGCTGGTTCTTCACCGCCGGGCACGACACCGCGGGGCTGCCCGCCCTGTGGGGCGGCAACCCGCCCGACCACGGCTACAAGTGCTACTTCGTGCGGGCCTCAGTGATGGTCGGGGGGCTGCGCTCGCTGTTCGAGGAGCTGTGGGCGCGGGCCGAGCCGCTGCCCTGGGCCGGTTCGGCCGACGGCGTGGTGCAGGTGCTGCGGCTGGCGGCGCAGGGGATGTGCGATGAGCTGATCGCCCGGAATTTGGGGGTTTCGGTACGCACGGTACGGGCACGCTTCGCCGACGCGATGACCGAACTCGGCGCGCAGTCCCGCTTTCACGCGGGCGTGCGGGCCGCGCGGCGAGGATGGCTGAAGGAGGCGGACCGGTGAGGCGCACGGCGACCCCAACACCGAGCGCGAACGGCGACGGCAAACAGTGCTTCATCAGGCGCGTCACACACCGAGCAAGACGGGGAGCCAGACTATAGGCTCTTTCCCCATAGTCGTTGACAAGGTGGGATGCGTGGAAGATCTCCCCCGCGACCCGTTCGCGGACGATCCTGAAGACCCGGCCGGAGCCTTCAGCGGGCTCACGGAGAGCGAACCGCTGACGCCCGCCGAGCGCGACGAGGCGATCACCGACCTCGCCGACGTGGAGGTGTTCCGCTCGCTGCTGGAGCCGCAGGGCGTGCTGGGCCTGGTGCTCGACTGCCCGGAATGCGGTGAACAGCACTACTTCGACTGGGACCTGCTCCGCGGCAACCTGCGCCAGATGATCGACAACGGCCGCCCGCAGGTACACGAGCCCGCCTTCCAGCCCAACCCGACCGACTACGTGAGCTGGGAGTACGCCAGGGGCTACGTGGACGGCGTGATCGACACCGAGGAGCGGCGCTGATCGACGTCGTCGATCAGCGCCTGTAGCAGGCGGACCGCCGGGTCACCCGAGTCGGCGGGCGCCTCCCGGCGGGACAGCTCGCGGCAGATCATGTCGTCGGCGACCACACCCGACTCCTCGCCGCCGGGCCGCAGCGAGCGAGCCTGACAGTAGGGGTCGAGCGCGCTCAAGCGATCGACTCCAGCTCGGCCATCGCGCGCAGTCGCGCCAGCGCCCGGTGCTGGGCGACCCGAACCGCACCTGGTGACATGCCGAGTACATTACCGGTCTCTTCGGCGGACAGTCCGGAGACCACGCGCAGAATGATCAGCTCGCGCTGGTTGTCCGGCAACCGCGACAGCAGCCGCCGCGCGTGCTCGGCCTCGATGTAGCGGACCACGGTCTCCTCGGGCCCAGGGCCGTCGTCAGGCCCGTCGGGCAGGTCCTGTGTCGGTACGGCCGAGCGCACCGAACTCCGGAGCGCGTCGGCCACCTTGTGCGAGGCGATGCCGAAGACGAAGGACGCGAACGGCCGTCCCATGTCGCGGTAGCGCGGCAGCGCGGACAGCACCGCAATGCACACTTCCTGAGCGACGTCATCGGCAATGTGATACTGCCCCGCTACTCGGCCCAGTCGTGCACGGCAATAACGCACCACCATCGGGCGCAACCGCCCGAGCAGTGTTTCGATCGCACTGCGATCCCCCTGAACGGCCAGGCTCGTCAGTTCCCTGAGGTCGGACTCATCCGATCTCGTCGCAAGCCTTACCCCACCTATGGCGTCGGCGACGCTTCCCTCGGTCACGTTAGGCATGATGCCCGTACTGATCGGGCCTGTCGTCATGGCGAACGGCTACGGATTGGTCACATTGACGGGACGCTGACCCCCCGTAATCGAATGACGACAGTGCGGATTAATTGCCATGCAATATTTCCGGGGATTAGCCAATATGCGGCCTATTGGGGCGATCCTTGGACGACGCTTTAAGCCCGGCGTAGGTTTACCGCGAAACAGATTTCTATCCGACACACTTGCGTCTCACTGATCACATGCCCGCGGAATGGCGCCGCCACACGGGGGCGGGGCGACGGCCCGCGGGCGTACGGCCCGCTGGTACGCGAACGGCCCGCGACCCCCCGTGAGAGGGCCGCGGGCCGTACGTGAGAGCCCTTACGCGGGGGCGGTCAGTGCCCGTGGCCGTGACCGTGACCGTGACCGCCGCCTGCGGCCTCGGTCTCCTCCTCGGGCTTGTCCACGACGAGCGCCTCGGTCGTCAGCAGCATGCCGGCGATCGACGCGGCGTTCTGGACGGCCGAGCGGGTCACCTTGACGGGGTCGTTGACGCCCTGAGCGATCAGGTCGCCGTACTCGCCCGTGGCCGCGTTGAACCCGTGACCCGCCGCAAGCTCGGTGACCTTGGAGGTCACCACGTAGCCTTCGAGGCCGGCGTTCTCGGCGATCCAGCGGGCCGGCTCGACGAGGGCCCGGCGGACGATGGCCACGCCCGTGGCCTCGTCACCGGTCAGGCCGAGGTCGCCGAGGTCCTTGCCGACGTGGATCAGGGCCGAGCCACCGCCGGAGACGATGCCCTCCTCGATCGCAGCGCGGGTCGCGGAGATCGCGTCCTCCAGGCGGTGCTTCTTCTCCTTCAGCTCCACCTCGGTGGCCGCGCCCACCCGGAGCACGCACACGCCGCCGGCCAGCTTCGCAAGGCGCTCCTGGAGCTTCTCGCGGTCCCAGTCGGAGTCGCTCTGCTCGATGGCGAGCTTGATCTCGCGGATCCGGTCCTCGATCGCGGACGCCTCACCGGCGCCGTCCACGATGGTGGCGGTGTCCTTGGTGACCACGATCCGGCGGGCCGTGCCGAGCACGTCCAGCCCGACGTGCTCCAGCTTCAGGCCGACCTCCTCGGACACCACCTGACCGCCGGTCAGGATGGCCATGTCCTGGAGCATCGCCTTGCGGCGGTCGCCGAAGCCGGGGGCCTTGACCGCGACCGAGGTGAAGGTGCCGCGGATCTTGTTGGTCACCAGTACGGCAAGGGCCTCGCCCTCGACGTCCTCGGCCACCACGAACAGCGCCCGCTTGGTCTGGGCGACCTTCTCCAGCAGCGGCAGGAAGTCGGCCACCGAGGCGATCTTGCCCTGGGTCAGCAGGATGTAGGCGTCCTCAAGGACGGCCTCCATCCGGTCCTGGTCGGTGACCATGTAGTGCGACAGGTAGCCCTTGTCGAACTGGAGACCTTCGGTGAACTCCAGCTCCAGGCCCATCGCGTTGGACTCTTCGACGGTGATCACACCGTCCTTGCCCACCTTGTCGAACGCCTCCGCGATCAGGTCGCCGATCTTGGCGTCCTGGGCGGAGATGGTCGCGACGTCGGCGATCTCCTTCTTGTCGACCACCGGGCGGGCCGACTCTAGCAGCTTCTCGCTGACCGCCTTGGCGGCCTTGTCGATGCCGCGCTTGAGCGACATCGGCTGGGCGCCCGCGGCGACGTTGCGCAGACCCTCGCGGACCATCGCCTGGGCCAGCACGGTGGCGGTGGTCGTGCCGTCACCGGCGACGTCGTTGGTCTTCGTCGCGACTTCCTTGGCGAGCTGGGCGCCGAGGTTCTCGTACGGCGCATCGAGCTCGACCTCGCGAGCGATGGTGACGCCGTCGTTGGTGATGGTCGGCGCACCGAACTTCTTGTCGATGACCACGTTGCGGCCACGCGGGCCGAGGGTCACCTTGACGGCGTCGGCGAGGGCGTTCACGCCACGCTCAAGAGCGCGGCGCGCGTCCTCCTCGAAAGCCAGGATCTTCGGCATGACAGTCCTCTCTAACGAGCCAGGGAGGCTCGGGGGCACAGCGGAAGACGCATCAGAGCCCCGGGTGAGGTGCGCCCGGGGCTCGGATACGTCATGTGAGTAAGCCCCGTGGGCGCTTACTTCTCGATGATGGCGAGCACGTCGCGCGCCGAGAGCACCAGGTACTCCTCGCCGCCGTACTTCACCTCGGTGCCGCCGTACTTGCTGTAGAGGACGACATCGCCCTCCTTGACGTCGAGCGGAATCCGCTTCTCGCCGTCCTCATCCCAGTTGCCGGGGCCCACCGCGAGGACCTTGCCCTCCTGCGGCTTCTCCTTGGCGGTGTCCGGGATGACCAGGCCAGAGGCGGTGGTCTGCTCGGCTTCAAGCGGCTGAACCACGATGCGGTCGCCGAGCGGCTTAACGGGAACCTTGGTGGCGGTCGTCACGATCGGACCTCCCCTTCAGATTTCGATTATCTAGAAGAGGCGACCAGCGGGGCCTGCCGTCGCGGGTGTCAGACCTGCCTCGTCGCATGTTGGCACTCTCAAGGGGAGAGTGCCAACACGAAACAGTATGCAAGGGTGCGCGAGTCGTCAACACGAACCGCTCGCAGGTCAGGACCTATCCTGTCCGCCCAGAGAGGAACGCGTGTCGCTACGGGCGGAAGAGCAGGCAGGGGTCCACACTACGCCCACACACTTGATCATGGTTCGTGGTCTGGACTTCGGGGCCCGCCAGGACGCGCGAGAGACCGGACACACGAGGGAGCCGGCGCCTCGCGGCGCCGGCTCCCTCAGTGGGCGATCAAATCCCCCGTTGATCACGGATACCAGATTAGTTGTTGTTCTGGTAGGCCCGGATGCTGCAGTCGACAGGCTTGCGCGTGGCGATGGTAACCGGGGTGAGAGGAATCACCGGGATAATGATGTCGCCGATGGCCTGGTTGCCACAGACGACGATGTTGTCCGACTGCCGAGCAACATTGCCGCCGTCGTCGGGCCCGATGGTCGCGTGGGCCGGAGCGGCGAGCCCCACTCCTGCAAAAGCCGCGAGCACCGCACCACCAAATGCGAGCTTCTTGAGCATCTAAATCTCCCGATCGATCTCGGATGAGGATCCAGCTCGTACCACCTGAAGGCCGAGCCGATAGCAAGTAGACCCACCTGAGGCCCGAACAGCAAGCCAATTGCACCATAACTGCCGTAAAGAAAAGGCAAATCACCATCCCGGGCAGGTGAATTCATGCGAGCATTCGCGGGCCACATCGGGGGAATTCTCACGGTTAAGGCTTCTGACGGTTTTCGGGTAGGCGAATTGGAGATTTCCTACCTCAGGGGCTTATAGGAAGACTGTCCGGATCTTCCCGCTACCCAGCGCGTACCCTTGCGTGACCGAGACCCCCGCCGGGAGCACCGCGGAGTCAGGGAGTTCGGCCGTACATGCGATCGGGGGAGACTCCGGATGGGAGGGTCCCATCGGTGTCTCCCCCGTGGCCTTCGCACGAGCTGGAGCGTGAAGGTTCAGCGCGCGCCCGTGGTGGAAGGCGTACGCCGGCGCGGGAACGATCGGCCAAGGCCCTGGCCCGAGGTCCGCGCCGGCGTCCGGTCACCCCTTGTGAACGACTCAAGCGGCTCAGTTCTGGTAAACGCGAACGCTGCAGTCCACAGGCTTCTTCGTTGCGACGCTTACCGGGCTGAGGTTGAGCAGTGTGACGATGATGTCACCAATGGCGCTGTTGCCGCACACGATCACGTTGCCGGACTGCTGGGCGGTATTGGTCTCGTCCGCCGGCCAAGGTGCGGCCGCCACCGCCGGTGCTGCGACCCCCGAGACGGCGAAAGCCGTCAGCATCCCGCCGATTGCGAGCTTCTTGAGCATCTGAATTCTCCTGATCGATCTTGCGTGAGGTTCCGCACTCGCCACCCGAGCACAGGACCGATTGCAAGTAGACCCGTACCAGTCACGAACAGCAAGCCAATAGCACCGTTATTGCCGTAAAGAAACGGCAATCAACCGGATTTTCGCTTTGCGGACTTCAACCACCTGATGCCCATATTCCAATAAATCGGACTTCACGCACGCAGCGTGCCTACCACTACAAAATTCGCAACCAACAAAAAAGGGGCACCGCAGCGTCAGCAGCGGTGCCCGCACAGCCGGAACATCTCCCGGAACGGTCCGTTGACTCCTCCGCATGGATGAATCCGGAGGATTCCAGCCCTCGCGAGCCGGATCTTCCCGCTTCACCGGCGACAGGCCCGGCGGCTGGTTCTCGCCGCCGGGCGGGGCCGCTACGCGGCGGGTTCGCTTTCCTCCCCCGGGCTGAAGCCCGGGGTCTCCAACGAGGGAGTCCCGATGAACGACCCTGAACGACCCCGGCAACTCGGCGACCCCGGCGACCCGGCGGTGGCCGTCCATGCGCCGAGGACGATCCGCCGGATTCGCCGGATCGGTTCACCGAATTGGTTCACCGGTCGCCGTGAGTTCCCTGGTCAGAGGTGGCATGCGAGGTATCGCACCCGATCGGGCAAATGCACCGAGGGCGGCCAACGGCCGTCCTCGCCCCTCGTCGCCGGCACGGCCGATGAATGGAGATCGACGGTGGTTCACGGGCCGTCGTCTCCCGCCGTACCTCGGACGACGGCCTCCAGGTAGAGACGGCGGGCTGGAGGCCCTCGTCACGAAGTCTCCCTAGCGGCCTCTGCTTCCGCCACCCATCAGGAAGGGGAACTCAGTGTCTGCGGCTCAGTTGCCGGTGTTCTGGGTGACCCGGATGCCGCAGTCGACCGGCTTGCGGTCGGCGAGAGTCACCGGCGTCAGGTTGAGCAGGTTGACGAACACGTCGCCGATGGCGCTGTTGCCACAGGTGATCGTGTTGCCGTTCTGCTGCGAGGCGTTGATCTCGCCCCCGGGCCACGGCGTGGCCGCGTGGGCCGGTGCGGCGAGCCCCATGCCGGCGAATGCGGCGATCATGGTCCCACCGAGTGCGAGCTTCTTGAGCATTTAAATCTCCCGATCGATCTCGGAACGAGAATTCAGCTCGTACCACTGACGGCCGAGCCGCTAGCCAGTAAAACGGCACGCGACACGAACGGCAAGCCAATCACCACTCCGGCGACCACAAAAAGAACCCCAACGGAGGCCATGCGCCGTTCCAACGATCTGGGCCCGGTGGGCGCGTACCCTAATGCGCACTGAGCGATGGCTTGACCTAGCGGCATGGACGACAAACCCCGACACCAGAGCCGGTTAGGCGCAGATCTGGCGGAACAAAAAAGGAAGCGGGTGTCACGGCTTTCACCGCGACACCCGCAAGCCCAACTTTATCCTCGCGAAGCCGATGCATCCCCAATAATGGATTTCGTAGCATCAGAGGCGTATACCCTCGAAGGTCCGCCGATCACGCCGGCGCGTGCAGACCTTACGATCCTCATCGCGTCGAAAGTGAACGAACAGACCAGGAATGCCGATAAGCGGACCCGCCGCCGCCCGGCCCCCTCTCGCTCCCCCGGCCCTGGCCGGCCGCTCCCGCAGGTGAGCGGCCGGCCAAAGGTGCCCGACCGGCCAGAAGTACACGGCGGCGAAGGTTCCACCGCAGCGCCCCGTGAACGAATCGATGCTCCGGCACCCCCCCGTCGAGGCTCGCCGGGGGCACCTTAGTTCTGGTGCACCCGGAAGCTGCAGTCCGTCGACTCGTTGTTGGAGTTCGTGACCGGGGCCAGCGGGATGATCGTGATGAAGATGCCCCCGATGGTGCGGTTGCCGCAGACGTTAACATTTCCGCTCTGCTCCGCAGCGTTGCTGTCCCACCCATCACCGGCATGCGCCGGCGAGGAAAGTCCCAGGGCGGCGAAACCCGCGACAACGGCACTGCCGACGATGAACTTCTTGAGCATGTCAATCTCCCGTTCGATCTGGTCTGATAGCCCGGCCTCCCTCCTTGGATGCCGAGCCACTAATTAGTAGACCTGAGACATTGTGCTAATAGCAAGCGAATAGCGGTAAAGAAAGCCCAACTCTTACCGGTACACCCTTAGTATGATAAATGCGACATACGGGGCGGGCGTATCCCTCTAAATTGGACTCCATCCCACCAAACCTCTCAGTAGCAATATTTCCCTCCGGTTCAATGTCGAGAGCCGGTCGATCGCGAGCCGCCATGGCAAGCGCGATGGTCGTGTCCCGCAGCGTGCTGGAATTGCGACGACCAAGCCCGCCCCCAGCGGGCAGGTGGCGGACCGGCCCGGCGGCCGGAGCAACCACCACCGCCCCGTACACCGAACCCCGTGAGAACGCGGCTGAGGGCCGCCCGGCCGTACATGGTCAGAGGCAGTGGCGCTTCGTGCTCGCGGGCTCTGCGGCGCGCGCGACGGACCTGCGTTCGCGTGTGAACCGCCGGGCGGCTTCGGCGGCGGGCCATCACCTGGCCAGGTCCGACGCGCACGCCAGGCGGACCTGCCTCGGGTGCCTCGGCCAGCGGAGGGGCCGGGGATCAGGCTCGGGGGGACGTCGCAGATCCGATTCGGGCGGAGTGGTCCTCGAAACCGCATCGCACTACGGGAAAAGGCGCTCACACCAGGGGCGACCTGCCAGGCCGGGCGCTGTCTCAATCCAGACCACATTGCTGAGGGCGCCTCGGCGGGAGTGCGAAGGGACCGCGCAGTCCCGCCCGGCGGGGGGCACCACAAAAGGGGGCCGGCATGACCACTGCCGGCCCCTTGGGGTGAACGACACCCGGCCCCGCTCGTCGCGGGACCGGGTGCGCGTGTCGTCGTGTCAGTCCTAGCTCAGGACGGCGCTGTTGCGCTCCGACTCCTCGAAGACCCAGCCCTCAAGCTCAAGCCCGGACTTCTTGTGCCCGGGCTTCTTGTACTCCGGCTTCTTGTAGTCGGACTTCTTGTACTCCGGCTTCTTGTACTCAAACTTCTTCGACTCGTGCTTCTTGTTCTCGGCCTTGTCAACCTCGACGTACGTGTTCTTCTCGTACTTCTTGTCTTCCTCGTAGTTCACGTCCGTCGAGTCGTCCTTGTTGAACGAGTCTTTGGCCGTCGCCTCCTTGTTGTAGGAGCCCTTGGCGGAGTCGTCCTTGTTGAAGGACTTCTCGACTTCGAGCTCACGGTCGTGAGAGTCCTTCGACTTCTTGTTCTTGAAGTCCTTGTTGAAAGAGTCATCGGTGTAGACGTACCGGTCGCAGTCGCTACGGCTCTGCTTCTTGTCCTGGGCGTTGTAGATGCCGTCGAACGACGTGCCCACCCAGTGACCGATGTTCCTCTTGTCGACGTCACACAGGTAGACGTAGTACACCGTGTTGACGGTTTCGTGCTTCTTCTCGGCAGGCTTCGTCGGCTCGGTGCCGGCGTTCGCCTGGGCGGCGAAGGTCATGGCCAGACCTGCGGCCAGCAGGCCCGCGGTTGTCATCTTCCTGATCATCGCTTTGCGACTCCGTACTTCGTGCTCGCCAGGCAAAAGTTGGATGGTCTCGAATCGAGCTCACCAACTCGCCACTCGAATCTTCCGTCGTCTTGAATACCGCTGATCCCAGAAAGACAAACAACACCATCTCTTTTCCTGGCATCACCCAATTGCGCCACGTTTGCCCAGCAACGGCACTCCTGTTGGGTGCCGGGTAAATCGCAACTATGCAAGATCTATCACTTATGACCCAAATATGGTCTTTTATCCCCTCATATGCACCGCTCGCCGACCGTCCGGACGGCTCCCTGCGATAGCGTCGGGAACATGAACCTTGACGCATTTCTTGAGCTCCTGACGAGCCGCGGGCAGGCCGCCCTGGCCATGGCGGCGGAGCTGGTGTCAAGGGACGATCCGGTCGCGGCGGCCACCGCGCTGCGCCGCGACCACCCGGCGGACCTGGCCGCGGCGGCCCTCACCCAGGCGCGCCTGCGCGCACGCGCGCAGGCCAAGTTCGGGCCGGACGCCGAGCGCATGTACTTCACCCCGGACGGCCTGGAGCAGGCCACCCGCCCCGAGGTCGCCGCCCATCGCGCCCACCGGATCGTCGCGGGCGCGGCGCGCGTGTCGGTGGCGGACCTGTGCTGCGGCATCGGGGGCGACGCGATCGAGCTGGCCCGGGCCGGGCTCGGCGTGGCGGCGGTGGACCGCGACCCGCTCACCGCCGCCGTCGCGCGGGCCAACGTCGACGCGCTCGGCCTTTCGGCCCTCGTCCAGGTCGGTACGGCCGAGGCCGGGTCCGTCGATCCCCGCCGCCACGACGTCGTGTTCCTGGACCCGGCCCGGCGTACCTCGGCCAGGCGGGTTTTCGACCCGATGTCCTACTCCCCTCCCCTCCCCGACGCGCTGGCCATGGCGGCGGCGGCCCGCGGGGCGTGCCTGAAGGTGGCCCCGGGCCTGCCGTACACGTTCGTGCCGGACGGGGCGGAGGCCGAGTGGGTCTCCCACCGCGGCGAGGTCAAGGAGGCGGCCATCTGGCTCGGCGACCTCGCCGGGCCGGAGACGGCCCCCGAAGGCACGGAATGGCCGTTCCTGCGGAGGGCGACGATGCTCCCGTCCGGAATGACCCTGACGGCCGGGCCGGGCTCGTCCGAGCAGATTCCACAGATCGGACCGCCCGGCCGTTTCCTGTACGAACCGGACGGCGCCGCGATCCGCGCGCACCTGGTCGCCGACATCGCCGCCTCGGTCGGCGGGCGGCTGCTGGACCCGCGGATCGCGTACATCACCGGCGATGAGGACGTTGCCACGCCGTGGGCCGCGCGCTATGAGGTCGCCGAGGTGATGCCGTTCTCCCTCAAGCGGCTGCGGGCGGCGCTGCGCGAGCGGCAGGTCGGCACCGTGACGCTGAAGAAGCGCGGCTCGGCCGTGGACATCGAACGGCTGCGGCGGGATCTCCGGCTTTCCGGGGAGAATTCCCTCACCGTGGTACTTACCCGTATTGCCGAAAAGCCGTTCGCCCTTCTCTGCACCGCCGCCGCCCCGGCGAAACACGCTGCTTCCCTGACTTAGGGACGATTCCTCGACAATCACCAAGTTTTTGATTACCGGCATCCGATCCCGCCAGGACGGGCTACAGTTTTGGAGCCTCGGAGGGATCCGCCGCCGGCGACGCGGTGAGGTCGTCCACACCGGGCGGGCCCATGCGGCCCCCCGGGCTCCGAGCCTCGACCATCCCACCGCTGTGCGGCCGACCGTCGGCGAGCGAAGGAGCCATTCGGTGGACCACTCCGGCAACACCCTGTTGCAGGCAGGCAGTCAGACCGCCATCTCCGAGCGCATGCGCGAACTCCTCGCGCGCGCTGCCCAGGACCACGTCTACGAGCAGCGCACGCAGGGCGCGGTGCTCGACGAGATCCGGCAGCGGCTGGAGGGCATGGAGTGGCTGCTGCGCGAGGTACGCGAGCGTGAGCTGGGCGGCCTCAGCGGCAGCCTCGACGCCGTGTCCGGGCGCCTGGACGAGATCACCGCCCGGCCGCCCTCCTGGGCCGAGGGGCTGGCGCAGCACATCGAGGCCGTCCGCGACCACGTGGACGTGGTCGGTGTCCACATCGACGCGGTCGGTGAGCAGGTCAAGCCCCTCGCCGAACTGCCCAGCGTGTGGGCCGACATCGGCGCGGTGGGCGAGAACGTGGAGCAGGCCCTGTCCCGCCTCGCGGTGCTGCTGGAGGGCACCCAGGCGGTGTCCCAGCGGGTGAGCGACTTCGCCGCCCGCCTCGGTCAGTTGCAGAGCAGCATGGAGGCGGCGGCGGGCCGGTTCGGCCGGCTGGACAAGGCGGTGGCCGACCTCGCCCAGCGCGGGCAGGACGACACCACCGCCCTCACCGCGCGCGTCGAGACGGCCATCGAGCGGATCGGCGGCCTGATCGACGTCTCCGAGGCCCGGATGACCGAGCGGGTGGAGGGGCTGTCGGAACGCCTCGGCGCGGTACGGTCGGGCCTGGACGAACGTCTGGACGCGATGCAGTCCGGCCTCGGCGAGCGGATCGACGCGCTGGAGGGGCGGATCGGCGAGATCGTCGGCGGCGGTGCGGCGAGGGTCGGCGAGCGGATCGACGCGGCCGGTTCCAAGGTCGCGGAACACATCGACGAGGCCGAATCAAGGCTGGGCGAGCGCATCGACGCCGTCGGCCCGGCGGCCGGCGAACAGGCGGGCAGGCGCATCGAGTCGCTGGGCGAGCGGATCGGGCAGGCCGACGCCCGGGTCGCGGCGGCGGCCGAGGTACTGACCGGGCTCGACGGCAGGCTCACCGCGCTCGGCGGCCGCCTCGACGGGGTCGACACCCGGCTCACCGAGCTGGTCAGCGGGGCCGAGGAGGCCAAGGAGCAGATCGGGGCGGTGGACGACCACGTGGAGGCGGTCAACCAGCGCGTCGGCCAGCTCCCGGCCACGCTGGGCATCGGCGAACGCGTCGGCGAGAAGGTCGGCGAACTCCTCGACGCGCAGAGCGAGGACCACGCCAGGCGCTTCGACGCCCTGGCCAAGGCCGCCGCCGCGCTCACCGAGCTGATCGACGCGCACCCCGATCGCGACAAGCTCACCGAGGCGGTGAGCGAGGTCGTCCAGCCGGCCCACGCCGACCTCACCCGCCGGCTCAGCGCGCTTGAGGAGACCATGCTGGCCCTGGCCGAGGCGCTGCTGCGCCCGGCCAGGACCACCAAGGACTGACCGGAGGGACCGGCCGCTCAGACGTGGACGGTGGTGATCGGGAGCGACGAGTCGGCCGGGATGGTGAGGGCGGAGGGAGCGGCGCCGCCGCTCACCAGGTCGGCGCCGAGCGCGGCGACCATCGCGCCGTTGTCGGTGCAAAGGCCCGGACGCGGCACGCGCAGCCGGATGCCCGCGGCCTGGCAGCGTTCCCTGGCCAGCGCGCGCAGCCGCGAGTTGGCCGCCACGCCGCCGCCGATGAGCAGGTCGCGTACGTCGTACCGGCGGCAGGCGGCGATGGCCTTGCGGGTCAGCACATCGACGACCGCCTCCTGGAACGACGCCGCCACGTCGGGAACGTGGATCGACTCGCCGGCCGCCCGCCGGGCCTCCACCCAGCGCGCCACGGCCGTCTTCAGCCCGGAGAAGGAGAAGTCCAGCGTGCCGTCGTCGTACTTGCCGCGCGGGAAGGCGACGGCCGTGCCCGAGCCGTCGCGGGCCTCGCGGTCGATGTGCGGGCCGCCCGGGAACGGCAGCCCGAGCACCCTGGCGACCTTGTCGAACGCCTCGCCCGCCGCGTCGTCCACGGTCGAGCCGAGCGAGATCACATCGCGCGCCACGTCGGGGACGAGCAGCAGCGAGGAGTGCCCGCCCGACACCAGCAGGGCCACGCACGGCTTGGGCAGCGGCCCGTGTTCGAGCTGGTCCACCGCGACGTGCGCGGCCAGGTGGTTCACGCCGTACAGCGGGACGCCGAGCCCGAGGGAGTACGCCTTCGCCGCGGCCACCCCGACCAGAAGCGCCCCGGCGAGCCCGGGGCCGGCCGTCACCGCGATGGCGTCGATGTCGCCGAAGCCCACCCCGGCCTCGGCCAGGGCCCGCTCCACGGCGGGCGTCATGGCCTCCAGGTGGGCCCTGGAGGCCACCTCGGGCACCACCCCGCCGAACCTGGCGTGCTGCTCCACGCTGGAGGCGATGGTGTTGGCCAGCAGCGTGTGGCCCCGGACGATGCCCACGCCGGTCTCGTCGCAGGAGGTCTCGATGCCCAGCACGAGCGGTTGGTCAGCCATGCAGCTTCCTCATCATCGTGATCGCGTCGGTGCCGTCGTCGTAGTAGCCGCGGCGTACGCCCATCTCCGTGAAGCCGAACCGCTCGTAGACGCCTCGGGCCTGCGGGTTGTCGGCGCGTACCTCAAGGAAGACGGCGACGGTGCCGCGCCGTACCGCCTCGGCCAGCAGTTCGCGCAGCATGGCCCCGCCCACGCCGGTGCCCTGGTGCGCGGCCGTGACGGCGATGGTCTGTACGTCGGCCTGGTCGCCCGCGGCGGCGAGCCCGGCGTATCCCACGATTTCGCCGCCCATCAGCGCCACCACGTAGTGGCGGGTCCGCGGCTGGTCGGCCAGCTCGCCGCGGAGCATGCCCTCGCTCCACGCGTCGGCGGGGAACGTCGCACGCTCGATCTCAAGTACGGCGGGCAGGTCGTCCATGGTCATGGGGCGCAGCGCCACGGAGGGCTCGCCGGTCATGCCGTCACCCGCTTCGGCGCGCCGGGCTCCTGCGCGTCGGGACGGCGCAGGTAGATCGGCAGCGGCGGGTCCAGCTCCGCGCCCTCGGCGATGCGGGCCACGGTGATCGCCGCCAGCGCGCCCGCCCACGGGTGCTCGGGCGCGCTCTGCACCCGGTGAGGGCCGATGACCTCGGCGTACATCAGGCCGCCCGCCCCGATCACCGGCAGCTCGGCGGGCAGGTCGTGCGGCCTGTCCACGAACGGCCCGGCCTCGCGCGTGCCGTCGGCGGCGTAGCGGGCCCAGAAGACCTCCTTGCGCCGGGCGTCGGTGGCGGCGATGAAGGGCCGGGACATGTCCGCGGCGTGGGCCAGGGCGTCGAGCGTGCACACGCCGTACGCGGGGACCTGCGCGGCGGCGGCGAGCGCCTGGGCGGTCGCCAGGCCGACCCGCAGCCCCGTGTAGGGGCCGGGACCGGTGCCCGCGACGATGGCGGTCAGCTCGCGCGGCGTCGCACCGGCCTCGCGCAGCACCGCCTGCACGGCGGGAACCAGCAGCTCACCGTGTCGCCGGGCATCGATGGTGGTGGACTCCGCGAGCACCCGGGCACCGTCGTATATCGCAGCGGTGACCGCGGGGGTCGCCGTGTCAAAGGCCAGGACCAGCACGAACGTCTAGCCTATCGGCTCTCTACCGTGCCCACGCCCGCCGACGCGTGCCGGCGACCGGGCGGGTGGGTCAGTCGGGCCAGCCGGTGCGGGCGCGCAGCCAGTCGAGCGCCACGATGCCCTGGGCGCGCTGGAAGGCCCGCACGGTGGGCAGACCGGGCGGATCGGGCCGGCGGCTCATCCTCAGCATGAACTCGGCGAGCGCCGCCACCACCGCGGTCACCGCGCCGGGGTCGGCGGCGCGGCCGAGCGGGTGTCCCGCAAGGACCTCCTGCGGCGGCGGCCCGCCCTGCATCCGCACGCTCGGCAACATCTGCACCAGGTCGAACCACGCCGCCCCCCGGCTCGCCCACGCCCAGTCCACGATGACCACCCGGTCAGCGGTGAGCAGCACGTTGTCGGCGCGGATGTCGGCGTGTACCAGCGTCTCGCCCGCCACCCCCAGCGGCCAGTCCGCCTCGATGGCGGCCAGCGTGTCGAGGTGGCGCACCGCCCATGGGTGCAGGCCGGTGACGTCTTCGCCGCCGGCCAGCCTGCGCCAGCCGACGAAGGCCCGCGCCAGGCGGTCCGCCAGGGCGGGAAGGGCCGGTGGGGCCGGCACCCGCGCCAGCTCGCCCAGCGCGCCGAGCACCCGGGCCAGTTCGTCGGGCCGCCAGGGCATGGTGGGCTGCCGTCCATCCACGTCGTCGAAGACGAGCGCCACCCAGCCGTCGGTGTCGAAGGCGGCGCGCAGCGGCGGCGCGGGAGCCGTGGCGGGCAGCGCGGCGGAGATCTCAGCCTCTTCGAGGTACATCCCCCGGGAGTGGGGGTTGACATCGGACCCGACCGCTTTGACGAACGCCCGCCGCCCGTCGGCGAGCCGCAGCCGGGCCGCCGCGGCGGGCGAGAACCCCCCGATCTGCGTGACGGCCTCGACGACGCGCCCGCCCAGGTGCGCCTCCACGGCCGCGCGCACGGCCGGGGGCACCTCGTGCCAGGGCAGCCGGACACCGGCCGCCAGGGGGGCGGCGATCTCGTCCTGGGGGCTCATCCACACATGCTTTCGCATCGGGCCGACGTCCGGCGAGCTGTTCTTCCCACGCGGATCATGCCCGTTCGGCCAGCGAGGCGTACACGATGACGTTGTCGCGGTACTCGCGTTCGGCCCAGTCGAACGAGCCGCCGCAGGTGACCAGGCGCAGGCCGTCCTCCACGTAGACCCGGCGGGCGGGGAAGCGGTTCTTGTCCACCTGTTCCACCGATTCGACCCGGTACTTCGCCACCTTGCCGTCGCTGCGCTCGACCCGGATCTCCTGGCCCTTGCGAAGCTGCTTGAGCCGGTAGAACACGGCGGGCGCGGTCTTGGTGTCCACGTGGCCGATTATGACCGACGCGCCCTTGTCCCCGGGGACCGCGCTGTGCCGGAACCATCCCGCCGTGTCCGGTTTCTCATAGGGGGGCAGTTCGACCTCGCCGTCGCCGGACATGCCGAGCTTCATCAGCGGCGCCTCCAGTTTCAGCGCCGGGATGTCGATCGTCCGGGGCACCACGGCGGCCTGGGCCGGCCGTTCCTCCTGCCCGCCGCGGTTGATCGCGACCAGTACCGCGCCGGTCACCACGCCCGCCAGGACGATGCGGCCCCACCGTGTTTCCGCCATGCCAGGTGCTTTTGCTGCTCGCCGGGTCGCCTACGAGCGGCGACGTCGTACGACGGCCACGCCGACGCCGCCCGCCAGCGCCCCGCCGAGGAGCAGCGCGGTCAGGCCGGGCGACAGGCCCTCGTCGTTCTGGGCGGCCCCGGCCGCGGTGCCGCCACCGCCCGCCTTCGGGGCCTTGGTGGGCACCACGGTGGGCTCGTCCTTGTCGGCGGTGACCCGCAGTCGTCCTCTGCCGGTGTCGTTGGTGCCCTCGCACTTGACGTCGACGTTGTAGCGGCCGGGGTCGGCGCCGCTACGCACCTGGGCCTCGCCGCGGACCCACGGTACGGGAGCGGGCTGGCCCTCGGCGGTCGCGGTGGGCGTGGGCGGCGGCACGGGGTCGAGGGTGACGGCACGGACGAACGCGTCGGAGGTGGCGCTGCCGCTGTGCTCGGGGCCGCCGTTCGGCACGGGGCAGTTGGCCAGGATCCACACGCTGGACTCTTGGCCCTCGATCACGCTGTCGGGGTTGAGCCGGACCGTGATGTTCTGGCGGCCGGGGCCGCTCGGCGTCGGAGTGGCGCCCGAGTCGGTCGGCGTCGGCGCGGGCGTGGGCGCACCGGTACCGGCCTCCGCGCTGCACCCCACCACACCGATCATCGCGAGGGCCCCCACGGCCGTGACACGCCTGATTCTCGACACCGCTGCCACCGCGTGCTCCACTTCGCCGTCGACTGTTGATCGCCCAATGGACCTGATACCCCGAAATATCAGCCCAACCCGCCCCGGGCGATCTTCAAGACCGATGATCTATATCAACCGGGACTGACGTCAAGCGTGCCAAAAACCCGCCCCACATGGTGGGAGAAAACGTAAGAGCTACCTAGCGGATACGCCCACCGCCCCCATGAAACGACAAACCACCCACCCAATGAGACCGCCCCACACACCGCCCGACCGAACACCGGCCCCTCGACGGGCGGATGAAGTAGCGGGGTGCCGTCGCCAGGCCGTCGGACGCCTCGGATTCGGGCGGAGCCGGGACTCCGTCCGGCCACCATGGACCAGCGACAGGGAGACCACGGAGAAGGACCACGCCGATTCGGACAGGGCCGGGGGTCCAGCGGACACCGCCGCCGTAGAGGCGGACCACACGGATGCAGACGGGCCGAAGCCTCAGCCGACGGTCACAGCGCAGCCATGACACAGAACCCCGGATTCGGGGCGGAGCCGGGGACCTCAGCCGATCACCGCAGGCCAGGGAACACCGACGCCATGGCCCTGACAGCCCGAATTCGGACAGAGCCTGGGTCCGGCCGGCCGCAACGGGCCGGCCGGTGGAGAGACTTCAGGCGGTCAGCGTGGACCAGCGGGGGCCGATGCCGTGCAGGTGGACGATGCGGGTCTCGTCGCCGCCGCCCTCTTCTGGGCGTTCGATGGAGACCTCCAGGCGATCGTCGGTGAGCCCTTCGACCAGGCCCTCGCCCCACTCGACGACCGTCACCGACTCCTCCAGAGAGGCGTCGAGGTCGAGGTCGTCGACCTCCAGCCGGCCGCCGAGGCGGTAGGCGTCGGCGTGTACCAGGGGCGGTCCGTCGCACAGCGACGGGTGTACGCGTGCGATCACGAACGTCGGCGAGGTGATCGGCCCGCGTACCTTCAGGCCGTCGGCCAGCCCCTGGACCAGGGTCGTCTTCCCCGCCCCGAGCGGCCCGGACAGCACCACGAGATCACCGGCCGACAACAGCTCGGCCAGCTCCGCTCCCAGCGCCCGCATGTCGTCGGCGGTCGCCGCGACCCGGCGCTCCTCCATCGCGGTCATCCTTCCCCTGCGGCCTGCTTCAGCAGGTCGCGCAGCGCGTCGTTGACCACGCCCGGGCGCTCCAGTTGCACCAGGTGCGAGGTGTCCGGCACCTGGGTGAACCGGGCGTGCGGGAGCGCCGCCGCGATGGCGCCCGCGTGCTCGGGCGGGGTCAGCCAGTCCTTCTCGCCCACCAGGATCGCGGTGGGCACGTCGCCGAGCACGCCGAGCGCGCTCAGCTTGTCGTGCGACATCAGCGCCGGATAGAACTCGGCGATGACCTCCGTCGGCGTGAACCTGATCATCGATTCCACGAAGTCGACGACGGTCGGGCTCGCGTTCGCCGAATCGCCGAAACCGAAGAGCCGCAATCCCAAGAATGCCACGTCGCTGCCCGCCTGCCGGCCACGGTCGACCCACGCCCCGCGGCGGCCGATCGCCGACACGGCGGTCGGTGCGACCTTGTGCACCGCCTTGGACACCAGCGCGGGCAACCCCAGCGTCAGCTCCGCGAGCTTGCCCGCCGAGGTGGAGATCAGCGCCACGCCGCGCACCCGGTCGCGGAACAGGTCCGGACGGCGGTCGGCCAGCGCCATGATGGTCATGCCGCCCATGGAGTGACCGACCAGCACGCAGGGGCCTGGTACCAGGGCCTCGATCACCTCGGCGAGGTCTTCACCGAGACGGTCGATCGTGGAGTCCTCGGCGGGGCTGCGTTGCGAGCGCCCGTGGCAGCGCTGGTCCCACAGCACCACGCGGTGGGTGCCGCCCAGGTCGCGCCGCTGGTAGTGCCAGGAGTCGAGGTTGAGCGTGTACCCATGGCAAAGGACCACGGTGAGCGGTGCGTCCTCCACGCCGTCGACCTCACAGTGCAGGGTGACGCCGTCGGAGGTGACCACGGTCGCGGGACGGCCGCGCAGTTCGCCGAACGGCTCGCCGGCCTCCGGGTCGGGGCGCAACCGGATGCGGCCCACGGCATAGCGCTTGGCCAGCGCCACCGCCGCCACCCCGGCGGACGCGACACCGACGACCGCGCCTACGATACCGGCCCTCCGCCGCCTACTCATCCGGGCCTCCTCGCGGTGTCCGAGTCCCCAGCGTGGGAGAACACCGGGTATACGACATCCCGGGCATTCTGCCCTGACCATCCACGAAACCCAACGGCACCCCCGCCCCAACCCCTCGTACGCCCATTATTTCCCGCCCGACCAGTACTCCGTCCCATTACTTTCACCCCAGGACCAGGGAACGACGCACACGGGTCACCAGCCCGAGCCGCCGTCGTCGCCGCGGTCGTGTCCGGAGGGAGTAGGTGAGGGGCAAGCGGGTGCCGCGAGGGCGCGTCGGCGCTCTGGACTGAGGAGGGAAGGAGCGAGAAACGAGCGGATGAGCACCGAGGAAAGCGCGCAGACCATCAGCACCCGAGCCGCGACGCACCAGCGTCGCCATAGGCAGGCGGGGAGGAGGGCCGCGACCTTGAAGGCGCCCTGCCAAGTGCTGCGCGGGCCGTAACCACGCACGGCCCGGGCGCGGTCGTGTCCGCAGCGACGAGAGAGGGAGTGAGGAACGAACGACTGAGCGAGGAGAGAAGGACGCGACCTTCAAGAGCGCCCGGGCCCGCGCGAGCGAAGCGAGTGCAATCTATACGTAGATGCGGGGGACTCGGGTGCCTACTCCGGTGACGATTTCGTAGGAGATGGTGCCGAGGCGGTCGGCCCATTCCTGGGCTGTGGGCTCGCCGTGCTCGCCCGGCCCGAAAATGATCACTTCGTCGCCCAGGGACAGGGCGTCGTCGCCTACGTCGATCATGAACTGGTCCATGCAGACCCGCCCCGCCACCGTGCGCCGCCGTCCCCCCGCGAACACGTCGCACCGGTTGGTCGCCCGGCGCTGGATGCCGTCGGCGTAGCCGAGGGGGATCATGGCAAGGGTGGTCTCCCGGTCGGTGACGTACTCGTGCCCGTAGGAGACCCCCGACCCCGGCGGCACGCGCTTGACCAGGGACACGGTCGATACCAGTGTCATCGCCGGCCGGAGTTCGCAGTCGCCGAGTTCGGGGACGGACGGCAGGCCGTAGATGGCACTGCCCAGCCGTACCATGTCGAACCGGGCGCGCGAGAGGGTGAGCGTCGCCGCGGAGTTGGACAGGTGCCTGATCACGTGCGACCCGGCCACGCCCGCCTTCTCGGCCATGGCCATGGCCTCGTCGAACCTGTGCGTCTGCGCGCCGATGGACGGGTGCCCGGGGGTGTCCGCGCAGGCCAGGTGTGACCAGATGCCGGTGACCTCGACCAGGCCCTCCGCCTGCGCCGCCGCCGCGCGGTCGAGGAGTTTCTCCCACTCGGTCGCGGTCGCCCCGCCCCGCGAGGTGCCGGTGTCGATCTTGAGGTGGATCCGCGCCGTACGGCTCCGGCGGCGAGCCGCCTCCATCAGGTCGTCCAGCAGCCAGAGGGCGCCCACGGACACCTCGATGTCCTCGGCGATGGCCTCTTCCAGCCGATCTCCCGGCGTGATGATCCAGGCCAGGATCGGCGCGCCGATGCCGGCCTGCCGCAGGGTCAGTGCCTCACCGATGAAAGCGGTGCCCAGCCGACCGGCCCCCGCGGTGAGAGCCGCGTGCGCGCATGGCACCAGCCCGTGCCCGTAGGCGTCGGCCTTCACCACCGCCATCAGCTCCGCGCCTGCGGCGCGCTCGCGCATGACCTCGACGTTGTGCCTGATGGCCGCGAGGTCCACGCGCGCTACTGTCGGGAAATCCATCTTACAAGAATGACAGGTGAGGGACTCTGCTCAGCGATAGGACTCTCACTCCCCAGGGAACGCATCAGGTCAAGGACCGCGCCACCTGCGGCAACGCGTCGGCCACGTCGGACGCGGCCAGCGGAGCACCGTCGGCGGCCACCCGTGCCGCCGCGCCGTGCAGGTAGGCCGCGCATGAGGCGGCATCGTAACAGTCCAGTCCGGCGGCCAGCAGCGTACCGAGGATGCCGGAAAGCACGTCGCCGGTGCCCGCGGAGGCCAGCCACGGGGTGCCGGTGAGGTTGATCCTGGGCGGTCTGCCGGGCTCGGCGACGATCGTGGTCGAGCCCTTGAGCAGCACGGTCACCCCGAGCGTCCGCGCGGCCTCGCGGGCGTGGTGCAGGCGGGCGGCCTCGATGTCCTGCCTGGGTACGCCGGTCAGCCGGGACAGTTCGCCCGCGTGCGGGGTGATCACCGTGGGCGCGTCCCTGCGCAGCAGGGACGGCTCGGCGGCGGCGAGGGTCAGCGCGTCGGCGTCCAGCGCCACGGGCAGGTCGCCCGCCAGCACGGATTCGGCCACCGCGAGCGCGTCGTCGTCGGTACCTAGGCCCGGCCCCAGCACCCACGCCTGCACGCGGCCCACCCGATCGACACCCTCGCCGGGCGCCAGCGTGGTGATCACCGCCTCCGGCCAGCGGTCCCTGACCGCGGAGGCCGGTTCGTCCTGCCCGGCGTAGCGGACCATCCCCGCGCCGGACCTGATCGCGCCCGCCACCGTCATGACCGCGGCCCCGGTGAACCTGCTGCCGCCCGCGACGATCCCGACGACTCCTCTGCGGTATTTGTCGGACTCCCGCCCGGGCCTGGGCAGCAGCCCGGCCACGTCGAGATCGGTCAGCGCAACCACGTCGGCGTCGGGAAGGTAGGGCCCGAGCCCGATGTCCACGAGTTCCACGACCCCTGACTGCCCAGCGCCGGGGTCGATGAACAGACCGGTTTTGCACGCGCCGAACGTCACCGTGAGGTCGGCGCGCACGGCGGCGCCGTCCACCTGCCCGTTGCTCGCGTCCACGCCGCTCGGCACGTCCACCGCGACGACGATCCCGGGCGTGTCGTTCACGATCTCGGCCAGCGCCGCGTACGGCTCGCGCAGCGGGCCCGTCCCGCCGATGCCGACCAGCCCGTCGATGATCAGGTCGGCCCGGCCGGCCGCCCGGCGTACCGCCTCGGACTCGGAACCGCCGAGCACCCTGCCGCCCGCCGCGCGCAGGGCGGCCAGCCCGCCCTGGTGGGTGCGCGAGCCGGCGAGCAGGGCGTCCACCCGCGCGCCGCGCCCGGCCAGGGTCGCCGCCGCGTAGAGGGCGTCGCCGCCGTTGTCGCCGCTGCCCACGAGGACGAGCACCCGCGAGCCGTACACACGGGGCAGCAGGCCCGCGCAGGCGGCGGCGAGGCCGGCGGCGGCCCGGCGCATCAGCGCGCCCTCGGGCAGGCGGGCCATCAGCGCCCGCTCGGCGGTGCGAATCTGGTCACTGGTGTACGCGATGCGCATGCTGCCGAAGTTATCTCAGCCTTCGGCGATCACATACGCGATGGCGACACCTCCGTCGTGGGTCAGCGACAGATGCCAGCGCCGCACGCCCATCGCCTCGGCGGTCTCGGCCACCCGGCCGGACACCCGCAGCAGCGGCCTGCCGTGCTCGCCGGTGTGCACCTCGGCGTCGAGGTGACGCAGGCCGGGCGGCGCGCCGAGGGCCTTGGCCACCGCCTCCTTGGCCGCGAACCTGGCGGCCAGCGAGTGTACGGCCAGCCCCCGCTCCGCCTCGGTGAACAGGCGTGCGGCCAGCGCGGGGGTACGTTCCAAGGTGGCGGCGAAGCGCGTGACGTCGACCACGTCCACGCCGATTCCCACGATCACCGGCCCAGCCTAGACCGCGGGCCACCGAGTGGCCGCCGTCTCGCGCTGAGTAGGCTTCCGTCATGGTCACCGAGGCAACCGCGGTCGAGACGTCCGCGTACGTCGAGCTGGGCCGTGAGCAGTGGCGGGATCTGCGCAAGAACACCCCGCTCACGCTCACCGAGGCCGAACTCGAAGACCTGCGCGGCGTGGACGACCCCATCGACCTGGCCGAGGTCACCGACATCTACCTGCCGCTCACCCGGCTGCTCAACCTCCACTTCACCGGCGCGCGCAAGCGGGGGGCCGCGGTCAGCGCGTTCCTCGGTGAGAAGGACGCGCCGCCCCCGTACATCCTGGGCATCGCCGGCAGCGTGGCCGTGGGCAAGTCGACCACCGCCAGGCTGCTGCACACGCTGCTGGCCCGCTGGCCCGAGCACTCCAGCGTCGAGCTGATCACCACCGACAGCTTCCTGTATCCCAACGCGGTCCTGGAAGAGCGCGGGACCATGCACCGCAAGGGCTTTCCGGAAAGCTACGACCGGCGGGCGCTGGTCCGGTTCGTGTCGGCGGTGAAGGCGGGCGCGGCCGAGGTCACCGCCCCCGTCTACAGCCATCTGGAGTACGACATCGTGCCGGGCGCGACGCAGAGCGTGCGGCGGCCGGACATCCTCGTCGTCGAGGGGCTCAACGTACTCCAGCCGGCCCCGCCGACCGCGCTGGCCGTGTGCGACTTCTTCGACTTCTCGATCTATGTGGACGCCCAGGTGGAAGACGTCCGGGAGTGGTACGTGGACCGGTTCCACAAACTGCGCCGCACCGCGTTCGCCGACCCGAAGTCCTATTTCCGGCACCTGGCCGACCTGTCGGAGACCGAGGCGACGGCGTTCGCGCGCGACGTGTGGCGCGAGGTCAACGAGCGCAACCTGGTCGAGAACATCGCCCCGACCAGGGCCAGGGCGGCGCTCGTGCTGCACAAGGGCCGCGACCACGCCGTGCAGCGCGTACTGCTGCGCCGCACGTAAAACCCGTTCCGGGCCCGCCGCCGAGCGCTCTCACTAGGGTGGGCCACGTGCTGCACATGCGCGTCATAAGTCCCGCCACGCACACGGCCGCGGCCGTCGAGTATCTGACCGACGCCCCCGGCGTGGTCGACCTGGTCGTACTTCCGGGCGTGGCCACCCGCCCGCAGGGCGACGTACTGCTGTTCGACGTGGCCCGCGAGGTCGCCAACGACGTGCTCGGCCGGCTGAAGGAGATGCGCCTGCACGAGGTGGGCTCGATCAGCGCCGACAGCGCGGGCCTGATCCTCTCCGAGGTCGCCGACCGGGCCGAGGCCGAGGCCCCCGGCGACCCCGACGACGCCGTGGTGTGGGAGGAACTCAGCCAGCGGGTCGCCGACGACAGCCGGATGACCTGGGCCTATTTCGCGTTCTTCGCCATCGCCACGCAGATCGCGGCCATCGCGGTGGTGGTCGACTCGCCGATCGTGCTGGTCGGCGCGATGGTGCTGGGGCCGGAGTTCGGGCCGATATCGGCGATGTGCTTCGGCCTGCTACGCCGCGACGGCGCCCTGATCGGCCGGGCGGCCAGGAGCGTGGCGGCCGGGTTCCTGGTGGGCATCGCGGTGACGTTCGTGTGCGCGCTGGTCTCGCTAGTGATCGGCTGGATCGGCCCCACGACGCTGGACTCCCACGCCGAGGTCGAGTTCATCGTCAACCCCGACCGCTGGTCGTTCATCGTGGCGCTGCTGGCCGGCGCGGCGGGCGTACTGTCCATCACGGCCGCCAAGTCGACCGCGCTGATCGGGGTCTTCATCTCGGTCACCACCGTGCCCGCGGCCGGCTACGCCGCCCTGGCCCTGGCGCTCGGCCGCTGGGGCGACCTCGGCTCCTCGGTCGCCCAGGTCGCGATCAACGTGCTCGGCATGACCATCTCGGGCACGGCGACGCTGTACTCGCAGCGGCTGCTGTGGTCGCGCCTCCGCGGCCCCTATCCCGGTCAGCTACGGAAGACGCTGCAGCACACGACCCTGACCCGGGGCTAAGGGTCAGATCCTACATTCGGACGAGGGCACAGCCGGATATGCGGCGATAGAGTCCGCCACATGACGATCCTCGCGACCGAAGGGTTGACCAAACGCTTCCCCCGGGTGACCGCGCTCGACACGCTCAGCGTCACGGTCACGCCGGGGGTCACAGGTCTAGTGGGGGCCAACGGCGCGGGCAAGTCGACGCTCATCAAGATCTTGCTGGGCCTTCTCGAACCGACCGCCGGCACGGCCCAGGTGCTCGGCCTCGACGTGGCCACCAAGGGCGCCGAGATCCGGCGTTCGGTCGGTTACATGCCCGAGCACGACTGCCTGCCTCCCGATCTGTCGGCCACCGAATTCGTGGTCCACATGGCTCAGATGTCCGGGCTGCCGCGTACGGCGGCCCGCGAACGCGCCGCCGACACGCTGCGCCACGTCGGCCTGTACGAAGAGCGTTACCGCCCGGTGGGCGGCTACTCCACCGGCATGAAGCAACGGGTCAAGCTCGCCCAGGCGCTGGTCCACGACCCGCGCGTGGTGTTCCTCGACGAGCCGACCAACGGCCTGGACCCACAGGGCCGTGACGACATGCTCCGGCTGATCCGGCGGATCGGCGCGGAGTTCGGGATCAGCGTGCTGGTCACCTCGCACCTGCTGGGCGAGCTTGAGCGCGTCTGCGACCACCTGATCGTGATCGACGGCGGGAAGCTGCTGCGCTCATCGGCGATCGGCGAGTTCACCGGCGTGACCCAGACCGTGACGGTCGAGGTCGAGGAGGACTCGCGGCCGCTCGCCGCCCGGCTCGGCGAGCTGGGCGAGACCGTCAGCGCCGCGGGCCGCCTGCTCATGGTCAAGGTACGCGGCCCGGAGACCTACGACGCCGTACGCGACGCCGTGTGCGACCTGGACATGTCGCTGATCCGGCTGGAGCAGGGCCGCAGGCGGATCGAGGACGTCTTCCGCGGCTCGGCCGCGGAGATCGACGAGACCGGCCAGGCAGGCCGGACCCACGAGACGACTTCCGCCGCAGCCTCCGGGGGCGTGACAGTATGACGGCCATATCGACCCCCGAGCCCGCGGGCGTCATCCACGACATCGGCTACCGGCACTACGACGGCGCGCGGCTGGGCCGCGGCCACGCCAGGGTCGCGCTGACCCGGCACAGCCTGCGCGGGGCCTTCGGCCTGGGCCGCTCGTTCCGCGCGAAGGTCATGCCGTTCGTGCTGCTGGTCATCATGCTGCTGCCGGCCATCGTGTCCATCGCGGGGATGGCGCTGGCCCAGCAGCGCGGGCCGGTGATCGACTACCCCAACTTCGCCGCGACCATGTCGGTCGTGCTGGCCATCTTCCTGGCCACCCAGTCGCCCGTACTGGTCGCCCCCGACCTGCGCTTCCGCGTCCTGCCGCTGTACTTCTCCCGGCCGGTGACGGTCGGCGACTACGTCGTGGCCAAGGTCACCGCGATGTCGCTGGCGCTGCTGATCCTGCAGTGGCTGCCGCTGACCGTGACGTTCGTCGGCGAGTTGCTGGTCAACCCGCCCGGCGACCCCGGTACCGGCCGCTACCTGGCGAGCATGGTCCTCTCGGTCGTCTACTCGCTGATGCTGGCCTGCCTGGGCCTCGCCATCGCCTCGCTCACCCCGCGCCGCGGGCTCGGCGTGGCCGCGGTCATCGCGTTCTACCTGTTCACCACCGCGGTCTCCCAGGTGCTCACGGAGATCCTGGGCTCGATGAGCCAGGACGACTCGGCCGGCTGGGCGCTGCTGATCAACCCGTTCTACCTGGTGGACGCCGTACAGGTGTGGCTGACCGGGGCCTCGGCCGCGATGGGCAACTCCTACCCCGGCGGAGCCTCCGGGCCGGTCGCGGCCCTCGGCATCGTCGCGCTGACCGCGCTGGGCGGCGCCGTACTGATCCTGCGCTACCGGAAGGCGGCATCCGCGTGACCACCACCGCAACGGAGGGCGTGACCGCGCCACCCGCCACCACCGCACCCGCCCGCATCGAGCTTCGCCAGGTGTCGCGCTGGTACGGCAACGTCGTCGCGGTCAACGACGTCACGATGACGATCGGCCCCGGCGTCACCGGCCTGCTCGGCCCGAACGGCGCGGGCAAGTCCACGCTGCTGCACATGATGGCCGGGTTCCTGGCCCCCTCCAACGGCAGCGTGACCCTGGACGACCGGCCCATCTGGCGCAACCACGACGTGTACCGCTCGATCGGCCTGGTCCCCGAGCGGGAGGCCGTGTACGGGTTCCTCACCGGCTGGCAGTTCGTGCTGTCCAGCGCCAAGCTGCACCGCCTGCCCGATGCTGCGGAGGCGGCGCGCCGCGCCCTGACCACGGTCGAGATGCTGGACGCCGCCGAGCGCCGGATCGAGACCTACTCCAAGGGCATGCGCCAGCGGGTCAAGGTCGCCGCGGCGATGGTCCACGATCCGCGCGTACTGCTGCTGGACGAGCCGTTCAACGGCATGGACCCGCGCCAGCGCCTGCACCTGATGGACCTGGTCAGGCAGATGGGCGCGGCGGGCAAGACCATCCTGTTCAGCTCGCACATCCTGGAGGAGGTCGAGCGGGTCGCCCAGCAGATCGAGGTCCTGGTCGCCGGCCGGCACGCCGCCTCCGGCGACTTCCGCGAGATCCGCCGCAGGATGACCGACCGGCCGCACCTGTTCACCATCCGCTCCAGCGACGACCGCGCCCTCGCCGCGGCCCTCATCGCCGACCCCTCCTCCGGCGCCGTCTCCCTCACCGAGAACGGCCTACAGGCCCAGGCGGTCGATTTCGCCCGTTTCACACGCCTCCTCCCCCGCGTCGCCAAGAGCGCCGGCATCCACGTCTGGCAGGTCGCCCCCGCCGACGAGGACCTGGAGAGCGTGTTCTCCTACCTCATCACCAGGAGCGCCACATGAACGCGCCCACCGGCCACCCGCGCCCCCGCCACCCGAACGGAGTGAGGCCATGAGTACGGTCGCGGGGATCAGTTACCGGATGGTCATCGGGCGGCGGCGGATCTGGCTGATGGTCCTGCTGCCCGCCGGGCTCATCGCGCTGGCCGTACTGCTTCGCATGCTGGGCAGCGCCGACGAGCGGTCCGCGCTGATGCTCATGCAGATCTTCGGCGTGGGCACCATGCTGCCGCTGCTCGGCCTGATCGCCGGCACCGGCGTGATCGCGCCCGAGATCGACGACGGCACCATCGTCCACCTGTTGTCCAAGCCGATCTCCCGCCCGGCGATCGCGATCACCAAGTTCGGGGTGGCCGCCTCGCTGCTGGCGCTGTTCGGCGCGCTGCCCGCCTTCGCCGCCGCCTACCTGCTGGTCGGCATGGAAGCGGGGATCGCCTTCGGGTTCGCGGTCGGCGCGTTCGCCGGTGGCCTCGCCTACGCCGCGCTGTTCCTGTTGCTCGGCGTGATCACCAAGCACGCGGTGGCGATCGGCATCGCGTACGCGCTGATCTGGGAGTCCGTCGTCGGCGTATTCGTCCCCGGGGCCCGCAACTTCTCCATCCAGCAGTGGGCCCAGTCGGTCGCCTTCCAGTTCAACACCTCGGGCTTCTTCACCAAGCCCAGCGTCGGCATCGGCTTCGCCCTCATCGCCATCGCCGTCGTCACCGTCGGCGCGGTCCTCTGGGCCGGCCAGCGCCTGCGGTCCTTCACCCTCGCCGGCGAGGAGTGACATCCGCGCGTGTGCGCCCCGTACGGTAGGGCGGGGCGCACACGCGCGACACGGCCCGACCGAACGCGGCGGTGATGAGTTCTGCGCTCCGGCGCGGTCTCGCCCTCACCGGTGCCATGCAGACGGTGGCGGCATTGACCGCCTGCGCCGGCGAGCAGGCCCCTGCCGCGTAGGGCGTCTCGTCCCTGCGGAAAGGCGGGGTGGAGATCCGTTTCCTGGAGACCTATCCGAATCTTACGGCGACGCCGCTCAACCCTGATCAGGGAATAGCCGCCAGCGCAAAAGGTCAGAACATCCCGTGCGGAATTCGGGCGGGTTCCCGAGTTCCTTGTTGTTCGCGGCTTTACCTTCACTGGTCTCGGTCATGGGCCCGACCGTTCCAGAATTCGTGCGGCCGTGTCGATTACCCACGAGGTAATCGAGCGGATCGGCACTGCGGGCGATAATGTCCCCATGATGGGAGATCGGCCGGCCGGTGAGCTGCTGCGCGAATGGCGGCACCGCAGGGGGCTCAGCCAGCTCAACCTGGCGATCCAGGCCGGGGTGTCCACCCGGCACATCAGCTTCGTGGAGACCGGCCGCACGGTCCCCAGCAGCGCGATGGTCCTGCGGCTGGCCGAGCACCTGGACGTCCCGCTGCGGGAGCGCAACCGCCTGCTGGTGGCCGCCGGGCACGCGCCCCGTCGTCCGCAAGCGGCCACTGCAAGATCCCCATCTGGAGCCGGCCAGGGACGCCATGCGGCAGGTCGTCCGCGGCCACGAGCCCTATCCCGCGGTCGCCATGGGCCGCCGCTGGAACATGCTGTTCGCCAACTCGGCGATCGACGTCTTCCTGGAGGGGGTCGATCCGGCGCTGCTGCGGCCGCGGGTCAACATGATGCGGGTGGGCCTGCATCCCAGCGGCTACGCGCCCCGGCTGCTCAATCTCGCCCAGGTCCGCGCGTTCCTGCTCCCCCGCCTGGCCCGCCAGGCCGCCAGGACCGGCGACCCGGAGCTCACCGCCCTGTACGAGGATGTGCGGTCCTACGGGCCGGACGACGATCCGCCGCCACTCGACCCCGCCGACATCGCGCTCCCCATCCGCATCCGCCACCAGGGCACCGAACTCACCTTCATCAGCACCGTCACCACCTTCGGCACCGCGTTCGACATCACCCTGGACGACATCGCCGTGGAGGCGTTCTTTCCCGGCGACGCGACCACGATCCACCACTTCGGCCGGGTGCCCGGCCGAAGAGCCGGCGAGCTGACGAACTGACGAACTGACGGCCAAGGAATTGCCGAAATCGGCTTCGGGTATCGGTCCGGCCCAGGAGGCGACAAGGTAGACTGCTTGTACCGAGGACTTCTCGTGCGTTGGCATTCAGGTCGGCGTCGCCCGCGGCGATAGATACATCAGCGGGCCCCGCAAGGCCCGGTCAGGCCAGGCAAACCATGATGCCGACACCTCTGTCGCGGCGCAGGCCGCTGACCGTGATCGCCCGCGCGACTCCCACGATCGATTCCGCCGTCCGGCTCAGCCTCAATCCGGCACGCGGCCGGCGGGCAGGCGTCGACGGGGCGTGGTGGCCCCGCTCGTGCGACGCCGACGCCGAACTGCCCGCCCTCATCGCCGCCGTAGATCAGCGACTGGACCACACCACCGTCAGCGTCCGTGTGCATCCCGACGCATGGGACCACATCCCGCGTCTCATCCCGGCCCGAGGGCGTCACATCCAGGTCGGCCCGCTCGTTCGCGATGACCCACGGGTGGTCCGCCTGACATCGGCGGACGGCGAGTCGATCACCCTGCTGGTCGTCGAGCCGGACAACGCGGCACGTCCCGCCGCGGATGAGCACCGGACCGGCCGACCGACCGTGCCGAACTGCCCGGTACCGCTCACCGGCCCTGCAGAGCGATCCTGACGTCGCCTGCGCGACCGGCCCGACTCCTGTCAACCGCACGGCGGCGGACACCCCGGCGGCTTTCTCACACTTCTCCGATCGGAGAAACCCATGACGGTAATCGACAGTATTCCGCTCAGCGCGGCGAGGGCATCGATGCCCACCACCGTTCGTCTGTACGGCGAGATCGACATCTTCACCAGCGCGGCGCTTCGCCGGCGACTGCTGGAGGAGCTGAAGCGGAGCACGAGCCTGCTGGTCCTCGACCTGTCCGCGATGACATTCTGCGACGCCAGCGGGCTGGCCGTCCTGGTCGGCATCCAGCACCGAGCCAGCGCGCAGGGCATCACACTGGTGCTGACCGCACCGCGCCCGTACATGTCCCGGCTCCTGTACATCACCGGCCTGGACCGCAGGCTGCCGGTGGTGGCGTGGTAATCAAAGCGGGCCCTGGAGTCGGCCATATTCGCGCGTAAAGCGTGGAATCCTCTGATAACGGTGTCGGGTCTTGTTCGGCGCCCGTGGAGGCGCTTCCGTGATCTCAAATGGTCATTCCGGCCTATGGCCACGGAAAACCAGGTGATCGACAATCTGGGCGTCCAGGTAATGGACGTGCGCTGGCGATTGGAGATCACATGCGTAAAGCCGGCCCATTATTCGCCTCCCCCGCCGCGTCCGCGCCCTCGTCCTGGACAGCGTCGTGGACCACAGCATCGATGAGGGCCGCGCGTTCCGCGACACGGCCGCATTCGCCCAGGACGCCTTCGACGCCTTCGTGAAGTGGTGCGCGGGCGAGACCCGGTGCGCGCTGCACGGCAAGGACGTGCGGGCGATCTGGACGCGGCTGATGGACCGGGCCGAACGCGGCGAGCTGGGCACGTACACCAGGCGGAGCGTGGCCCGCATCATCTCCAGCGGTTCGTACGCGCCCGCGTGGTGGTCGGTCGCCGACCAGATCGCCCGCCTCGACGCGAGCGCAGGCACGGCCAAAGGCGCAGGCGCAGGCGCAGGCGGATGGCATCCACCTTGCCTGGCAGCTCGACCGCGCGGACTTCGACACGTCGATCCGCGACTACCGGCAGTACGCCAGGTACCTGCGCCGCGCCAAGGCGGTCGCGCCCGACGTGGAGCTGAACCCGTCCCACCTGACGCTCAACACCTGGTGCCTGAGCGAGCCGAAGCCCATCCCGAACCCGCAGCACCGCCTGCGCGTACGCGGCGCGCCGCCGATCCTGGTCGTCAACTTCCGGCACGACCCCTCCACCGGTCACGCCTGGGCGGTCAGCGTCGCCCGCCAGCTCGGCAAGACCGGCCGGCTGCTCACCTACGAGGGCGTGGGACACGGCGTCTACGACCGCAGCGACTGCACGATCAGCACCATCGACCGCTACCTGATCACGCTGAAGCCGCCCGCCTACCGGGCGAGCTGCCCCGCCGTACCGCTGGAACCGCCCGCGCAGGCCCGCGAGTCGCACGACTTCCTCCTGCGGGACCTCACCGACCGGCCGGTCTACGAGACCAGTTCGTAGCCGGCCTCCTCGACCGCGGCGCGGACCTCGCCGACGTCCAGGGCACGGTCACTGGTGACGGCGACCGTGCCGCCGTCGACGTCCACCGTCACCGCGTTCACGCCGGGGACGCGTTCGATCTCCTCGCCGACGAACCGCGCGCAGTGCCCGCAGACCATGCCGCTCACCCGGTAGGTGTTCTGTGTCATGCCTGCGCCTCCTCCTGGCCGGGGAGCATGCGGGTGAGCATGTTGGCCTCGCGCATCCGCCCGTCGGGGGCGAACCGCCCGAAGAAGCACACCTCGATGGCGAGATCCCGCTTGGGGTTTCGCACGTGCAGCGTGTTTCTGGCGGCGAGCGTGTCGCCCCCCCAGCGCCTCGTGCACCTCCATGCGGACCGCCGGGCGGTTCTTGCGCACCGGGCGGGTGTGCGCGACGAGCTTGTAGCGGTCCATCCGGTGCCCGTCGGCGACCTGGACGATGTCCGGCGTGTGGTAGCGGTCGATGATCACCCCCGCGTCCTCGTCGGTGTTGATCAGGTCGTCGTTCAGGGCCCGGTAGAACCCGGTGATGAACTCCTTGGGGTCGGTCCCGTTGAGCGAGGTGCCGTTGAGCAGGCTGTCTTTGAACATGGTCATCCCATCACCTACTATCTCTTACAGCCCGTAAGATATACACCCGACGAAAACCTTGGCAAGGTGTAAGAGTTGTCTCGGTACCAGGCCCGCAACCGCCGTGCCGACGCGCTGCGCAGCAGGGCGGCCATCCTCGACGCGGCGCTACGGCTGCTGCGCACCGATCCCGACGCCAGCGTCGAGGCCATCGCCATCGCCGCCGACGTGACCCGCCAGACCGTCTACGCGCACTTCCGCTCGCGCGAGCAGTTGCTGGCCGCCGTCGTCGAGCAGGTCACCGACGAGACCGCCGCCGCGATGGACGCCGCCGACCCCGACACGGGCCCGGCCACCGAGGCGCTGCTACGGGTGCTCGACGCCGCCGCCCGTACGGCCGAGCGCTACCCGGGGCTCATCCAGGCGATCGTCACGACGCCCGTGAGCCCGCACACCGACCGCAAGGTCCACGCGCCGATCAGCGAGCGCCTGATCCGGGTTATCGAGCGGGGGAGACTGGCCGGGGAGTTCGATGACCGCCTGCCGGCGGAGTGGCTGGCCATGGTGACCGTCAAACTGGCGCACGCGGCGAGCGAGCAGGTCACCGCGGGGCGCATGCCGCCCGAGGAGGCCGCGCAGGCACTGCGGACCACGCTCCTGCGCGCCCTCACCCCATGACGGCCGGAGAACACGACACCCCGGCTGCGAAACAGAGCCGGGGTGACGTGCGACGTAGAGGTTCAGGAGCAGGTGGTGCGGACCGTCTCCGCCAGCCGGCCCGCGATCTCCTGGGCCATGGCCTCGGAGGACGCCTCCACCATGACGCGGATCATGGGTTCGGTGCCGCTGGGCCGGATCAGCACGCGGCCGGTCTCGCCGAGCTCGCCCTCCGCGCGGCCGATCGCCGCCGCGAGTTCGGCAGAGGCCGCGGCCTTGGCCTTGTCCACGCCCTTCACATTGATCAGGACCTGCGGCAGCCGGGTCATCACCGAGGCCAGCTCGGCCAGCGAACGCCCCTGCCTGGCCACCTCCGCGAGCAGGTGCAGCGACGTCAGGAGCCCGTCGCCGGTGGTGGCGTGGTCCAGCAGCAGGACGTGTCCGGACTGCTCGCCCCCCAGGTTGTAGCCGCCGGCCTTCATCGCCTCAAGGACGTACCGGTCGCCGACGGCCGTCTCGATGACGTTGAGACCGGCCCCCCGCATGGCGATCTTGAAACCCAGGTTGGACATGACCGTGGCCACCACGGTGTCCTTGACCAGCTCTTTCTTGGCGTGCATGGCGAGCGCGAGAATGGCCATGATCTGGTCGCCGTCCACGATCTCGCCCTCGTGGGTGACCGCCAGGCAGCGGTCGGCGTCGCCGTCGTAGGCGACCCCGAGGTCGGCGCCGCGCGACACCACGACCTGCTGGAGCCGGTCGAGGTGCGTCGAGCCGTACCCGGCGTTGATGTTCAGGCCGTCCGGGCGGGCGCCGATGGCCTCCACCGTCGCGCCCGCGCGCACCAGGGCCTCGGGGGCGACGGTGTGGGCGGCGCCGTTGGCGCAGTCCACGACCACGTTGATGCCCTCAAGACGGACGGGCAGCGTGGTCAGCAGGTGCGCGATGTACCGGTCGGCCTCGCCGTACGCCTCGTGGACCCGGCCCACACCGGATCCGGCCGGGCGCTCCCATCGCTCGCCCAGCCGTTCCTCGATCTCGTTCTCCACGGTGTCGGGCAGCTTGTAGCCGCCCTTGGCGAGGAACTTGATCCCGTTGTCGGGCGCCGGGTTGTGCGACGCGGAGAGCATCACCCCGAGGTCGGCGCCGAGCGCCGCCGTGAGGTAGGCGACCGCGGGCGTCGGCAGTACGCCGAGCCGCAGCACGTCCACCCCCGAGGAGGCGAGCCCGGCGACCACCGCGGCCTCAAGGAACTCCCCCGAGGCCCGCGGATCCCTGCCCACGACCGCCACCGGGCGGCCACGCCCAGCGGCGCTGCCGGCCGCGCCGACGCCCGCCATGTCGCCCGTGCCCCCGGCGAACGCTCCCGCGTCACCGAGCACGTGCGCCGCCGCCACCGACAGCTCCATGGCGAGCTCGGCCGTGAGGTCGCGTCCCGCGACCCCACGGACCCCGTCGGTGCCGAAAAGCCGCGCCGTCAACGCTTGCTGTACTGCGGAGCCTTACGGGCCTTCTTCAGGCCGTACTTCTTGCGCTCCTTGACCCTCGCGTCGCGGGTCAGGAAGCCGGCCTTCTTCAGCGGCGGGCGGTTGGTCTCGACGTCGAGCACGGAGAGCGCACGGGCCAGGCCCATGCGCAGCGCGCCGGCCTGGCCGGTCACGCCGCCGCCGTCGATCCGCGCGACGATGTCGAACTGCTCCTCGGCCCCCAGCGTGACGAACGGCTCGTTCACGATCTGCTGGTGGACCTTGTTCGGGAAGTAGGTGTCGAGGGTGCGACCATTGATCTTCCACTTGCCCGTGCCGGGCACGATGCGGACCCGCGCCACGGCCTCCTTGCGGCGGCCGGTGCCGTAGGAGTTGCCCGTCGTGATGGGCTTGCGGACAGGCGCGTCGCCGGCGGGGACGGACTCGCTGGTGTATTCGGTCGGGAAGTCCTCGCCGGAGAGTTCTTCCAGCTCGCCTTCGACGGGCGTCTCGACACCGGTGGGCTCGGCCACGGTTCTCCTCTTACTTTCTCGGCGCTACTGGTGGGATGCTCTGGGCTACTGAGAGATCTGGGTGATCTCGAACGGGACCGGCTGCTGCGCCTGGTGCGGGTGCTCCCCACCGGCGTAGACCTTCAGCTTCTTGACCATCCTCCGGCCGAGGGCGTTCTTCGGGAGCATTCCCTTGACGGCCTTCTCCACGGCGCGGTCGGGGCGCTTTTCCATCAGCTCGCCGTAGCTGACGGAACGCAGACCGCCGGGGTAGCCCGAGTGGCGGTACGCCTTCTTCTGCAGAAGCTTGTCACCGGTCAACGCGATCTTGTCGGCGTTGACGACGATGACGAAGTCGCCGGTGTCGACATGCGGGGCGAAGATCGGCTTGTGCTTACCGCGAAGCAGCGTCGCCACCTGACTGGCGAGCCTGCCCAGCACGACGTCGGTCGCGTCGATCACGAACCACTGGCGCTGAACTTCGGCGGGCTTGGTTGAGTACGTGCGCACGGTCGTATGGCCTTCTTTGCTCGCGTCTTCGGCGCTGCCTTCGGGATGGCAGCCTGTGGTGGGAAGGTGCGGGCACACGGCGACCCGGACCTTCCGTCTCCGCACACGGGAGAAGACGCCGGACGCGCCGCGCTCCAGTCGCCAAGGACTGGCTCGCACACAACGAACAAGCAGAATACCGCCCCTTGGCGGCATGGGTCAAAACAGCCGCGCCGGACCACGCTGCCCCAAGGCTCCTGCGGGGCTCCTACGGGACTTGGACCGGGCTCCACGGCGAAGATCGCTGATGCGCACGGGGGACGGAAGGAGAACGGTTGGGTTTCGTTCCCGCGATTCCCTTTTTCCCCAAGACTCAACATCTCTATCGTTGGGGGCGGAATGCGGCAGCCCCCTCACGTTCGGTCACCCCAGGCGATGCTCCGGCGCCGGAGTCACCTGGGGATCGTGGCGTGCCTGGTGTCGGTACTCATCACCGGCATCGTCATCGGACGGGTCTCACGCGGCCCGGAGGAGCCGGAGCCGGTGTTCCTGAACAACGTCGAGCCGGCGACGCCCACCGTACTGGCCCAACCGCGCGCCGGCCGCAGCCGCGCGCCGCTCGGCGCCGTCATGCGCCCCACGCCCTCCGCGCCGCACGCCAAGCACACGCAGGCCCCACGTCCCCGCTCGACCAGCGATGCCACCGGCGAGCACATGCCAGGGCCGCAGGACGCCGTGGGGGCGCAGGCGACCGTCGGCGCCGATGTCGGCGGGCAGCTCAGTGAGCAGCCGCGGATCGTCCCGAGTTCGCCGTACGGCTCGCTGCGCGCGATGGAGAGCCAGGCGGTACGACTGACCAACCGGGCCAGGCGCAAGCACGGCTGCCGGCCGTTGCGTCTGGACCAGCGGCTGGTGCGGTCCGCGCGGCAGCACTCCGCCGAGATGGCGGAAAGCGGGCAATTCACCCATAACTCTCCGGACGGCTCGTCGCCGTGGAAGCGGATGGAACGGGCGGGCTATAAGGACGGCGGCGCGGAGAACATCGGCCGTGGGTACCTCAGCGCGAAGGAGGCCGTGCAGGGCTGGATGAACAGCCGGAGCCACCGCGCGAACATCCTCAACTGCAGGATGGTGGCCATCGGAGTGGGGGTCGCGGAGGGGCCCGGCGGGCTGTGGTGGACACAGGACTTCGGATATTCATGACCATCTCGGTGCCCGTTCACAGTTAATCTCTGCGCATGGGTAACCCCGGGGAACCGTCACGTCGCCAGCCGTATGAGCAGTCCGGCTCTTCGCCACCGGCCAATGAGAACTGGTTCGCGGCCTCGCCGCACAACCAGCAGCCCGCCGAGCCGCCGCACGACTCCCAGCGCGCGCCCGGCACCGGCCCGGAGACCGGCCCTGACCATCCCGACCACCCGGATTACGGGCTGAACCCGGGGTTCGAGCGGGCGCTCGACCCGGACTTCGATCCCTTGGACCTCAGCCGGCCGCTGGGCGCGCCGAGGCCGACGGGGGCGGCCCCTTCTGGGGAGAGCGTGCCGGGGAGCGACCCGTTGGGGCTGGGGACGAGCGAGGTCTTCGGGCGCGGGCGTCCCGAGGGGCCGGGTTCGGGTCCTGGCTCCGGCTCTGGCCCTGTCGGCTCTGGTTCGGCGGACCCTTTGGGGGTCGGTCCGATCCTCGGTGGCGGACCGGGGCCGCAGGACTTCGACAACGGTCCCAACACCGATCCCGGGGCCAGCACGAACCCCGACATCAGGACCGGCCCGGGCTCCGGGCTCGGCGAGCCGTTCGGGCTCGGCGAACCCTTCCGGAGC